>CAZKFC010000001.1:0-105869 GCA_964552005.1 uncultured Methanosarcinales archaeon
TAATTCCTAATTTTATTATTTGTTCTTTATCTAAACAATTCCTGCCGTCTATAACTATTTTTATGTTGTTTTCCTTCAGCAAATTTAACTCCATTTCTTTAAACTCTTTATGATTTGTAACTAAAACCAAATAATCAGCATTATTTAGTAATTCTTGTAAAGAAGAAACAGCAGATTTTTGCGGCAGATAAGGATCATATACTGTTACTAAAGCTCCTTTTTCTTTTAATAATTTAATAATTTCAAAAGCAGGGCTTTTTCTTGTATCATCTACATTAGCTTTATATGCTAATCCTAATATGCCTATTTTTGCATTTTTTATGTTTTCTCCTAGTTTTTTCAATTCATCTTCTAATAATTCAACTGTATATTCTGGCATACTGTTATTTATTTTTCTGGCCAATTTTAGAAACTCATGGTTAAAATTATAATTTTTGGCTCTATCAATTAAGTAATAAGGGTCAACAGATATGCAATGACCGCCCACGCCTGCTCCTGGATAATGAGGCATAAATGCAAACGGTTTGGTAGATGCCCCTTTTATAACATCCATTATATCAATTCCCGCTTTGTCAAAACTCTTAGCCATTTCATTGATAAAAGCAATATTAACATCTCTAAAGGTGTTTTCCATTATCTTGGTTGCTTCTGCTTCTTTAGATGATTTTACTTCTACAATTTCTGCTTCAATAATTTTCCCATATAATTCTGCTGCTTTTTCAGTAGATTTATTGTTGATACCACCAACGACACGTGGTATTTTTTCTATTGTCCATTTTTTATTACCTGGATCAATTCTTTCTGGACAATGTGCTAAAAAGAAATCTTCACCTGCTTTTAATCCAGAACTTTCCAAGATTGATAGAACAATCTCTTCTGTTGTGCCCGGATAAACAGTCGATTCAATTATAACAATGTGGTTTTTTTGTAAATTTTCTGAAATGCTTTTTGAAGCTTCTCTTACATAACTTAAATCAGGCAAATGCTTTTCATTAACTGGTGTAGGAACACACACAATAACATATTTAGCATTCTTAATTTCAGAAAAATCATCTGTAGCTTTTATTTTGTTGTGTAAGAAATTTTCCTTAACATATTCATCATTAATGGGACTTTGACCATTATTTATCTTATTAATTTTGTCTTTATTGATATCAATCCCTATTACAGAATAGCCTTTTTTAGCGCATAAACAAGCTAATGGCAGACCAACATACCCCAACCCAATTACAGCAACAGTTTCATCCATATATTTTAAAAGAAACAACCATATTATTTTAAGCTTTATTATTTACCAACAAACGCCTTCATAATTTTTTGGTTTATTATTATCATAAAAAAGATTTTTGCCATCTATAACTAATTTATCACCAAAATCAAGTTTTCTAAACTCCGGCCATTCTGTCAATATCAAAATTGTCTCGGCATTATCAATGACTTTTTGTCCGTTTTTCATATAATTAAGGTGTGGAAAAATTTTTTTAACTTTATGCATTGCTTTAGGATCATATATATACAGCAGGGCCTCTTCCATTAACAATTCTTTTATTGTGGTTAAGGCAGGGCTTTCCCTGATATCGTCTGTGCCTGACTTAAAAGTCAACCCAAGGATTCCAATCTTTTTCCCTTTTAATGGTCCTGTTTTTTCAAGCAGTTCCAGTATTTTAAGAGGCTGCTCCCTATTAATGTCCAGCACAGCCCTCAACAATCTTGGGCTGTGCCCTGCTTCTGTCGCCTTATATATTATTGCGCTAACGTCTTTAGGAAAGCAACTTCCGCCGAACCCAATGCCTGATCTTAGAAAATAAGGTGAAATTCGTTTGTCTAAACCAATGCCTTTTGCAACAACGTTCGTGTCAATACCGTGTTTCTTAGCTATGTTTCCTATTTCATTTATAAAAGAAATTTTTGTGGCTAAAAAAGCATTAGAAGCATATTTAATCATCTCTGCTTCTTTAAAAGTTGCTGTTAATATAGGACATTTAAAAGAACCATAAATTTTTTTTAATATATTAAGTGCATTTTCATCAGTAGAACCTATTACAATTCTATCTGGGTTAAAAAAATCTTCAATAGCTTCTCCCTCTCTTAAAAACTCAGGATTCATAACAACTGAAAAATCTTTAGAATGTGTTTTTCCAGATGTTCTCTCAAGTGTTGGAATAACAACATTTTCACACGTTCCAGGAACAACAGTAGATTTAATAACAATTATGTGTGGGGTTTTATATTTCAATAATTCTCCAAGTTGTTTTAACACGTTTTTCAGTTGAGAAAGGGACATCTCTCCTTGTTTTTTTGATGGTGTTCCCACACATACAAACGTAACATCTGAATTCAAAACCGCGTCTTTTAAACCTGTAGTAGCTTTTAATTTTTTAGGAATAACTTCTTTCAATAAAACATCAAGTTTGTTTTCATATATTGGCGCGGTTGCATTATTTATCGCGTCAACTTTTGTTTTGTCAATATCAACACCAACAACATCATAACCTAGTTTAGCCATTCCAACGGCCTGTATTAATCCAACATATCCCAATCCTATCACAGATATTTTCAATAAATCCACCTTCCAGTAAAAAAGATATGCAAAAAGAATTTATTTAAATATCTTACTCTTATCCTACTTTATAAGATATATTTATATATAAATTTAGATTTAATTTGGTTTGGTGCAATAAAATCAAGAAAAAGATTTCAATTACTATAAGCGAGAAAACATTACAGGACATAGACAGCATTATAGATAATATTTATGTAAGAAACAGAAGCCAGGCTATTGAATTATTAATAAACAATGCGCTTGGAGAAAATAAAGTCGCTGTCATTCTTTCAGGAGGACCAGAAGAAGACATTAAGATAAGTGAAAAAGAATATAGAATTACTGCAAAAGTTAATGGCACTGCATTAATAGAAACCTTGATTACAAAGTTGAGGGAACATGGTTTCAAGAGCATTTATCTTATAGCTAGAGAAAAAGTCATCAACAAAGTGTTTTCTATAGTGCAAAATGGTTCTAAATATGGTGTTAATATTGAATATGTAGAAGAAAAAGAGTCAAGAGGAACTGCAGATTCTTTAAAATTAATAAAAGGAAAAATTAAAACTAATTTTCTTGTTGTGTTCGGCGACGTTTTTTTTGAAGATTTAAACTTACAAGATTTATGGGACAAACATATAAAAAAGAAGGGCATAACCACCTTAGTTCTAACAACAACTTTAACCCCCGCTAAAAAAGGGATTGTAAAATTAGAGGGTTCAAAAATTTTAGAATTTGTACAAAAACCAAAAAAAAGCGATGTTTATTTGGGTTTTTCTTCTATATTTATCACCCTGCCAGAATTATTAGAATATGCTGGAGATAGTCTTGAGAATGACGTTTTCCCTTACTTGGCAGAAAAAGGCCTCCTTAATGGTTATCTAACTACTTCTAAAATCATAAAAGTGCATTCTAAACACGACAGAAAGAAATTTTAAAAACATTTTTAAATGATTTACTTTTTCAATAGACGTGGGACGGCCATAGTGGTCGGGTTCCACCGGTTCCCATTTCGAACACCGAAGTTAAACCGACCGACGTATTTGGCAGTACTGTACTCTGTACGGGAAACCAAATTCGCTGTCCTTTCTTTTCTAATAAGTTTTATATAGTTAAAGAATTTAATTTAACACCATGAATGTACACAAGCGTTTTCAATTAATAAAAGAAGTTGGCGAAGAAATAGTCACAAAAGAAGATTTAATGAAATTGTTGGGTGAGAAAAAGAAATTTATCGCTTATGATGGGTTTGAACCTTCTGGAAGAATACATTTAGCACAGGGCGTTTTAAGAGCCATAAATGTCAATAAAATGATTAAAGCGGGTGCTAAATTTAAAATGTTGGTAGCTGATTGGCACGCCTGGGCAAATAATAAATTAAGTGGAGATTTAAAAAAAATCAAGGTTGCTGGCAAATATTTTATTGAAGTCTGGAAAGCTTGTGGCATGAATTTAGAGAATGTTGAATTTATATGGGCTTCTGACTTACTTAATAACAGGAATTACTGGAAAACTGTAATGCAGGTTGCCCGTTCCGCAACATTAAAAAGGATTTTAAGAACCACGCAAATAATGGGCAGGTCTGAAAAAGAAATATTACAGGCATCTCATATTATTTATCCATGCATGCAGGCCGCTGATATATTTCATTTGAAAGCAGACGTTTGTCAATTAGGTATGGATCAAAGGAAAGTTAATGTTTTGGCTAGGGAAATTGGAGAAAAAATAGGTTACTGGAAACCAATAATTGTAAGCCACCACATGCTAATGGGATTACAACAACCAGCTACCACGGAAAAAGATGCTGTTGAACGCGCCATAGATATGAAAATGTCAAAATCTAAGCCAGACACAGCTATTTTTATGACAGATTCTCAAGAAGAGATTAACAGAAAGATGAATAAGGCATGGTGTCCAAATACAATAAAAGAAAACCCTGTTTTAGAATATTGTAAATACATAATCTTTGAAAAGTTCGATAACATAGAAATTAAAAGGCCTGATAAGTTTGGCGGAAATTTAACAATTAAAAGTTATAATGAATTAGAAGAATTATATTCTAATAACAAAATACATCCTCTCGATTTAAAGAAAACAGTTGCCTTTTATATTAATGAATTAATTGATCCTGTAAGAAAACATTTTGAAAAAAACAAAGCAGCAAAAAAATTAAAGGAACAAGTAGAAAGTTATGAAGTAACGAGATGAGAAAGTTTTTATAGTATTCAAATTTAGTTCTGTTGAATGAGAATAAAAAAACTACAACTTAAGTTAAAAGAAAAAAAGATTGACCTCGCTTTAATATTCTCGTTTAATGAAAAACCTAGTTCAAATATGTTTTACTTTGCTAATTATGTTGGTATTGGTATTCTGGCTGTTTTAAAAAATAGATCTTTCTTAATTGTTCCTGACATGGAATATGAACGCGCCAGAAAAACAAAACTAACAGTCTATAAAACAGATAAAAAGAAAAAAATCCTTGAAACATTAGCTGGATTATTAAAAAGACATAAAATCAAGAAAGTTGGGATTGAAGAAAGAAAAATTACCTTATATCTATATAAAAAATTAAGAAAAGCATTGAAATCACATTATCTTGATATTTCTGATGTTTGTTCAAAAATAAGAATGGTAAAAGAAAAAAAAGAAATTGCCATGATAAAAAAAGCTTGTTCTGTAACAGATAATGTCTATAGTAAAATAATTAAGAATTTCAAATTCAAAACTGAATTACAGCTGAAAGAGTTTATTGAAGCAGAAATAAAAAAACACTGTTGTGATTTAGCATTCGATCCTATTGTTGCGTCTTCAAAAAAATCTTCACTGCCGCATTCTGTTCCCTCTGGCAAAATAAAAAAAGGTTTTTTATTATTAGACTTTGGCGCCCGTTATAACGGTTATTGTTCTGATATGAGCAGAATGCTATATGTTGGACAGCCAACAATAAAAGAATTAAACAATTTTAGTCTGGTTTTAGATACATTGAAAAAATGTGAATCAGGCAAAGTAAAAAAATTCTCAAGATTATATGAAATTGCAATTGATAATTTAGGGAAGAAAGCAGAACATTTTACTCATGCTCTAGGTCATGGCCTGGGTTTAGATATACATGAGCCGCCATCGTTATTTACAGAAGACAAAAATAAACCACACAACAATATTGTTTTTACTATAGAGCCTGGATTATATTTTCCAAACAGATATGGCATAAGAATTGAAGATACCTTTATATTTCAAGGTAAAATAAAAAGATTAACAAAGTCAAAGAGAGAGTTGGTGATAATATGAGGTACGTTGAAAAAGAGTTCAATGATGCTGTAAAATATTACAAAAAAATCCTTACAGAAAAAAAAACAAAAAATGTCTTTATTTATGGTGATTACAATAAAGATGCTTTTTTTTCAATTGCGCCGTTCTCAAGAGCTGCTGCTGATTTAAAAATAGATATGAATGTATCTTTTGGTTATAAAACTAAAAATTATGAAATCTTATTTGATGTGTGGAAAGCATACAAAGAGAAAAATCCATTATTAAGAGATTTATTAAAAGAAATCAACATTAAAGAACTTAACAAATTTTTTGTTCAACCAAGATTAATAATAAAAGCAGAAAAAAAATCTTTTTCTGATAATATTGAATATAAAACAAAATGGTTTAAACCCTTTATGTCTGTTAAACTAAAAAAAACAACAGATGCAATAATAAAAAATGTTTACGCATTAAAAAAATCTGAACTGTTCAGTATTGGTTTTGTTTTAATACCTGATAAAAAATTTTTATCACATCCTTTGCAAGATTACTTAGATGCATATGCGATCTGCCATAACTTGTTTTTATCTGCAAAAAACAACTCAAAAGCCATTGGAATTAAAGCCTCAACTGTAAGAGCCAGCCAACGCGCAACGCCAGAAAAAGTTTCTGAGTTAATGACCACATTAATAGGATTAGAACTAGAAAAAAACATAGATATACCAATTTTCAAAAAATACAAAAAAGTATCAGAAGAATTAAAATTAGACAGAATAAAAATACCAAAAGCTACTTTTTTTGTTTCAGGAAAAGGTTATCATGGAAAACACATTTTTGGAGAAAAAATAGGCTATCCCACTCAAAATAAAAAAAGCAAATGGACTTCTCCGGGCGGATTTATTTATAAATTTCATTGGTATCCTCAATCAAAAGACGAATCTAGGCCACCTTTAAGCAGAGTGGCATTTACATCTACTGTGCCTATTGACAAATTAATTGAATCAACCTTAATAGATTACAAAAAAATGCGTAAAAGAAACGCAGATATTGCAAAAGTAATGAATAAATGTAAAAAAGTAATTGTCAAGAGCAATATTAAAAATGGCTGTGATTTTGAAGTCGGTCTAATAAAAAAAGACGGCACACGCAGATTAGTTTTAGGGAGTGATTCTGATGTCAGAACAATATTACATCCGTTATGGGAAAAAAAAGGATTAAAAATGGGTAGGATGGCTAATATTCCTGGCGGAGAGGCATTTACAACGCCAGAGTATGTCAAAGGAAGAATTGTTGGAGATGTTGTTATTAACATTGATAGAAGCTGGACATTAAATAGTAAAAACCCTTTTGTGGCAGAAGCAACCAAAGCAGGTTATAAAATTGTTTCTGGACCGAAAAAGGTTATAGCTGCTTTCAACAAGAGAAAGAAAGAAGCTTGGAAAAACATTCTGGAACAGGAAAAAAACAAAAGCCTGCCAAAAAAGTTAATAAACCTAAAAAAGAAAAATTTTAACCGGATTGGTGAATTTGCCATAAACACAAACCCACATGCAAGCTTGTGTGATTATTTGATCATAAATGAAAAAATTGCGAACATGATCCATGTTGCTTTTGGTAGTGGTTTTGAACCGGACACTGCCACAGAATACCACATGGATGTTGTCATCAATTCGCCAAGACAAAAACTCGATATTTATGGCATAGATAAAAATAACAAAGAACATTGGATAATCAAAAAAGGAATCTTTGTTTCATAGTCATCCATAAGATTTATTAATACCTTTTCTATTCCAAAAATCGATGGATGGGAACAGCAGCAAAGAATTAGCAAGTATCATGTTTACTTATTCTTCAAACATTAGTGAATTAGAAGAAGAAAACCGCATTCTAAAAGAGACGATTAACCATTTAAAAAATGAAATTGATAGGTTTAGGACGCCGCCTTTAATGTTGTGCGAAGTTCGTGAAATACTTGACAAAAACGCAATTATAAAAGTTCCAAACGGCAACCAATTCTTTGTTTGCGTTTCTGACACTTGTAAAAACATAAAACCTGGAGACAGTGTTTTGGTTGATCAAAAAAATCTCAATATAATAAAAAAATTTTCCCGTTCCAAAGGGTTTAACGTGGAAAAATTTGTTATCATGGAAAAGCCCGATGTAACTTTTGATGATATAGGCGGATTAAACAAACAAATACAAGAAATTAAAGAGGTTGTTGAATTGCCTTTGAAAAAGCCCGACTTGTTCAAAAGAATTGGTATCCAGCCACCAAAAGGCATTTTATTGTATGGTTCTCCGGGAACAGGAAAAACTTTGTTGGGGAAAGCCGTTGCAAATGCAACAGACAGCACATTTATTGAGGTTGTTGGTTCTGAGCTAGTACAAAAATTTATTGGAGAAGGAGCAAAATTAGTTAAAGAGATATTTGAGCTGGCAAGAGAAAAGGCGCCTTCTATTGTGTTTATTGATGAGTTAGATGCGCTGGCTGCAAAACGCGTTGATATTGGAACTTCGGGAGAAAGAGAAGTACAAAGAACATTTATGCAGTTGCTGGCCGAGATTGACGGGTTTTCTCCCCTGGGTAATGTAAAGGTTATCGGATGTACCAACAGACGCGACATACTGGATCCGGCAGTTTTAAGACCGGGCAGGCTAGACAGATTAATTCAAGTGCCTCTGCCAGACAAAGAAGGCCTAAAAGAAATTTTCAAGATACATACAAAGAGCATGTCGCTGGAAAAGGTGAACCTGAACAAGTTGCTTTCTTTGATGGAAGATTTTTCTGGAGCCGAAGTCAGAGCTGTTTGCACAGAAGCCGGTTATTTTGCAATAAGAGATAACAGAACCAAAGTAAAAGAAAGCGATTTTATAAAAGCCATTAACAAAGTAAGCGCAGAAGAATCCCTTGAAGGTAAAGATTTTATGAATATGTTCGGCTGATAACTATATGTTCAGAAATTTCTAAGTTCGCTATTAAGTTGAATCTAAAATTGTGCATGCACTCACAAGTTACTTCCTTTAATCATCTCCTTTCGGATCATTGGGTGTTCACTCGATCATCGCACATTTTACACTTATTTATCTGAAAAGCAACGCATTATTTAAATTATCTGGAAATCTACACATATCCTAAATTTTCCTGGAGAATATTGGCCGCATTTAACTGTATTTATAATGTTGCAGTTTAGGTTGCTTTTTGCACAGGCCTCTTTTACTTTTTCTTCCCCTTTAAATATTTCTGTCTCATGTTCAAAATCATAAAAATGAATTATTGTGCCTTTAGTTGAAACCTTAAATGCCATTTCTAAAAAATCTTCTGCGTTTTTTGGGAGGGGCATTATGATTCTAGAAAACTTTTCTTTTAATTTGGGAATTATGTCCCTCACATCACCCAAAAACAGTGCAACATTTGTTGCATTATTTAATGTAAGGTTTTCTTTTGCGAACTTGTGCGCAACAGGATTTTTTTCTATGCCCACAATTGCTCTTGCCAACGTGTTTTTTGAAATGACAATTGGATAAACACCAGATCCTGAAAACATAACTAAAACCCGTTCATTTGGTTCTATCTTTTTATATATCCTTTTTCTCTCGGTGCTTAGCCTCGGAGAAAAATAGATTTTTTCAACATCTAACTTTATTTTTACATTGTTTTCTTTATATTCTGTAACTTTTGTATTTTCACCTGCAATAAAAGATAGTTTTTGTGTTCGAAATTCTCCAAAATGAATTCCCGATTTCTTTAACACTGTTTTAATGTTTTTGTGTGTCTTTAATAAGGCAGAACCAATTAATTTCTCATGTTTAACTAAGGGTTTTCTTATTTCTATAACAATTATGTTTCCTATTATGTCATAAGAATTTGGTAACTCTTCAAATTCTGCCTTACTTAATTTGTTTTTAAGTATGTCTTTGTAATTAGGTTTTTTCTTAGATTTTTCTAATTCTGCTTGTTCATAAACAGCAAATAGTGAAGAAGGCATCTTTATTTTCTTTAATACCGGGAAAAAAATGTGATTGGCTGCTTTTTTTGGCAAATATTTTTTATTATAGTTTTTGTTATCTAACAAGAACTTCTTTGCGGCTTCTGCCTTGCTCAAAACAACCTTTAATGTTAACATAACATAAAAGAAGAAATGAAAAATTTAAAAAGGTATTTAGAAAAAGTCCGATAATCCTTTTTGCTTTTGTGTTAATAATAGTTCTTGCAAGGTTTTATCAATCCTTTCTTTTGAAAAATCGTGTCTTTCAACAAGAATCTCTTTTATTTTTTTACTGTCTATTTTTCTCCATTTCAGCTCATAATTGTCTGTTGTGGGCATCTCCTTTATTAAATTATAGATTTCCTTCCAGTTAAAATCAAAATAAGCATTCCATTTAACCTCTCTAAACAAGGCATCAAAATTATTTTTGTGTTTTTTTACTAATAGGAGGGCCTTTTTTGGACCAATGCCCTTTATGCCTCCAATATTAAAATCTGTACCACACAACATTGCAATAACAATTAGTTGGTCTCTGTTTATGTTTAGCATGCGCAAGTTCTCTTGTAAATCTATAACTACAGGGTTAATTGTTTCATATGTTTGTGTTCCTGGTTTTTTTCTTTTCCTAGACACAGATAAATTTCTTATTATTCTTGGACTACCAAACAACAGTCCGTCTGTATCTTGGCTGACTAAGGCATAAAAATCTCCTTTTTTTACCATAAAAGATGCTTGTGCTTCTCCTTCTGAAGGCGCCATAATCGTTGGCAAGCCGAGCGCGTCAATCAACTCTTTTGATTCTTCTACCATCTCCTTTGTTAAAACAGATGTTCTTGATGCATATTTCTTCATTAACTCAAGGTCTTCTTTTTTAAGAGCTTCTTCATATTTGCGCTGTGCTTCTTTTTTTAATTCAGAGCGGCGTTCGCGCTCTGCCTTTTTTAATTTTGGCGCCGCGCCATCAAAAACAAAGGCTAGCTTTATTTTTTCTTTCATTAATTTTGTTGTTCTAAAAAACAAGCCAGACAAATGGCTGGTTATATGACCATGTGTGTCTTTTAATAATGAACCGTCCTGCTGCCTTATTGTGGATAAAAACTGGTAGAGAATATTATATGAGTCAACAACAAGTTTTTTATTAGTAAACACATCAAAAGAAACTTCTTTTGTAGTTAAAATAGAACTTAAATTAGTGCCCATTTTAGATTTTTAAGATTGCCATATTAAACTCTTTTTCTAAAAGTTGTTCTGCTTTTTTTGTAAATTCACCTGTTGTTACATATAACACAGGAAGTTTTTTCATTTGTCCTTCAACATATGCTGAACTAAGGTCTTTGTCATTGTTCTTTTTCTTATTTCTTACTTTACAAAAAAATTTCAGTTTTCCGACAGGACTAGGAACAATTATTATAAAGTTTATCTCAGAATTTTTTCTTATAATCTTTTCCTCTATAATTTCTATGTTTTTGTTTGTGAATGTATCATTTATTTTTGACAAGAGCTCCTGCCTCTCTTCTTTTTTAGGGGGTTCTTCTGATAAAACCTCCTGTCTTTCATTCTCTTTTTTTTCGACTTCAAGGGCCTTTGGCTCTTTTTTTTCAATAACTTGTGCAGAAAACTCTTTTTTAACAATCTCTCTAACATAGGTCTCAACAGAAGTGTTATCTAAAAGATACCATTTCCAAAAAAGCTCTTTTTCCCCTTTTATTTTAACTTCCAATGGTTTGGCAAAATCCCTTATATTACGTAATGCAACTCTAATTGCGGGTGTCGCTGTTAAATCCCTTATGACTTTTTTAGATTTAATTAAGTCATAGGCCTCCTTTTCTTTGCTTTTTAAAAATTTATACAAATTCTGGAGTTTTTCTTCTTGTCCAGAAACATAATAGACAGGGCTCCCGCCTATTTTGGTGTGGCTTATTTTAATTTCTTTTTTATCGACTAACTGACTTAAAATAGCACCCACTAAAAAAGTGTCTCCTCCCAGTTCCTTAACAACATCCCTGGGCAAAACAGGCCCTTTTTGCTCAACAATTGAAAGAACGTCCTCTTTATCTATCATCAATTACTTAATTTGGTTCTTTTTATTTAAAAGTTATGGTCTGACCCATCCGCATTCCCAATAAGAAACGTCGCCCTCATTATCAACAACAGCCAGTAATAATTTCTTTTTTGTTGAGTGGGCCACCCTGTTTTTGGCTGCAAACTCATACCATGTCAAAGTGGTTCCCTCTGCTACTGGGTATACAACCCATTTCGCATGATCTTGACCTGGCTTAATACCTCTATCATACACTCTAAAATCTGCCCCAAACTTTAACGCTGTTTTCACAACATACCCGCGTTCTCTTAAATCCTTAAAAACTGCATACCTTACAAGAAAGTTTGGCTCTTCCCTTGTTGCTTTCTTCAGATACTCTTGTGTTGTCAACAGGTGGTTTCTTCCATCATACACTTCTATTTTTTCATTTTCCAACAAGAAATAACCTTCAATTAAAGACAAGCTTACTTTTCCTTCTTTCTCAAGTTTGCCAAACGTGCTTTGTGTATTTAATAACTTGGCAGCTTCTGAATTCTCAGTTATAATTACATCGGGAAAATAACGTGCTTTTACTTTAACTTTTTTAGTCATATATATAGAAAAATGTGTATTGTATAAAAAGGTTATGAAATTTTTTTTCTATATTGAAATTATTTTTCAAAAGTTATAAAAACCGCTTTATGTTTCGTTGGTTTATGAAACTGACTTTTTTAGGAACAAGTTGTATGGTACCCACAAAAAAAAGAAACCACCAGGCACTGTTCATAGAACACAATGAAGAAGGTCTTTTAGTAGATTGCGGAGAAGGCACACAGAGACAACTAAAGATTGCAGAAATAAAACCTTCAAAAATTTCAAAAATTTTCATTAGCCATTGGCACGGCGACCACGTTTTTGGATTGCCTGGATTACTACAAACATTAAATGCAAATGAATATTACAAAAGACTTGAGATATACGGGCCAAAAGGAACTAAAAACCGCATTAAACAGTTATTTAGTGTGTTTTCACTTAATCTAGGTTTTTCTATAAAGATAATCGAACTTACAAAAGATACAAAAATCGAGTTTAAAGAAATTGTTGTTTATTCAAAAAAACTTAAACACAGCATGCCTTGTTTGGGATATGCTTTTATTGAAAAGGACAGGCGCAGAATAAATAAAAAATATATTAAAAAACTGGCTGTCCCTGATGGTCCTCTTTTGGGAAAACTCCAAAATAATGAAATTATTAATTGGAATAACAAAACAATCACTCCCGAAGAGGCAACTTATGTTGTGAAAGGCAAAAAAATATCTGTTGTTCTTGATACTCTGCCGTGTAAAAATGCCGAAGAATTAGCAGAAGAATCTGATCTGTTGATTGCAGAAGCTGTATATGATTCTTCACTCCAAAAAAAGGCAGAAGAAAATAAGCACATGACAGCTAAGCAGGCAGCGATGCTTGCCCTAAAAAGCAAAGTTAAAAAACTAATCATAACACATTTTTCCCAAAGATACAAATCACCTGAATTATTATTAAAAGAAGCAAAAACAATTTTTAAAAACACAACAGCAGCCAAAGATTTAATGTCTATTCTTGTTTAAGAGCCAACATAATGTCTTGTTTTTTTATTGTTTTTCTATGCGCATGCACAGAAAACTCTTTTGATCTTAATGAAACCTTTATAATGTGAGTTTCAAGGATGTCGCGAAGCTCTGTTTTTGCTTTTTCTGAACTTCTTTTTACGCCAGATTTTTTTAGTAAGCGCCGCATTGCTCTTAAAGAAAGTTTGGTTTGCACGGTTTTTTAATTGTAATTGTGTTTAAAAAACTTATGGTTTTTTTTAAAAAGGTTTATAGCTATGTTTATTTTATTAAAAACAAATGTCAAAAAGAAAAGGGACTAATGCGGAAAGAGATCTCATAAAATTGTTTTGGTCTGTGGGATGGGCTGCCGTGAGGGTCGCTGGTTCTGGTAGCATGCACTTTCCCTCTCCTGATTTATTAGTTGGAAACAAGATAAGGAGGTTAGCCATTGAAGTAAAGGCAACAAAAGAAGAAAAGAAATATTTTTCAAAAAAAGACATTAAACAGTTGCTTGTTTTTTCTTCGTTTTTTGGTGCTGAGCCATGGCTGGCAATTAAATTTATACATACTAATTGGGTCTTTGTGAATCCAGAAGATCTTGAAAAAACAAGAAACAATTTTGTTTTTAAAAAAGAATGTCGCAAAGGTCTATCTTTTAAAGAAATAACAAAGACTATGTAAACAACATTTTGTTATGAAACCTTGCTTCTTGAATAATAAAATCTGGTTTAAATATGCCATGCTCACATATATAAGAAGTAATTATGTCTTTAGACAAATATTCATGCTGGTTTGTTAGATCTGCTTTTGCCGTGTTTTTATGATCATATTTCCACGTGTGCAAACAAACATAAACAGGCACGTTGTTTTTTTGTGATATTTCCGCTATCATCCTTCCTCCTTTATTTACAAACACCCCTTTTTTTCTGGTCAGGATTTCGCCTCCTAACAAACAAATATCTGTGTTGGCTAGAACTTTATTTAAGGAATGCCATTCTATCTCTACAACCTCAACCTTGTTTTTATTTAATTTTTTAATAAGCGCAGAATAAACTTTGTCTTTTTCATCTTTGATAACATAAACCTTAAATCGTTTATGTTTTGCTGCTCTCATTAAAATAGAAACAAGATGATTGTTAAAAGATCCAATAAACACATTGCTGCCAGCCTTAATTCTTTTTGAGCCAATTTGTCCAACATTTTTGTTTGCTTCTTTTATTGCCTTAATAGTTAAATAATATCTTTCTCTTGCTTGCTCTTTGGTTTGTTTTGGAGACACCCCAAGTAAAAAATGGGTGGTTGCATTTTGAAGAACTATGTTGTGCGGTTGTTGGCTTTTCAATATTTCTTTAGTTTCAAAGAGTTTTGCAAAGCTAGTTGGCTCTTGTTGTGTTATATCAAACAAGGTTCTTAGAGCAATATTTGCGAAAAGGTCTTGATTATAATATTTAAGAAAGGTTCTATCTAATAAAATCTCCATTTTATTTTTTCTTTTTTGTCTGTTCTTCAATCTTAATTTCTTCTTTTAAGACCGCCTTGACCAATCTTTCAATGTTTGCATCAAGTCTCGCTATTCTTCTCTCCATCAAAACCAACATTCTTGAACTATAAACAATAGCAGCCAGGGTTCCAACGATTACTGCTAATAATATTTGTTCTACGGATGTAAATGCCATTTTTTCACCTCATTATTTTAATGAGACATAATTATAGAAGAAGATATATAAAATTTTTGTTTTAATTAATGGTTGAAAGAAGGGTTTTTGATAAGAAGGGAGAGTGGACCCAGATACCTAACTCATAATTTGGGTGCGTGGTTTGATCGTTTGTCAACAGCAGGGTTATCTGGTTGTTATCTACAATACAGAATCTCATGTGGTTTTTATTTGTATTTTTAAGTGTTGCATATTCTGAAAGCTCGTTTTGAGGCATGTTTTTTCCAAAAGGAGCAACAAAAGTTATTTTAACTCCTCTTTCTTTAGCCTTTTTGATGTGTTTAAGAAGTGCTTTTGTTTTTCTTTCTATTCCTGCCTCTGTTGTTGCAAGTACAACTGATTCTTTTGCGGACTTTATTTGGTATATTAAATGATTATATATGTTGTTTATCCCTTTTATGCTTCCTGTTAACTCGCTTGGATCTTGTGTTTCTATGCCTTGATTATGAAGCAGACTTATCTCTTGTAAAAGTTCGCTCTTTTTTAATTCATCCAACATTTTTTCGTCTTCTCTTGCTTGGTCTTTTATTCTTTTTTTTACCCTTTCTATTGCTTCCTCTGGAGGCACAGCAATATATTTAATTGGTTTCCCAAGTTTCATGACAACAAATCCTTTTTTTTCAAGGCTTTCAAGAACATCATACGATCTAGATCTTGGTACGTTGGCTATATCAGATAATTCACCTGCTGTAGAAACGCCCCTTGATAATAAGGCTGTCCAAACTTTACTTTCATAAGAATTAAGGCCAAATTCCTTCATCTTTGACAATAACTTTTTTTCGATTAACATTTGTCTTGTTTGTTTTGATTTACTTTATTACTATTTTATTAATAAAAGGTGTTGTTTTGCAAAAGAAGCTTATATTTAAAGGTTTTTGTTTTTTATCATTAATCAGTAACAGCAAAACACACTGGGTCCCCTTTGTTTCCTTTGCATGATTATAATAAAAATAAGGGAATAAAAAATTTAATTTATTTACTATATAGAAAATAAAAAATAGAAAAAGGACAAAAATAAATTAAATAAATCATAAAAATTTTTTAATAAAAGAGTTCCATATGAAACCAAAGGGTGTCTGGCACATATAATTAAGTATATAAATCTTTATAAACCTTCTTTTCATTTGGAAAAAAACATGAATCAAAAGGGATTAAGTGGTTTTTTTGAAAAATATTTGGATGAAAATTTGATATTTAAAAACAGGAAAACACTCCAATCAACATATGTCCCTGAAACAGTTTTACATAGGGACGCCCAAATAAATAATATAGCAAGCATTTTAGCACCAGCATTGAAAAATGAAAAGCCATCTAACTTGTTTATATATGGAAAAACAGGAACAGGAAAAACACTGAGTGTGCGCCATGTTTCTAGGCATATGCTTAAAATTGCCGAACAAAGAAAAATTAATCTAAAAATAATATATCTTAACTGTAAGATGAAAAGAATTGCTGACACAGAATATAGGTTGATTGCTCAAATAATCAAAGAATTTGGACATTCTGTTCCACCAACAGGGTTGCCTACAGATGAAGTTTATAATATATTTTTTAAATTAATTGAAAAGCAAGAAAAAGAGATTATATTGATTATACTTGATGAAATAGATCAATTAATTAAAAAAGCAGGCGACGAAATTATTTATAATTTAACGCGCATAAATTCTGAAATCAAAAATGCCCAGGTTGCATTAATTGGAGTTAGTAATAACCTTGTATTTACAGATACAATGGATCCAAGGGTGAGAAGTTCACTTAGTGAGGAAGAGATAGTATTTCCTCCATATAATGCGTTGCAAATAAGAAATATATTGACAAAAAGGGCAGAGAAATCTTTTAAAGAAGGTGCTCTTGAAAAAGGTGTTATTGAAAAATGTGCTGCATATGCTGCACGAGAACACGGGGATGCAAGAAGGGCCTTAGAATTATTGAGGGTGGCAGGAGAGTTGGCAGAGCGCAAAGGGCTCTCCAAAGTTAGATTGGACCACCTTGATGAGGCAGAAGCCAAAATAGAGAAGGAAAGAATAATAGAAATTGTAAAAACCCAACCAAAACAGTCACAAGCAACACTCTTCAGCATACTTCTTTTGTTTGATAGAGGCAAAAGAAAAGTATACACAGGCGAAGTTTATGAAATCTATAAAACATTATGTGATAAAGCAGATTTAAGGCCCCTCACCCAAAGAAGAATATCAGATATAATTGGAGAATTAGACATGCTAGGGATAATTAGTGCAAAAACGATTTCTAAAGGAAGATATGGCAGGACAAGAGAAATTTCATTAGATCTTAACAGAACCTTAAAGGACAAAACTCGCACAATTTTAAAAGATATTCTTGCATTAAGTTGAAAGAAACATGCAAAAAACAATAAGATTTCTCTTAAAGAAAGGAATTTTAACTAGTCCAGAGCTTAAAACAGAAAGTTTTGAGGAAATAAAAAAAAGAATTTTTTTTTTAAAAACTAAACCTTTTGTTTATGATGGAAAAGAATCTGATGAGACACCCAATGCCTTTATTAAGTCAGGAACAGAGTTTGAAAAAATAAAAATAGTAGAAAACTATGAGGAAAGCAACACAAAGATTACAGTCAAAGAATTTATTTCTCTTTACAACAGAAGATATGTTTTTTTGCAGGAACTCTTAAAACAGAGACAAGACATGCACGGGGCAACAACCATAAGAAAGATTTACTCTGCACCTGATAAAGAAAGAGTTAATTTTATTGCAATGGTCTTGGACATGTCTTTGACCCGAAATAACAATTATATATTAAATTTGGAAGATCAAACAGGAACAATTAAGGCAATAGTAACAAAAACAAAAAAAGAGCTTTTTGAACAGGTTAGGAGTATAACACAAGATGAAGTTCTAGGTGTTCAAGGAACAAAAAGTGATAAAGTTGTCTTTGTTAATTCTTTGATTACACCAGACACGCCGCTTAATAAAGAACTTAAAAAAACACCAGATGAAATCGCAGCTGTTTTCATTAGTGATTTGCATTTTGGTTCAAAGGCGTTCTTAGAAAAAAGCCTAAATAAATTTGTTGCCTGGATTAACAAAAAAACAGGGACCAAACACCAAAAAGAGTTAGTTGAAAAAATAAAATACCTTTTTATTGTAGGAGATCTGGTTGAAGGCATCGGCATATATCCGGGCCAGGAAAAAGAATTACTTATAAAAGATTTATATGCCCAATATGCTGCTTTTTCTGATTTCATTTTAAAAATACCCTCTCATATAAAAATAATTATCTGTCCTGGAAATCACGATTCATTGAGGATTGCTGAACCACAGCCTGCTCTGCCAAAAGAATATGTTCCTTCCCTTTTAAATAAAGAGAACATACTTTTTGTTTCAAATCCTTCTGTTGTGAATATAGCTTCTAGTGGTTCTTTTTCAGGATTAGATGTCTTAATGTATCATGGCTTTTCCTTTCCCTTTTATGCAGATAAAATAGAAAAAATAAGAACAAAAGGCGGCCTGGAGAACACAGGAAGCATAATGAAACATTTGTTAAGAAAGAGACATCTTGCGCCGACACACGGCTCAACACAATATCAGCCCGGCTATTTGAAAGACCCCCTTCTTATTAAAAGCACGCCAGATTTTTTTGTATCTGGCCATGTTCACAGATCAAGCGTTGACACATATAGAAACATTACTTTGCTAAACTGTTCATGTTGGGTTTCTCAAACACCCTATCAAGAAAGACGCGGCCTGGTTCCGGAACCGGCAAGAGCAATCTATGTTAATTTAAAAACCAGAAAAATAACAGTATTGAATTTTTTGGAAAAATGAAAACGTATACGGAGGACCTTGAGAATTATTTTAATCAAATAGAAAAAGAAGTAAACAAGGCATATTCTTTGGCGGAACAGGCAAGAAAGAAAGGATATGATCCCGAGCAGAAGGTAGATATACCTTTAGCAAAAGGCATAGCCCAGAGAGTTGAAGGATTGATTAGTGCGGACGTTCCTCAGATTATGAACTCCGGCGTGGCCGTCAGAATTTCAAAGTTAGAAAAGCAATATGGCACATTAGATTGGCGGGTCGCTTTGAAAATAGCAGAAGAAGTCGCAACAGAGAAGTTTTTTAAATTATCTTCAAAACAAAAAGCGCTTGAAACAGGCATAAGGGTGGGATTAGCATACATTACCTTAGGCGTAATATCGGCTCCTTTAGAAGGTTTCATTGAATTAAAAATTAAGAAAAGAAGAGACGGCAAGGAATATTTGTCAGCGTTTTATGCGGGACCAATTCGTGCGGCCGGTGGGACAGCAGAAGCAGTTTCACTTATTATTACAGATTATGTGAGATTAAAAACAGGTTATTTGCCTTATGACCCCACAGAAAAAGAAATAAAAAGAACAGTCACAGAGATTACAGATTACCATGCTCGCATTACAAATTTACAATATCTTCCTTCAGAAGAAGAAATAACTTTTCTATTGAGAAACTTGCCCATAGAAGTTAACGGGGACCCTACAGAAACAATGGAAGTTTCTAATTATAAAGACTTGCCAAGGGTAGAAACAAACAGGATACGCGGAGGAGTTTGTTTGGTGCTGGCAGAAGGCATGGCCCAAAAAGCAAGAAAACTTAACAAGCAATTAAAGAGATGGGGCAAGGACTTTGGCTTAAACTGGTCTTTTTTAGATGACTTTTTGGAGCTTCAAAAAAAAGTAAAGGCAAAGGGAGAAAAACAAAAAGAAACAAAAGGCATTTTGCCTGATTATACTTATGTCAAGGACCTGGTGGCCGGTCGGCCAGTGTTATCTTTTCCAATGAGGTATGGTGGCCTAAGGTTAAGGTATGGCAGGACAAGAACAACAGGGCTCGCGGCTGCAGCAATCCATCCACAGACAATGTGGGTTTTGAATAAGTATATTGCAACAGGCACTCAACTGAAATTAGAAAGGCCAGGCAAGGCAGCATCAATTGTGGCCTGTGATTCTATAGATGGGCCAATTGTTAAATTAAAAAATGGTACCGTAACATATGTGAAAGAGGCAAGCAGCAGAAACTTTGAGCGAGAGGATATTGAGAAAATCCTTTTTTTAGGAGATATCTTGTTTAATTATGGTGATTTTTCAGAAAATGGGCACCCCTTAGTTCCTGTAGGCTATTGCCAAGAATGGTGGATAAAAGATTTTGAGAAGGCCATTATTTCCTTATTTGGTTCACTTGATATTGACAAGACAAGCGTTTTTTTAAAAACACCTGCTGAACATATTAAAGAATTATTTAATAAACCAATTTCAACCCAAATTTCATCCAGACTGGCATTTAGAATATCAAAACAATTTAACATACCTTTGCATCCCGTACACACATATTATTGGACAAACATCACAAGCGAAGATTTATTAAACTTAAGCAAATGGATTGCCTCAGCCAGAATAAAAAAAGAAAATAACAAACTAACAAAATTAATTCTTGAAACCTCTGGGGAAAAAGAGATTTTGGAGAAGATAGGTTTGCCTCATTTATTGGTTAACAAGGAATATGTTGTAATAGAGAAAGAACATGCAACAACACTTTATTTGCTTTTTATGAATAAAAATTTATCTTATATAAAAAAAAGCATTGAACAGTCAAGCAACATCTTATCAGCAGCATCATGTTTGGCCGGGGTTAAAATAAAAGATAAGGCAGGCACATTTATTGGCGCGCGCATGGGCCGCCCAGAAAAAGCCAAAATGAGAAAACTGACAGGAAGCCCACATTTCTTGTTTCCGGTTGGAGAGGAAGGCGGTCGTCTTAGAAGCATTCAGTCTGCTTTGGACGCTGGAAAAATAACAGCCGAGTTCCCAGTATTTTTTTGCCAAAACTGTAAAAAAGAAACCATTTTTTCTATTTGTGAAGACTGCAATCAAAAAACACAAAAAGCCTTTTATTGTAAAAAGTGCGGCATCATAAATAAAAAATGTTCGCATGATTTTGTGTTTGATCATCGGAAAAAGAGCATTAATATCAAAGAACAAATTAAAAAAGCATTAATTAAAGCAGATATTCATATTTTTCCGGACTTGATTAAAGGGGTCAGAGGCACAAGTAATAAAGACCATGTTCCAGAACACATAATTAAGGGCGTTTTACGGGCAAAACACAGTATTGCAGTCAACAAAGACGGAACAACAAGATATGACATGATTGAACTGCCTATAACACATTTTAAACCAAAAGAGATCGACACAAACATTGAAACCTTAATTAAATTAGGATATACAAGAGACATAAATGGAAAAAAACTGGTAAAGGAAGATCAAATATTGGAGCTCAAGCCACAAGATTTAATTTTACCGGCACCAATTGAAACAGGGGAAGAACCAGCAGATGAGATCTTACTGAGAGTAACAAATTATGTTGACGATCTTCTTGAAAAACTTTACAAACTTCCTGCATATTATGATTTAAAGTCAAAAAAAGATTTAATAGGACAATTAGTGATAGGGCTTGCCCCGCATACATCTGCAGGCACAATAGGCAGGATAATTGGGTTCTCAAAAACGCAAGGCATGTTTGCACACCCATTATTTCACGCAGCCATGCGTAGAAATTGTGACGGTGATGAAGCATGTGTTATTTTGTTAATGGATGCATTGCTTAACTTTTCTAGGTCTTTTTTGCCTGATAAGAGAGGATCACGGACAATGGACGCTCCCCTTGTCTTAACTTCGCTTCTTGTTCCGTCCGAGGTGGATGATGAGGTTCACGGCATGGACATTGTTTGGGAATATCCCCTTGAATTTTATGAGGCAGCAGCTCAATACAAACTGCCTTGGGAGGTTGATGTTTTGCAAATTGACAATGTTTTAAATACAAGAAGGGAATATGAAAAAATGGGATACACACACACAACAACAAACATTAACCAGGGCATATTGTGTTCAGCGTATAAACAACTTCCTACCATGGAAGAGAAGTTAAGGGGGCAGATGGATTTGGCTGAAAAAATTGTTGCTGTCGAATCAGGAGACGTGGCACAACTTGTTATTGAAAAACATTTTTTGAAAGATATTAAAGGGAATCTAAGAAAATTTTCAACCCAACAATTTAGATGTGTTAAATGCAACGCAAAATACAGGAGACCGCCTTTAGTCGGAAAATGTTTGGCTTGCGGTGGCAGAATTATATTCACCATATCAGAAGGCAGCGTAATTAAATATTTGGAGCCGACACTAAGTCTGGCTAACAAATATAAGGTTTCAAACTATCTTTTGCAAAGTTTAGAATTTCTTCAAAAACAAATAGATTCAATTTTGGGCAGGGCAAAAGACAGGCAAGAAGGTCTTGGAAAATGGTTCGGTTAATTATTTTCTATCATCAAAAACAACCTGTATATATGGAATTTTTTTAATAAATTTTATTTGATTTTCAGAAACAATGCCTTTTCTTATAAGTAAATTAACAGTTGTTTTTCCAACAGCATTTATTATATAGACATTATCTAATAAAGTTAGGATTTCTTTTTCTGTGATCTCTTCTCCTTTATAAAAGTTTGAGGCCATGTTCAAATAACCAAGGCGGTCTTCAAAGGTTTTATTTAGTAAGTTTTTATCACAAAGCGCAAGAATTAACCTACCGTTGTTAAAATGCTTTTTCAAAATCATTTTTAATGCGTTGGATATCTAGCACCGCAGGCATTACATTTTAATATGGAAATTCTATTTTGTTTTTTTAATTTGGTGTCGGGTTTTCCACATTCTCTGCATATAACATATTTATTAGCATATTCCTGAATCTTTTCGTTAATTCTGCTTGCGGAAACCTTCCTTCCTAAAATGACTAAAGGTTTTTTAATTTCGCCTGGGGTTGCAAGCTCTTTTAAAAGATATTTTAAAAATTGGTTCGAATCTCTGCCTAACAGATCAGATATTTGAAAAAAATTTGATAAAACAGTTTTATTTCCTTGTATATGGCCTCTTATTTTAGGAATCACAAATCGTTCTGTTTTTTTAGTAGCTTCTGGTAAATTTTGTCTAGCTCTTTTCAATAACTTTTTATAATTCATATTAACATCGCGAAAGAAAAGAAATTATTTAAATATATGTTTTATCAATTTCGTTGTCTTCTTCACTTTTTTCTGATTCGGATGTTTCTTCTTTTATTTCTGCAATTTCTTTGTCAAGCCCTGTTTTTGAAAACTTAGATTTAATTGTAAAGATTAATCCTATTATAATAACAATGCCAAAGATTATTCCGAAAACAGTCAATATTTGTCTCATATCAAGATTAATGTTTCTTTGTTTTTTTGCATCTGTATTTGTTTGTGTTGTATCTTCTTGCTCTGCCAAACCCTCTATTTCTTTAACATAAGTTGATTCACCATATTTTAAATTATGTTTTGTTTCAATTATTTGACCGTACATGGTCCAATATTCTATAGAAACATTTAAACTTTCTTGGTTGTATAACGGAAATTCAAATTCGTGAAATTTTCTTGCATCAAGTCTTTGTAATCTAAACGTATCATTCTTAATTTTAACTTCAATTGATTTATAAATGTTTTTTCCGGGGTTTGCCAGTTGTAACACAGATTTATTGTTCCTGTTTATCAAAGACACAAAAAAAGTTTCAGTAACATAATTTATAGGGGCAGACTTTTTGATTTTTTTAACTAAATTATTATAGGTAAGCTCTGTTTCAAAGTTAATTTTGTAAGAACCAACAAAACCAGAATTCAGAGTAAAAAACAAGCTTGTTTTGTCGTTTTTTTCCATTGCATAATTTGACAATGATAATCCCTCTGTTGTTTTTTTTAGTTCAGGCGAATTATTTATTAGTTTGAAATTTTCAGGAAAAGTTATTTTTAAATTATTTATTGTAAGATCAGTTATTGCTTCTAATGATACATTTATTGTTGTGTTTTTGCCTGCTGTTATGTTTCTTTTTGGTACAGTTATATTTAATAATAAGGTTGTTTCATCAACATTAATTGTTTTAGTTTGGCTTTTTGATATTCTTTTTCCAAAAACATCATAAGACAAGTTAGCAACATTTTTTAGTTCTGTTTGTCTTACAGGTCTAATGCTATATTCACACACATGTTTTGTTTTATTTATCATATCGCCTTGCCAATATACTGTGTTAGATTTCATTTTACATCCTTTTATTACAGTAATAACAAAATCATCAGAAAAAACATCTATAAAAGAAACATTGGTAATGTCTTCTTTACTGTATTTTTCAATAACAGTTTCAATATTAATTGTATCTCCAACATATACTGAATCAGAACTGTGTGTTTTGGCTAAGTCAAGCCGGGCATCTGTTTTATTTAATATAATATATAACGACACGTCAATGTAAGGGTCGTGTATGTCCGGAGGAACAATCTGGCCGTTTTTTTCAAATTTTTGGTTGGTCTGACACGCCCTATAAATCCATTCAGATGCGCAACTCTCGTTCTCAGGGCGAATGGCAAGACTTAATCCGCCTGGAAAATAAATCACAGTAGAATTTGTGCTTTTAATATATATTGCCCTGTATGTTTCATTGTCAATAATAAATTTCTCTCCTGATAAAACCCACCCTTTGTAAATTTCTTTATCATATAATGCATAAGAAACAGGCAAAATCAGCAACACAATTAGGACAAGTTGTTTTTTCATCTTAACTCTTTTCTAATTAAGCTAAGAACAACAGTATAAATATTTTATTGTTAGAAAAAAAGAAAGAGAAAAAAATAATTAATGTTTAAGCGACTCTTCCTCTAACGTCACCGATAACATCATGTGATAGGCCTGTTTCTGTATTTGTATAAGTTACTGTTACTGTGCCGTCGAACTTGTCTCCAGCAGAAAGACCACTACAACCAGTGAACCTTATCCTAACAACTTGGTTGTTGCTAATAGTAACAGGTAAACTTGTATAGTTGCCACTAGTTCCTGTAGCAGCAGTACTACCAGTACAAGTATAACCTGGCATGGAAACACTAGTAGCAGTAACATCAATTGGGAATCCAACATTGTTTCTTAAAGCCAGATCTAACTGAGTTGTCTGTATATTTGCTTTATCAATACAATCCATGCCTGCTGGAAACTGACATCTTTCTGGCAACAATCTGGCGGGATCTAACACTCCAAAATAAGCTAGTGCTGCGATTGCTGCAATAACAACTAGAATTGCCCAGCCGTACGTCATCAAAAATTCCATTGCGGCTTGTCCTTTTTTCATAATTTCACCTCTCTTTCCTGGAAGAAAATACCAAGATTATGTTTTATAGTGATGGTTGTGATATATAAATGTTACGTTTTTGTATACTGGTTTACTTAATTAACTAAACATCCCGCCTAAAAATATATTTAATAATTTAAACGCAACAAAATAATTAACAACGCCAATTGCCACATAAACAGGAATTTTTTTAAACGCCTCTTTTGCATTGCCTTTTTGGATAACACTAATTAAGATAGCAGCAAATATTGATGACACACACACGCTGGTCACAGCAAAGATTTGGTAATCTTTTATTGAGATTGACGTTCCTGATAAAGCCATCATGCTTCCAAGGCCTCCAAAAGAGGAGCTGCCTCCACCAAGGCTTATATTAGATATTATAGATGACATAATTACAATTAATTCTGTTGTCAGCCCAAATAAGAAAGGCGCTGCTCCAAGGGTAGCAAACAAGATGAATATAACATATGTTGTAACACTGGACGCCATTTCTTTTTTAATTATCTCTGTTTCTCTCATGTTATTTGAAACTTTAATTAAGAGTTCGCCAACTTCGCCGCCTGATTCAATCCCCTCTAATAATAGATTCAATGCCCTTTTTATAACAACAGACTCATATTTATTTGAAAATTCCAACAATGCTTTGTCTAATTTTTCTCCGACCATGGTTGCTTTTGCAACAGACTGCATCTCTTTTGCCAGTATTCCGAATCTTGGTCTGAGTGCAAACCACAACGCCCTATCAATAGGCATGCCTGCGTTAATGTTAGCAGCAGTCAACTGTAGAAAATCCGGGAAAACAGCTTCTATCTCTTTTTTCCTTTGGTATATCCTGTAATCAACAATAATGAAAAAGAGTATCCATAACAACAAATACAAGCCAAGCCCCCCAAACACCCAAACAGACAACAAAAAATATATGGCGTCAGACAAAAAAGTCTGTTTTATATAAAAATTAATTAAAAGATAGATTGTAATAACTGAAATGGTGCTTATTGAAGATAAAAAAATTCTTTTATTAATCTGGTTAAAATTAAGTTCAATTCCTGCCTTATCAATTAATTCTGAGAAGAACCTCGTCCGTTCATGAGACGTTCTTTTTCTTTTCTTTTCTTTTCTCTTTACAAATTCTTTTTTCGCTTCTTTCTTTTCTTTTTCCTTATTTTTTTCGGCTTTCTTGACTTCTTGAACTTCTTTTTTTGGTTCAATTTCTTGCTCTTTTTTCTCTGTTTTTTCTTGTTTAATGGGCGAAACTTTTTCTTTTTTTTCTTTGGTATGTTCTTCTTCCTTTTTTATTTCTGGCTTTTTCTCTTTTTTTTTAAATAAATTCACCAAACCCCTTTTCTTTTCCTTGTCCGGGTTAATTTTTTTTGAAAGCGCAGCTAATTTTTCTTTCTCTGCTTTAAGTTTAGCTAATCTTTCAGTTGCACTTGACATTTTTATAGTTCTACAGGGGGCCTTATTGAATTAACCATTGTTATAAACATAAACTGCATAAAACCAATTATGCCGGCAATCACCAGCAAAATAACTAAGTTTAATTGTAAACCAACAAAAATTGAGATAATAGTTAGGATGGTTACGCCAAGGCTTGGCATGATAATGGCAATAAGCATGTAAAACATTGCTAACGGGTTTAATTTTCTGCCGTATTCGTTTACCAATATTTGTTGTTCTTTTATTAAAGTCTCAACTACTGTGTTAAGGGGTTCGGCAATATCACTGCCAGTTCTTAATGAGTTAGATATTTGCCACAGGATTTTAGTTATGCTTTCGCTCGGACTTGTTTCAATGGCTTCAGTAATGGCATCTTCAATAGCAGTACCAATATTTACTTTATTAATTATCTCAGAAAAATAAGCACCAACAACAGGATAGCTTTTATGAAGGTTTTTCATTGCATCATATAAGGTAACGCCGGATTCAAGTTCAACAATCAAAAATCTGCCAGCGAAAACAATTTCTTTGTTAATCTCGCGGTCAATCTTATTAATCTTAACATAAGGAATTTGAAAAAAATAGAAAAACAAGACTAAATACACAAGAGGATAACCAACAATCAAAACCAAAATCAAAGTTGATGTTTCCACAAAATTAGCCAGCGCCAAAAAAGCAATGAAAAGCAGGCCAAACGACATATATAATGAGGAAATCAAGGTTTTTTTAACAAAATCTTCCGGAGAAATGTTCATATTGGCTTTTTTTAACTGGGAAGGCAATAGAGGAAACTTGCTGGTTAAATATTTAATAAGTTCTATTCTTAATCACCTAATTGGTTTGTTCGATTTAATAAAAGACATAAGTTTGTCTTTATTGGTGTAATATTCAGCCATTACCCTCCCTACATCATCTACTGAGCTAATGTTTTGTTTAATAAGGTATTCTAGGACTTTTTGTTTTTCAAACAAATCCTTTTTTATTTCGAGTTCAGTAAAACCAGTATATAAAGTGAGAGTCTGCATTAAAGCACGGCTTTTATTGACTCTTACCAGTTTGTCCACTTTTGGATTATACTGCATTAAGACGTTGGCTGAAGCATCCGGCAATATTTCTGCTATCTGAAATGTTCTTCTTTTACCGGTTCTTCTATTTCTGTACTGGAGAATTATTAAAGAAATAGCGGGCAACATAATTTTTGGCACGTCTATAGGCGGATTAGTAAGTCTTTGTATGGTTTCTTCTGCGCTGTTTGCATGGAAAGTAGCATAAACACTATGGCCAGTATGAATAGCCTCAAACAAGGTTTCTGCCTCTTTTTGCCTTCTAACCTCTCCCACCAAGATTCTGTCCGGCCTCATTCTTAGAGAGTTTACAAGAAGATCTTCCATACTTATTTCACCACGGCCTTCTGCATTCGCAAGCCTTGTTGACATGGGCACCCAGTGCAAGAATTTTGGCAACTTTATTTCACGGGTATCTTCTATACTAATTATTCTTTGGTTGGGCGGAAAAAACGCTGCTAAAACGTTCAGTGTAGAAGTTTTTCCAGAAGCAGTTCCCCCTGCAATAATCGCAGACAACTCATACTGCATGCACAGCCAGATTAAGCTGGCGGCTTCATATGAAATAGTACCGTATCTTAAAAAATGGGTTATAGTGAAAGGCGTTCTTGAAAATTTTCTGAAAGTTATTGTGTTTCCCTGTGTAGATATTGGAAATAAAGTGGCATTAACTCTGTCTCCTTCTTCAAGATGTGCATCCAATAAAGGCTCTAAAACACTAATTTGCCTGCCAACTTTTCTACCTATCATTGTGGAATAATGTCTAATCCTGTCTTCATTAGGCACTAATAAATTTGTTTTCAACCACCCGTGTTTTTTATGATAAACCCAGACTGGCTCAGCCGCGGAGTTAATAACAACTTCTTCAATAAAATCATCGTCCATCATAATTTCCAAATGGCCCAACCCAAGACTTTTTTGGATTAAATATGTGGTAAGAAAGCCTCTTGTGGATTCTTCCATGTCTGGGAAATACTTATTTATCAAGACGGTTATAGTATGTTTAAACTTGTCTTCAATTTCTTGTGTTTTCTTTAAATCTGTTAAATCAATCAAACCGAGAGAAACTTCACTGACAAGCTGTTGCCTAATCTTCTCAAGGATAAGTTCTGTTGTTTTACTTATTCTGGAAATAGAGACAACATATATTGGCACAAAATCCTGTTCAGTCTGTTTGATTGTTATTTCAATAGGAATGTTCTTTGACTGAAATTTGTATGAATCAATTATTTTCACATTTGTTTCAGGTTTAGTTTGTCCAGCCTTTTCTTTAGTTATGTCCTCTTTTTTATTCTGAGAAATAGTTTTTTTAATTATCCTCACCCTTTTTTAAGATTAATATAGGTATTAACCTTTTATCAGCTTTATTAATTTTTCTAAATCTTCTTTTAAACCAGCCTTTTTTTGATTAACCTCTTCTAAGTTCTTCTCTAATTCTTTTATATGGGACGTTCCAACACTACTTTTTGTTGACAGGTCAAAGGCAAGTGCTTTATTTTTAAGCCTGTTGAAACTTTCTTCGAGTTCTTTTTTTTCATTCTCTGTTTTAATGATTTGGGCCTCAATTTC
Organism: uncultured Methanosarcinales archaeon; assembly: GCA_964552005.1. Taxonomy (GTDB): domain Archaea; phylum Nanobdellota; class Nanobdellia; order Woesearchaeales; family GW2011-AR15; genus CAZKFC01. Next base: position 29,354 of record CAZKFC010000001.1, read on the forward strand.
TTCTTTTTTCTCGAAAAACTTTTTGAAATTATCCACAAATTTAGTGCCTTCTTGAACTTTACTTTTAATTTCATCGGTTTTTTTGCGCGCCTTTTCTAATATGTCTTGTTGTAATTTTAGGATTTGTTCTTCGTGTTTTTTAGCTTCTTCTAATAAAGGCTGTATGGATTTTTTCTTTGTTATAACTTGTTTTTCAATATCTTTAACAACCGACTCTAATTCTAATATCTTCTTTTCAGACTCAGAGATAGACGACCGCTCAGAGCCAACCCTTCTTTCAATTTCTTTTGATAACTCAACAATATTTTGGATGCGACTCATTAACTCTTTCTCTTTTTCTTCTAAACTTTTCAGCCTGGTTTCTTTAACTTCTAATTCACGCTTTTCAATCTCTAATGTTTCTAATAATTGCTGGTGCCTTTTTTGTTCAAAATCAATCTCTTTGTGAGCCCTATCCAAAATTTGTTGAAACATTGCAACTTGTTTTTCAATATCTTTGTCAAGGTTTTTCTTTAGATATTCATACTTTTGTAACTGTTCAACTTCTCCCTTAACTTTTTCTATTTCTGGGCCAAGTCTATTTTTAATCTCTAAGAATTCAGTTTTTATTTTTTCCAAGCCAGGAGCTTCTGTTTCAAGCGATTTCAAACTAGACTCAACCTTTCTTACAAAAGCATCTTTTTCAGATGAATACTCTTTCTCTTTTTCTTTAACCTCTTTTTCTGTTAGTTTTCTTTGGAGCAGGAAGGTTTTTGAAAACCGATATTCTATGCTTATGATTTTTTCTTCTTCAAGAAAGTCTGCCCACTCTTGGATAACCACTTTACTTATTCCTAATTTTCTGGCAGCATCTTCAACAGAAACCCTTTTTTCTTTATTAATAAGCTCCACTAACCTGTCAACACCAGTTTCTATTTTCGCCATAACATATCCCTAAAACGCCCTTGGTATAAAAAGATTACGGAAACACGTTTTATGTTGTAATAAACTTATAAAGAGAACTAATGCTTTTTTTAACGTTTTTTGTGTTCATACCTAGTGATCTTGCTATACTCAACAAATCATACTTAGATCTTAACTCTTTTGGATAATGTGCAAAACTTGCAATACACAACTTTACATCATATTTTTGACATAGCTTCATAATGAACTTCTGTTCTTCAATTTGCTTGTACTTTAAGATTTGATAAAATGGAAGAGCAACAACATTGTTATGCCTTTTTATATCTTTAATTAAGACCTGGTTTACTGTTTTTAAGGGAGCATGAAAATTCTTGCTTGTTCTGTAATCATAATAAAAAACACACTTTTTTCCCAAAATCTTGAACTTGTTTAAATATCCGCCAGATTCTTGCATAGCAGAAAATGTTTTTATTGTGTCCTTGCTAATTACTTTACTGGGTTTATCATAAACGAAAATCAAGGCATCTGTTTTTAGTTTTTTTGCTATTAAAATAAATTCTTTTTCATTGTTGTTTGGGAAGCAAACATCTACAAACATACAATAAAAGAATAAGAGTTATAATAAAAAATTATATGGTTTTAATTAATATACATTTATTGCAGACAGTTTTTGATGAAGGATTTCCGCACAGTTTGCATATCTTTATAGTTCCTTTTTCTTTTATCTTTTTTTTATATTTTAAAAACCAATTTATTATGTTCAATTTTATGTTTGGTTGGGTAAGTTCCAGTTTATCTAACAGTCTTAATATACGCAGCCTAAACGAATATTGTTTGTTCGGGCAACAACACGAATAAGGGTTTACTTTCTTTAATTTTGAATATAATGAAACTTCTTTTTCCGTACATAAATATAATGGTTTGACTCTTTTTGTAAAATTTTTAATTGTTTTAACACCGGAAATAGGACCCAATCTAGGCAATATATCAAGATTGTTCTTCAATAAATTCATTATGATGGCTTGTGCTTCATCATCCATGTTGTGACCTGTGGCCAAAACATCATAGCCTTTTGTATATTTATTTAATATGTCTCTGCGAAAAACACCGCAGACAGAACACTTGCTCCCTATAATATTCATTTTATCTAACGGCTTTCCAAATTCCTTTTTGAAAGAATAAACCTTTAACTTGATATTGTTTTTTTTACAAAAAAGTTTGACATTATCTAGGGTTTTGTCTCTATAACCAAAAATACCTTCGTCAATTGAAATAGCCGTCACATTATAACCTAATTTATTTAATATAGTTAAAACAGACATTGAATCTTTACCGCCAGAAACAGCAACAGCAACTTTATCAGATTTTTTAAGTAGCTTGAATCTTTTAATGGCTAGCTTTACCTTGTCTTCAAAATATTCAATAAAATGTCTTTCGCAAAAATTTTTGTATATACCTTTATTTTTACATAATTTGCATTTCATAACCAAAACAGAAAAACTAGGAGCTTAAAACTTTATCCCCATGCATCTAGGTGTATTTGTTCTTCTTCCACATTAAGAGAAAGTAATGCATTTTTTATTGCTGTCATCATAGGAGGAGGTCCCACCAAAAAATAATCTTTTCCCTTTACCTTGTTTTGAGTAGCCTCTTTGATAAAATCTGAATCAATAAACCCGGTATGGAAATGCCACGTCTCGTTTGGATGGTCTACAGTAAGGTATAATTTAAAATTTGGATGGTCTTTTAAATAGCCGTTTAATTCGTTAACCATAATAATGTCTTCAGGCGATCTTGAGCCATATATTATTATAACATTAATGTCATTGAGGTTGTTGTCAAAAATGTATTTGCACATTGCCCTAAATGGACTAATTCCAGAACCGCCGGCAATAAACACAACGTCTTTAAACTTATCATCAAAAACAAAATTGCCAACAGGACCGACAAAAACCAAAGAATCCCCGATTTTTAGCTGGTGTAAATAGGTTGACATTATTCCATTAGGAATGTGCTTAACTGTAATCTGTAAAAAATCTTCAGTTGGTGATGATGACAAAGAATAAGATCTCTTGATTAATTCATCACCAAATTGGTGCTCAAAAACACAGTATTGTCCGGCTTTATAGTTAAAATTTTCTGGCCGTTCAAATTTTATAGATTTTGTATCGTGTGTCTCTTCTTTTATTTCGATAATTTTAGATGTGTGGTTCATTTGTATCAATATTTTCTGAGGATAGAAACTATATAAAGATTACTTTTTTAATTCATTATCAATAATATTACTAAAATATCTCAAAGGTTTCGGGCCAACGACAACAGCATCATTAATAAAAAAAGTAGGCGTGCCATAAACACCAGATTTTTTACCGTCTTCAAAGTCTTTATTAATTTCTTCAATATATTTTTCTGTTTCTAAACATTGAGTAAATTGAGCCATATCTAAATTTAATTCATTAGCTATGTCAAGGGCCATTTCAAAATCAAAGTTATGTTCAAAATGCTCGTCAAATAACAAGTTATGGTATTTCCAAAACGTGTCTTGTTCAAGAGCACAATTTGCGGATAATGCACGCATCATTGAATTTTGATGAGTAGGCAGAGGAAAATCTCTATAGACAAACTTAATCTTACCTTCATACTTTTGTATTATGTTACGAACAACAGCTTCTGCTTTCCTTGTGTATGGACAACCGTAGCAGCCAAACTCTATTATTATAACTTTAGCGTTTTCTGGTCCTAAACTGGGATCATTATCTACACTAGGCATTATAAATTCTGTAGTTCCTCCAATAATGTTTGGATCGCCGCAAAAACCAACTTCTTGGTTAGGATGTAAAGCATCAAAAATACAAAACCTGCCTGAATTCTCACCATTACAATTACCATACACAACATAAAAATATATCCCTCTTACAGAGAAGAAGATTGATACTAGCAACAAAATTGTAAATATCCAGGAAAGAACTTCGAATCTCTTAACAACAAACCTGGCTAATTTAATATTTTTTCTAGATATTAAACCAACTAATTTGTTTTTCAATTTTCTGTCCATGCCGGATTGACATGGTCTTAATGTTACACGTCTAAAAACACAGTCAAATGCTGCAATTGCTAATTTCCTATATTTGACACTAAATATTCCTAATATACTAAAGACAATTAGGGCAACAAAACAAATCATTTTAACATGGTATAAACAAACCGTTTTTATAATTTATTATTTCCAAAAAGTTTATATAAGGTTTAAATTTGGTTTATTATAAAATGGATAGAAAAAGTGCATTACTCCTGGTTTTCTCAACAGCTATAATAAGCGGGATTTCCATATATATGAACAAATTTGCAGTTTCCGGGATAAATTCAACAATATTTACATTTTCAAAAAATATTACTGTAGCATTATTTTTATTTTCTTTAATATTTTTCACAACAAAATTTAAAGAATTTTCCTTATTAAAGAAAAAAGACTGGCTAAAACTAATGTTAATAGGTCTTATTGGCGGCTCTATTCCTTTTATATTATTTTTTAAGGGCTTACAATTAACTTCTGGTGCATCTGCTTCTTTAATACACAAGACAATGTTTTTGTTTGTAATAATCTTAGCAGTTATGTTCTTAAAAGAAAAATTAAACAAGAAAGTTATTCTTGCAACAATTCTTTTAATGATAGGAAATTATTTGTTATTAAGGCCCAGTTGGTCTTTTGGTATAGGAGATTTATTAGTATTAACAGCCACTTTATTTTGGGCCGTTGAAAATACTTTATCTAAATATGTTTTGAAAGAGTTGTCCGGGAATTTAGTAGCTTTTGGCAGGATGTTCTTCGGCTCATTGTTTATTTTAATTTATTTAGTATCTATAAATAAAGCTAGTTTGATAACAACCCTGACATCTGCACAAGTCAGCTGGATTTTTGTAACGTCAGGCTTTTTGTTTATGTATGTCTTTACTTGGTATAATGGTCTTAAACATGTTAATGCATCATTAGCAACAGCCATTTTACTATTGGGATCACCAATCACTACTTTACTTAGATTTGCTACAGGAACACCAATAACATTGGCACAAGCATCAGGAACACTGTTTTTGCTTACTGGTGTTATTGTTTTCATGAATTCCACCAGGCAATTTAATTTTAATGAATTATTATGGAAACTAAAGCTCTAGATTATTTATGTAGATTTTCTCTTATTACAAATAAATTAAGATACTGCGGTCCTAAAGGCGCTTACAAAGATTTCTCATTATTATTACAAGGCAAAAAACATGATAAAGAAAAGATAAAAAAACATTTTATGAAGTATGAAGGCCTGTATGTATATCTTGATTATATGGCTGAAAAACTTAACAAGCAGCCCTTTGATTACGATATTGTAGAAGCGTATTGGACAGGCAATAATCTATTAGATGACTTCGATGACAATGATTTGAAAGAAATAATAAATGGCTTAACTAAAAGGGGATTGCCAGAAAAACATGCCGATACTTTAATTGAGAGATTACCAAAAGGAATGAATCCGAGCCATTCTTTCAATGTTTTATTTGTTGGTGTTGGGATGACTACTGGAAGTGTTCCAACCAACATAATAACAATGAACAAATGCATTTTATCTATAGGAAAGGTTCTTAAGACACTAAAAGACCAGTTAATGGTTGCTGTCAACCCTTTAATCATAAAAGATGAATTATTAAAACTCGGCGAGCAAAAAATAATGAATGTTGAATATAATCCGGATTTTATTAATTGTAAAATAAGAGATAAAATTGCTATTCATTGGGATTATGCATGTAAAGTTCTAACTAAAGAAGAAGAAAGTAATTTGAAAAAATATACTGAACAAAACATCAGTGCGCTTAACTCAACATTGTTTTTTTCCAGTGCTCCAAAGATAATTTAGCGTTTTCTTCTGGTACAATATCTACAATAAATTGTCCCACCACCAAAACCCAGTCTCCTATTTTTGGTTTAATATCAGCAATAATTGCTTCCCTTTTTTCAATATTGTAATCAATTACAGCTTTATTTTCTTTTATGTTAATAACTTTTCCAGGTATTTGGAGGCACATGCTCCTTTAAAATATATTTGTCTTTATATTCTTTACACAAATTTTAAATACCAGCAACATTTGAAAGTTTTTTATGCCAGAACAAAAAAAACTTAAAATAGGGTGGTTTTCATTTTCTTGTTGTGAAGATTCTACAATTGTTTTTGTCGAATTGTTAAATGATCATTACAAAGAATGGTTGCCTTTATTAGAGTTTAGGCATGTTAATGTTTTAAAATCAAAAAACGAATTATCAGATATTGATGTTGCTTTTGTTGAAGGAGCAATTGCCAATGACAAAGATGAAGCAGAGTTAAAAGAGATTAGAAAAGTTAGTAAAAAATTAGTTGCAATAGGAAGTTGTGCTGTTAAAGGCAACCCCAGTAATCAAAGGAACGATTTTGATGAAGAAAAGAAAAAACACATCCAAAACTTTGTCACTACATGGGGCCTAAATGAAAAAGTTAAAACTTTAAAAGAATGTGTTACAGTAGATGATGAAGTTGACGGATGTCCAATGAATGAAGAAGTTTTTCTTAATGTGTTAAATAAATATCTTAAGGAATTTGGTGTGGTAAATGCATAGTGTTGATATGGACTTAAGTATTGATAAAATAAGTAAGATAGAAGGACACGGTCAACTTGATTTAAAGATAAGGAACGGCAAAGTTGAGGAGTTAAAATTTAAAATAACAGAGAATAAAAGATTCTATACAAAAGCAATTGAAGGCAAACCTTTTATAGCCGCGCCTTCGTTAATGTCTAGGATATGTGGAACCTGTTCAATATCTCATTTGTTGTGCTGTATAACTGCTATAGAAAATGCCCTAAACTATGAACCAAGTGAACAAATTAAGGTATTGAGAAAATTAACAACATATGGTTTGATGATTAGAGATCACGCGCTTCATCTATATTTTTTTTCATTGCCAGATGTTTTTGAGAAAGACTCTATTTTGGACTTTGATCCAAATAATAAAAAAGAACACGACATGGTTCACGAAGCTTTTGCAGTGAAGTCTGCCGGTAACAATTTATCAAAAGCAATAGCCGGCAAAGCAGTACACGCGCCGTTCCCAATGGTGGGCGGATTTACAAAAATACCAGATAAAGAAACAATTAAAAAGAGCATTACGGAGTTAAAAGAAGTTCGTCCATTGGTTTTTAATTTAATGAGAATATTTGAGGAATGGCCTTATGCATTAAAAAGAAAAACAACTTTTGTTGCACAAAAATCTAAAGACTTTAGTTTTATGGACGGACCCATTGTAACAACAGACGGAGAAACTATTGACAAGGACAAATACACTGATTATTTAGAACGCGTGGTAATACCTTATTCAACTGCCACAGGCTATAATTTTAAGAAAGGAAATTATTTTGTAGGTGCTTTAGCCAGACTGAATTTAAATAAAGAAGCATTGCACCCAAATACAAAAAAAGACGCTGCTAGGTTCTTAAAATGGTTTCCTAGTGATAATGTTTTTGACAATAATTTAGCACAGGCAATTGAGATATTGCATGCCATAGATCACTCTATAGAATTATTAGAAAAAACAGAGTTTAAGCCAGAAAAATTAACTATAATAAAACCGAAAAAATGTTCTGGTACAGGCGTGGTTGAAGCACCCCGTGGCACACTATATTATAAGGTAGATATTAATGAAACAGGTGTAATTACACATACCGATGTTATAGTGCCAACCCAGCAAAACCAGATCAATATTGAACACGACATCAAACATTTTGTTGAACAAAACCTTACCTTAAATAAAGAAAAAATGGCTTTGGAAATTGAAAAAATCATAAGAGCATATGATCCGTGCATGAGCTGTGCTACTCATTTCTTGAAAATAAATTGGTTATAATTTCTTTAATTTGTTTTACAGCTTCTTTTTCTTCTATATTATAAGGAACACCAATTATATTTACCTTTTTTACAAGACCAAACTTTTTCATTAATTTTAGATTATAGCCAAGATCAAAATCATGCAATGAACATACATTTTGCAATTGTATTTTATCTATGTTTTTGATTAATTTAACTTCCTTAATATCAAGAACAGTATCAATTATTGTTAAAGAAGTTTGTTTTGGAAAATTCTCGCTTGGATCTAATTCAATGAATTCATGTTTTGGCAAGGCTTTTCTTAATTCTGGGAGAATTTTTATTGGCAAAGAATCTTGTTCAATAAGCAAATTACCCATAACATAGATTTTTTTCATATTACTTGTTAAGATACTTATAAATGCCTAATTTAATGATTTTCAATGGTAGCATGGCGCATTTTATTCTTACATGACTTAACTTTATACCTAACAATTTTAAGACATCTTCTTTGTCTAGTTTTTTAACATCGTTTAAAGACATTCCTTTTATCTTTTCTGTTAACATAGATGCAGATGCAGTTGATATTGCACAACCGTGTCCAATAAATTTCACGTCTTTTATTTTATCATCTTTAATAACAAATTCCATGTCAAAACTATCTCCGCATAAAGGATTAGAATCATGTATTTTTATATCATATTTTCCTAAGCTGCCAAAATTACGAGGATTTTCATAATGATATAAAATATTTTCTTGATACATGTCTAATGACATTTTATTTCCCAAATATCTGTTTAACTTTTTTTAATCCTTTAACAAGAACATCTATTTCGGCTTTTGTATTATAGATGTAGAAACTGGCTCTGCATGTTGCATATGTTCCTAATCTCTCAGTTAAAGGCTGTGCACAATGGTGGCCGCTTCTTATTGCAACACCATATTCGCTGTCTAATAAACTGGCTACGTCATGCGGATGAATGCCTTCTAAATTAAAAGTAATTAAGCCGCCTCTAATCTCGGGGTCAGTTGGCCCATATATTTTAATGCCTTCAATTTCAGATATTTTGTCAATGGCATATTTTGTCAATTCCATTTCATGCTTTCTAATATTTTTCATACCCAGTTTATTAAGATAATCAATTGCAGCAGCCAATCCAACAGCACCACCAACATTAGGAGTGCCGGCTTCAAATTTCCACGGCAAATCATTCCATTTAGACCCTTCTAATTTCACTTCTCTAATCATATCTCCACCTGCCAAAAAAGGATGCATTTTTTCTAAAATTGCTTTTTTCCCATATAATGCACCAGTTCCCATTGGGGCCAACATTTTATGGCCAGAAAATACTAAAAAGTCAGCATCTATTTTTCTAACATCAACTGGCATATGAGGAACGCTTTGTGCAGCATCCACTAAAAATAATGCGCCATGTTTGTGAGCTATTTTTCCAATCTGCTTAACATCATTAATAGTGCCGACAACGTTGGATGAATGCACAATTGTAACAAGTTTAGTTTTATTAGTGATTTTTTCTTTCAAATCATCCATGTTTAGTGTGCCATTTTCGTTAATATCTGCAAATTTCAATACAACACCTTTCTCTTTCAATAATTGCCACGTTACAATATTTGCATGATGTTCCATAACCGTACTTAAAATTTCATCTCCTTTTTGCAGATTGTGCATGGCCCAACCATACATCACCAAGTTAACACCTTCTGTCGCATTCCTAACAAAAATAATTTCTTGCATAGGGTGTTTCGCATTAATGAATTTGCCGACTTTTTTATGAGCTTCATCATACATATCTGAAGCCTCCTCTGATAAAGTATGAACGCCTCTGTGTATGTTTGCATTATGATTTTCATAATAATTATTTAATGCATTAAGAACTTGCTTTGGCTTTTGAGTTGTGGCGGCATTGTCAAAATATATTAGAGGTTTGCCATTTATTTTTCTGCTTAGGATAGGAAAATCTTCCCTGATTTTTTTTATGTTATACACGCAATCACCTTATTTTGGCAGTAAGTGCCTTATTAAATTTAGTTTGTAGCTCATTATCTAGTCTATTTATGACTGGTGCAAAGTAGCCTTTGATTATTAATCTTTCTGCTTCTTTTCTTGATAGACCTCTAGTCATTAAATAAAATATTTCTTCTTCATTCGGTTTGCCAATGGTAGCACCATGGCTTGCTCTAACGTCGTTAGCATCTATCTTTAAGCTTGGGATAGAAAAAGCTTCTGCATCATCACTCATTAGAAGATTATGATTAGATAAATATGAATTAGTATTTTGTGCACCTTCATTAATTTTAATTTTGCCTTTGAAATTTGATTTAGATTTATCAAACAAAACACCCTTTACAAGTATATTGCTTGTAGTATTTTTCTTTACATGTGTAATATTCGTTGTGATATCAAAATTTTGATTGCTATTTCCTAAAAAGAAACCCTGAGTTTTTGATTCAGTCCCTTCATCATTCAGATTTGTATTTATTTGAAATTTCTTACTATTAAATAATCCGAAAAAATAATTTATTTTACTATCTCTTTCAAGGTGTGCATTACATATAAATTCAGAATCTTTATTCTGCAAGATATAGAAATTTACAGAGGAATTTTTCTTTAAATAAAGATTAAGATTTCCGCTCGTTGAAATAATATCAAGGTGCGTATTTTCCTTTACAGTAAAATCTCCAATAATATCTTTCTCTATTACTTCTTTTAATATGTTCATCCTACAGAACCTTCCATATTCAATTCTATTAATCTATTTAACTCAATAGCATATTCCATTGGTAATTCCCTAACAAACTCGTCCATAAAACCTCTAACTATCATGCCCAAAGCTTGTTCTTCAGAAAAGCCTCGGCTCATTAAATAAAACAATTGCTCTTCACTAACACGGCCGACTGAAGCTTCGTGTCCAATCGAAACATCATTTTCTTGTATTTCCATATAAGGAATTGTATCGGTTGCAGATTTTTCATCTAATATTAAAGCATCACAGACAACATTAGATTTAACATTTTTACAACCTTTAGCAACTCTTAACAATCCTCTATAAGTTGTACGGCCGCCATCTTTTGATACAGACTTTGATGTTATCTGTGAAGTTGTATTAGGAGCCATGTGCATTATTTTGGCACCGGCATCTTGAACTTGGTTTTTACCTGCAAATGCTACTGATATAACTTCGCCATGTGCTTTCTCTCCTTTTAATATTATAGCAGGATATTTCATAGTTACTTTACTACCTAAATTACCGTCAATCCATTCAACTCTTGCATTCTTTTCAGCTGATGCTCTTTTAGTAACCAAATTATAAACATTCTGAGACCAGTTTTGGATTGTTGTATATCTAATTGTAGCGCCTTCTAATGCAAATAATTCAACTACAGCAGAATGTAAAGAATCTGTTGTGTAGACTGGGGCAGTGCACCCCTCAACATAATGAACATAACTGCCTTTGTCTGCTATGATTAGAGTACGCTCAAACTGCCCTATGTTCTTCGCATTTATCCTAAAATATGCCTGCAACGGCAGATCAACTTTTACTCCAGAAGGAACATAAATAAATGAACCGCCAGACCAAACAGCTGTGTTGAGAGCTGCGAATTTATTGTCTGTATAAGGGACAAGCTTTCCAAAATATTTTTTTACTAGCTCAGCATATTCACGCAGGCCACCATCCATGTCTAGAAAAACAACACCTTTGTCCTGTAAATCTTTTTTCAGGTTATGATATATTACTTCAGATTCATATTGAGCACCGACACCAGCTAAAAACTTTTTCTCTGCTTCTGGAATACCAAGCCTGTCAAACGTATTTCTAATATCTTTTGGAACATTTTTCCAATCATCTGTCTGCTCTCCTTCCGGCTTGCCATAATAATATATGTCATCAAACTTTATTTTAGATAAATCTGCGCCCCATTTGGGCATTATTCTGTCTTTGAAATGTCTATAAGCTTTTAATCTTAAATCAAGCATCCATTCCGGCTCATTCTTTATTTTAGAAATCTGCTTAATTATGTCTTCATTAAGGCCTTTTTTTGTTTTGAAAGAAAATTTCTCTGGATCTTTAAAGCCATATTTATATTCTGTATCCAGGTAATTCTTAACTTCCTTTATTTTAGTCATTACGACACCTTCAGAATTTTATAGCCTTTTTTCTCTATTTCTTCAGCTAATTTATAAGAGCCAGATTTCACAATTTTACCACTCATTAGAACATGCACTTTATCTGGTTTAACATGATGTAAAATACGTTGATAATGTGTAATAATTAAAACACCTAACTCAGGACCAACTAGTTTTTTAACTCCTTCTGCCACTATCTTTAATGCATCTATATCTAATCCGGAATCTGTTTCATCTAAAACAGCATATTTAGGTTGTAATACAGCCATTTGCAATATTTCAGTACGTTTCTTTTCTCCACCTGAAAAACCGACATTAACATGTCTTTTAGCAAATTCTTTGTTCATTTTCAATAAATCCATTTTTTCATACAGCATTTTCATGAAATCCATAACATTTATTTTAACATCTTTAACTTCATTATAAGCTGTTCTAAGAAAATTAGCTAATGACACACCTTGAATTTCAGAAGGATATTGGAATGATAAGAATAAGCCAGATTTAGCACGTTCATTTACTTCCATTTCTAATAAATTTTTACCGTCTAACTTAACAGAACCTTTTGTAATTTTATATTTAGGATGGCCCATCAATGCAAATGACAATGTGCTTTTTCCAGAGCCGTTAGGTCCCATCAAAGCATGAATCTCGCCTTTTTTTATTGTTAGATTAATTCCTTTAAGAATTTCTTTTCCTTCAACATTAACATGTAAATTTTCAATTTTTAACATAATTTCACCCATAGCAAATTTCACATTCTTTATCTGCCTTGGTATGATCGTGGCACACAGTACAAATAAACCTAGACTGTTTCAACTTTTTGAGAATAATTTGAAATTCTTTTCTATATTCGGCTTCTTTTGAAGCAATTTTCTTTGCAGAAGCTTGAATTTCTTTTAGAACTTCATCTTTAAACTTTATAACATCCCCTCTTTTTTTCTTTAGGTATTGAGAAACAGCAGCTTCTGTTAAATTCACAACTTTAGCTATATCTTTTTGTTTCAGGCCTTCTTTCTTCAAAGCAACAACATATTGTCTTCTAAGAGCAGGCAACACAAACCAAACTTCAACTTCTTGGGGAGTATCCATACAAAAAATTAACAATTGTTAAGAATATATAAAATTAACTTATTTTAATTTTTGGAGCTCTTCCTGAAATTCTTCAGGATCTTTAAAGTCTTTATACACGGATGCAAATCTTATGTAAGCAACCTTGTCTAATCTTTTTAGCCTGGTCATGACCATCCTTCCAATAAGCGAAGAAGAGATTTCAGTAGTATCTTTATTTTTTAGATGAAATTCAATATCTCTGACAATTTTTCTTATATCTTCTAAAGAAACAGGACGTTTCTCACATGCCTTTAAAATACCTTTTTCAATTTTTTCAATTTCAAACTTTTCCTTTCTACCGTCTTTTTTTATAATTGTCAAGTCTATGGATTCAATCCGCTCATATGTTGTAAATCGCTTGCCGCACACCAAACATTCTCTTCTTCTCCTTGTTGCAATGTCATTTTCAGTTTCTCTTTTATCAATAACTTTATTTTTAGATTTGTTGCAGTAAGGGCATTTCATATTTACAGGAAAAACACCATGAAAAATAAAAAACCTTTGTTTTTTACTCACCCACAATTACTACAAAAATTTATTAACTCTGTGTTTCTTAAATAATAAATATGGGTCAGCAAGAAGTATTTAGTTTTCTTAAAGAAAACCGTGGTAAATGGTTCACTTCCAAGGATATTGCCCAAGGTTTAAGAGTATCATTGGGCTCTGTAACTAATAATTTAAAAAAACTGAGAAAAACAGAAAAAGACACTATTAAGTTTAAATTAGTTGGTAACAAATATTATTATATGTACAAAAAGTAATAAAAGCACGTCATAATTCTAAACTTCCATGTTATTTGTTGTTTCAACGCCCATAGGAAATTTAGAAGACATTACCTTAAGAGCGATTAGAATATTAAAAGAGAGCGATTATGTTTTAGCGGAAGATACAAGGCGGACATTGAAATTATTTGGCCATTATAAGATAAGAAACAAGCTTATCTCATATAATGACATTAATAAAAAGAAAAAAACACCCTCACTTATAAAAGATCTAAAATCAGGAAAAAAGATTTCAATAGTGAGTGATTCAGGTACGCCCGGCATCAGTGACCCGGGTTTTTATTTAATAAGAGAATGTGTTAGAAATAATATTAGGGTTGTGCCAATTCCAGGGGCAACAGCAGCTATTTCTGCTTTAGTATGTTCAGGGTTGCCCACAGATAACTTTACTTTTTATGGATTTTTGCCAAAAAGCAAAACTAAAATTAAAGAAATCCTACACATGATAAAAGAAAAAAAAGAAACAATTATCTTATATGAATCACCTTATAGGATTATGAAAACATTGTCTTTAATGTCTGAAATTATACCCAATAAAGAAATTGTAATTGCAAGGGAGCTAACTAAGAGATTTGAGGAGTTTATTAGAGGAAAGCCGAGAGACGTCCTTAATAAAGTCGGGAATAGAAAAATGAAAGGTGAAATAACCTTAATAATAAAATAGAAAAGGCGGGGAAAGCACTGTTTACGTGAGGTTTTTCTGACCAGGCATTGAGCCAAAATTTTTGGACATGGAGTTACTCACGATTTCCATGCATTAAAATTGGCATAGGCTCTGGCGATAAACATACAGCGCTTTACCACCCCCACCCAACATACTTTTTGAGGTATGTCAAATAAAGGTATGCAATTGTAATATATATTTTTTTTGGAACTCTTATTTAAAAACCATGCTCACATAACTAACAGAATTTTTATAATCATTTAAAACATCTCCTGATGTGTAATACATTAATAAATGGGGCCTTGGTTTTTTTTCTTTTAGTTGCATCATTTCTAAAAACACAAGAATTGGCATAAAGCCACATATTGTTATGCCTGTCCTATTAACATATTCTTTAAATTTTGGAGCATCATATTTTTTTATTATCTCAATTGCGTCTTTGTCTAATTTGGCTAGTCTTTTCGGGATATCAGAACTAAAAGGAACATATCTGTAGTTAGGACCGTAATGCGTGAAATCTGTGCTTACAATAGTAATAATAGTTTTATTTGTTTTAATTAGATAATTATGTAATTGTTTAGCAATTTTTTCATACTCATGTTCCTTGCCAATTACAATTGGGACAATCCTTATATTAGGCAGCGTGTCTTTGTTGGAAAATTGTAGAAATGGCAACTGTACTTCTAACGAATGTTCTGTTATGTGGTTGTGTTCAGCAATCTCCAAATCAGTGTTTTCTTTTATTCCTCTGACCAAATCTTTATGTGTTTTTACTAATCCTAACGGTGTTTTCCAATCACCTATAGACAACCCCGAGCCACTACCATAATGATTAGGCCCCAATAATAGAAACGCATCCGGAAATTTTGATTCTGCAATCTCTTTGTATGCCCAGGCAGCACATGCTCCTGAAAACATATATCCAGCATGCGGAACAAGTATTGCAGATATTTTCTTATCAGACCTTTTTTCAATTGGCAAATCACCAGGACCTCTTTTATCATAGAAACAATTTTCTATTTGTTTATTTAATGAGTCAAAAGAATTTTCATAAAATTGTCCAGCTACGCAAGGTTCCCTGACCATCTCTTAAAAAATAATTTAGAAATTTAAAAAGATTTCTTATATGTTGTTTCTAATTTTTTTGCTATTATCTTCCAATCATATTTTTTGACAAAAGTAAGAGCTTCTTTTACTTTCTTTTTATATAATCCTTTTTTGTTCAGCAGTTCTTTGATTTTATTTGCCAAATCTTCTGGGTTTTTTCTTTCAAACAAGAGTCCGCCTTTTCCATTGCTTGTTATTTCTTTGAACACTTCAATGTCAGAGCACACATAAGGAACACCACAAGCCATACTCTCCAACAAAGTTATTCCAAAACCTTCAACAGTACCAGGATGGATTAATAAATGTGATGACTTAATTGTCTTAATAACATCATCATGATTTTTTACAAAACCTAAAAATTCTATGTTCTTATTTAATCCTAACTGTTTAGTTAATTTAGCTAGTTTCTTTTTTTCAGGGCCATCTCCGATTATTTTACATTTAATTTTCGGATAGTCTTTTTTTAAGATAAAGATTGCCGTTATAATATCTTTAACTCTTTTATGACTCACTAGTCTGCCGGCAAAACATAATGTTGGATATTTTGTTTTTTTAGCTTTGATTATTTTATATTTGTCTAATCTTATCCCGTTAGATATAACAACGATATTGTTTTTTGGAATTTCATTCTTAATTAATTTTTTTTTTGTAAATTCAGATACAGAAATAAATCTTTTAGAAGAAAGTCTTGCACAAAACAACACAAATCGTTCTGCAATTTCTCCAATTATTCCAAGAAAGCTGTGTGTATTTTTTACCCAATTATTTAACCATGTTTCATGGTATGTTAAAAAAGAGTTCTTGACAAATAATGCAGAAGGATAACAAAAAAAACTTTGTGCATCAACAGCATCAATCTTATTTTTTTTAATAAAAAAAGGCAATTTCAACATTAAATTTAATCCAAATAATGTTCTTTTAATGAGGTTTCCTGTTGATGTGTAAGAAAAGACAAGACCTATTCTGTAAATATTAACGTTATTAACCACGGTTTGTTTTTTCAAGCCAGGTTGTAAGGAACAAATAATGTAAACATCATTGGTCTTTGCCAGTTCTCTACTGACATAATATACTCTGTTTTCAACTCCGCCGGTTATCTCTGCTTTATTAGAATTTGGAAAAAACTCAGTTAATATCAGAAGCTTCATTTTTTTCTTTTGATAAATGCAAGATTTCTTACTAACTTTGTGATTTCTCTCTCTGTTTCCTCAAGTTTGACATATAACCTAAATATTAAGTAAAACAACAAACTTATACTGACATATAATATGACGTCAACACCCCTGCCGATGCCAAGCAACTGAGCAAAATAACTTGTTATGCCCGGGAAAAAAACCACAAATATAAGGCCACCCCAAATAGCAATCCATAAAAAAAACTCGCCCAAACTAATCTTTTTGTCTTTGGCTCTTAATACAGCCCTGCTTGCTGCAAAAGTTACAAATACAAACGCCAGGATTTGAATTATGCTTAACATTTTAGCCAATTAACCTTTTTATGAGCATTTTTATGCCGAGCTCAATGCTCTGATTCCAATTTTGTCCTTTTTTTAGTGAATATCTGTCGTATATAACAGTAATGGGTACTTCTTTATATTTTAGATTATTTTTTTTAATTTCTTGGAAAAATTCTCCGGCATGTTCCATTCTGTCAGCTGTTAAATTAATCTTTTCTGCAGCTTTTCTGGACATTGCTCTAAACCCAGACTGCGAATCTGTTATCTTTATCCCATATAAAATAAAAACAACAATCACCCCTAATTTCAAGACAAGTTTCTTTAACAAAGGTATGTTAATTGTTTTTCCTAAAAACCGCGAACCCAATGAAATATCAGCTTCATTTTTTAGGATTGGCATAACAACATTTTTAATTTCTTTTACAAGGAATTGGCCGTCTGCGTCAAACGTAACTATGATGTCAGCTTTTTTTTGTATGGCAAAATCAATCCCGGTTTTTAGGGCAGCGCCCTGGCCCCTGTTTATTATGTGTTTTAACACGTATACTTTTTCTTTTCTTGCAATTTCATAAGTTTTGTCAGAGGAACCATCATCTATAACTACAATGTTTTTGTAATTTTGTTTTTTTAAGTTAGAAATTACTTTTTTAATCCTTTTCTCTTCATTATAGGCAGCAATAACAATAAAAATCTTTTGATTAAGCATGATGCTTGAGAAAAACACCTTTTTATATATATTTTATGAATAACACATATTTATCGTCTAAACGAACTTATCTCCTTTTCAATATTTTTCATTTCCTGCTCTAATTTTTTTAATTCAGAAACAAATCCTTCTTTTGATGAGGACTTTAGTTCTGTGCCGATCCTTGCCGCCATGGCTCTTCTTGGCTGATTTTTTTCAATTGCTTTTCTTAGATGTGCCTTTGGCAATTTTGACTTTAATTTTGTGATCAATAATCCAAGTTCGTTCATGACATCTTTCATTTCTTTATACAATTTGGTCTTTTGATGCCTTATCTTCACCAATGTGTCAAAAGATTGTAAAGATTTAATTAGTTCTTTTGAATTTTCTAATAAATTTCTTCGCACATCTATTGGGTCGTAAATACCAACAAAAAAATCATCTTTCATTTTTAATATTTAGGCTCAAACAAGGTCTGGTCAATATATCTTAACTTTCTTTCCACATCGTCCAATGAAGCTTTCCACGCATCTAATTCCAGGTCTTCTTGGTTTTTCAGGTCATCAATTTTTCCAAGAATCATCCTGGCCTCTCTAACTTTTTCATTGATAAGTGCAATTATGTCAAGAATATCGTTATATTCATCAATTTTAACAAAAACATTTTTGTCTTTGTGCATATTTTATCCCTCTTTTTAATCAAATAAAACTCTATCAATATAAATTAGTTTCCTTTGAATATCTTCCAAAACCTGTTTATACTTTTTATGTTCAATATCAGCATTTCTTTTTAGGTTGTTGAGCATTGAAATTTTGTCAGAAGATTCTTCAACATAATTTTTCATTGTATCTACGTTAGTTAAAATCTGGCTATAATGATCTGTTCTGATAAACAAAGGTTTTTTTAAGTTGCGATATTTGAACCTGCCATAACTTTCTGTATCATCTTCAATATCTATTACAGGCAGGTTCAGTAAGTCTTCATTTTCATCTGTTGGTTCTTCAATCTCTATATTTGAAAAATAAGGGATGTCTGCAGTTGAGGAAGGAACAAAAGTATATGTGCTCTGGTTTTTGTTGTCATATTTTACATTAAGCGAAGGCATTTTTGGTAAGGTTTCTGGCACTGTAATGTTTTGCTGTGTCTGCATTGTTGTTTTGGTTATAGGCATTTCATCTTTTTTTGTTTGGGAAAACGCTTCAGATGTTTGAGCATGCCTTGGAATTTTATTTTCAGCCAAATTTGGCTGAGAAAATTGTGGTGATTTTTGCATAAGGGGCGTGGCTGTTTGGTTTGCAGCCTCTTTTGATGGATGAAGGTCTGGATTTTTATCAGGCGATGCTTGCATAGCTTTATCAGGTGTTTTTTTTGTCTTGTTGGGCGAGGGAGTTTTTTGTATTTGCGGCGGCGGAGGTATTATATCATTAGTTTGGGCATTAAGTTTATCTTTATTGTCACTTTGTCCTTTATTTGGTAAAGGCGGTGGCGGCATTTCATCTAGCTTAGAAGTATTTTCTTTCTTAACATCCTCTTTTTTATTAAAACTTTGAAAAAAACCCATCTTATACTTTAAAAACACATAGATTATTAGAGTTTTTAAAACTTTTTATTTTATGACGGGCGTTGCCAATGAAATGAAACGGACTCGTAAAAGTTCCGGTTTTCATGAGAGAGGTTTTATAATAATTTTTTCTAATTATACGACATGAATAATGAAACGTACAGTTACAGCTTTTATTTTATTATTAGTTATTCCTTTGGTTTACGCAGACATTAATATATCTGAAATCATGTTTAATCCAAAAGAGGGAAATGAGTGGGTTGAACTTTTAGTTTCTAATGCAACAAACATATCAGGCTTAACACTTACTGATAACTATTATACGGATGACATAGTTTGTTGTGATTTTGATTTAAGCTGTGGCCTTATTTTACCTAAAAATACATTTATTGTAATCTTTGACCAAGACACGACATTTAACTTCTCTAACTTAGAACATTTTTACTGTGTTGATGATAATACAATTGGCAATGGGCTAGGCAATTCTAATGATCAAGTTATTGTCTCCAAACAAGGCATTGTGCTGTCAAATCTTACATATACAAAACCAGTTGAGAAAGGCAATTCTTTATCTTTGATAAATGGAACATGGGTAGAAACATCTCCCACACCAGGAAAACCAAACAAGGTAATTGAAGACATACCTATAAAAATAAATTCCATAGACATTGTTGTTCTAGAAAATCTCCCAATGAATCTTTTTACAGACACACAGTACAATCTATTTAAAATTAAAAATCTTGATTATCCAAACATAAATGAAAAAATAGATGTTACTTTTTATTACAATATTTCAAGGTTAATAAATGATTCTTTCAAGCAACTTACAGAGGGCATTACAAACCCATCATTAAATTTTTATACGACAAAAAACACAGGACAATTTATATTTAAAGAAGCAGGCAAATATCTTGCGTGCGGGAAGATTTTGAATTCTACATTGTTTGATTATAACACAGAAAATAATGTTCTTTGTTTACCTTATAATGTTTTATCATGGCAAAACATTTCATGCAATGTTTCTCTTTCAATAAATATAGAAAAGCAGATTTACGTGCCAGGAGAAAAAGTTGGGTTTTATAATAAACTTAGCAATGATAGCTTTCCTTTTAAAATAGAATATTGGGTTGAAGATTTGTTTGGGAATAAAGTTAAAAACAAAGTCAGCACGTCTAATGAGAATAAGAAAACTTACACACCAAAGCCAGGTAATGCATACTTGCTAAAAAATAAACTTACTTGGATAGCCTGCAATAATTTCAATAATAAAACCTCTAATGAAAAATCGTTTGTAGTTAAGGGCCAAATAGATAAATCCTCTAAAATTGAAATAAAAAAATTATATTCAAACAGAGTTTCTTTTGGCGACCTTGTTAGGATTAAAATTAAAGTATATAAGGGAGACACCACCAAAAACTCTCTGAAAGCATATGTTGAAAAATCTGGGAAGAGAATTAGTTATACAACCTATTTTAACTTATATGAGAAATTTCATGATTATGAACTTACAATCCCTCTACAATTAAAATCTAACTGCAATAACAAGTACAAGGCAGCTGATTATTATGTTTATGTTGAGGGACTTGACGAGAAAATTAGAAAAAGAATAATTGTCAAAGGGCATAAAAAAGGGCTCTGTGGTTCAACTGCTGTAACAAAGGAAGACGCCCCCATAGAAAAGACAACCATTAAATTATATGAACTCCTTAATTATACATTTAATAAAACAAATAAAAAAATTATTCTCAAATTAAATATTAATAATCCAACAAAACATAACCATACTTATTCGGTTTGGAGCTATATCTATAAAGGCCCTGTTTCTTTTTCAGGGCATCGCGAAAAAAACAAAATTAATATTAGTCTTAGCAAAACATCTAAAAAAACCATTATTCTTGAAAATACGCTTTTCAATATTTCTCCCGGAGATTATAAATTAAAAATTAAAATTTTAAGAGACGATAGAAAAACACCCTATGAGATTACTGAAAATCTCTATCTTAACGCCAGTTCTTTAAAGGTAAATGAAATCATGGAAAGAGAACTAGACAATATCATGAAAACAATCCCTGCTACAACTATTTTAAACAAGTCTAATAAAATAACTAGTAATGTTGTTTATGCTTCTTCATCAGAAAAAGCTAAGACATACACATTATTTTTTTTATTTTTTATTGTGTTTTTAGTGTCTTATGCATGGTACAAGACAAGGTAATTAGTAAAGCTTATGTAGATAATCCCGGGCAAACCTTTTTCTGACCTCCCGATCATATTTATAGAAAGTCATGTATTTGTATACGGCAATATCCCTTACAATACCGACAACTTTATTTTCTTTGTTTATTAGGACCATTCTTGACACTTTATGCTTGTTAAATTCGTCTACTAATCTATTAATCTCTAGGTCTTTGTTTGCTGTTATAATAGGGGAGGACATTATGTCATTTGCAAGGGTTTTTTCAGCATCTTTGTTTTTAGACATCTGTCTTAATAACTCGTTGACAGTAATTATTCCTTTTATTGAGTCACCATCTTTCACAATAATAGAACCAACATTGTTTGTGTGCATTATTGTTGCAATCTTTGCTAAAGAATCTGTTGATTTGCAGAAGAAAATTTTTTTTCTGGATATGTCATAAGCTCTTTTTATGAAAGCCATAATAAAACATCCCCGGGACATTATAAGGGTTTTTGTAATTTATAAACTTATTGTGTGTTTTCAATATACTTATTCAAACCTTCTATTTGTCTTAAAGTAGTTTCCTTAAACAAAAATTCTCTAAATCTATCGTTAACTTTAACACCGTTTCTTTCAAAATTTTCTTTAAGTTTAGAATAAAGTCTTTTGCCTTCTTTATCAAGATCAGTTAAAATAATCACGTCTTTATACTTTTTAGAAATATTTTCACATAGTTTAAATAATGGCTCTTTAATTGTAAACACACAGTAAATACTTAATTTTTTGAGAGCTTCTTTATCTTTTTTGCCCTCAACAATAATTGGTTTTTCTGCTGTTTTAAGATTGTCCAGTTCTACTAATAACTCTTCAGACATGCAATTTTTAAGAATATAAAACAATATAAATTTATTTATGTTTTTTTTAAAAACATGGGGGTAAAAGAACTTAGCAAAAGGCTTCTTTATTATAAAAGGAGAGATGTGCAAAAAGCAATCGTGGATTCTTGCAAAAATCGAGAGGTAGGAATAAAGTACGGTGATAAAGGATTCGGTAAAAGACCGGACATACTTGTCTATGAAAATGATGTTCTTGAATCTGTAAAAAAAGGCGCAACAAGTTTTCACATTTCAGAAGAAAGATGGTCAAATCCTATGCTTTTGTCTACAAATATGAAAAGGGCAGATTTAGATGAGTTAAGGATTGGCTGGGACTTGGTTTTGGATATTGATTGTCCGTACTGGTTTTTTTCAAAGATAACAGCACATTTGTTTGTCAAAGCATTAAAAATGCACGGCATTAACTCAGTAAGTTGCAAATTTTCAGGCAACAAAGGTTTTCATATAGGCGTGTTGTTTGAAACTTTTCCTGACAAAGTTAATAATATCCCAGTTAACAAATTATTTCCAGAAGGACCTAAAAAAATTGCCCTTTACTTATTACAGTATATTACCAACAATTTAATAGAGATAAAAGAAAATGGCGAAATCATTTTTGACAAAAAATATAAAACAACAGCTGAAAAAATTTCTCATTTAACTAAGAAAAACCAGGATAAATTTAGTCCATTGTCAATTGTGGATGTTGACACCTTACTTATATCATCGAGGCACATGTTCAGAGCACCGTATAGTATGCATGAGAAATCCGGTTTAGTGTCTTTGCCAATCAATCCTAACACAATAATGGCTTTTGAAAAAGAGATGGCACAACCATCAAAGGTTAAGATTCAACATAAGTTTTTAGATAGATCTAACAGTAAAAAAAACGAAGCATTGGAATTACTTGTTAATGCGTTTGATTATGGAAAAGAAGATTTACAATATAAAAAAATCTATCATGAGGAAACCGCAAAACGAAAGAGAGTTCAAAGAACATATGACGACTTAACAAAAGCTATTCCGAAAGAACTTTTTCCACCCTGTATTTTAAATATATTAAACGGCTTGGAAGACGGCCGAAAACGTTCTTTGTTTATATTGACTAATTTCCTCACTTCAGTTGGGTGGGATTATAAAAATACAGAAGAATTGCTTTTAGAATGGAACAAAAAAAATCAAGAACAACTAAGAGAAGCCCTTATAACAGGCCAAATCAGATACCATAAACAAAAAAAGCAAAAGATTCTTCCGCCAAACTGCAGATCGTATTACCAAGATTTTGGGGTTTGCTCACCAGATAATTTATGCGAAAAAATTAAGAACCCTGTGCAATATTCAAAAAGGAAAGCATATTATCTAAATAAAACAAAGCCAAAAAGACAAAAACTTACAAAAGAACAAAAAGAAATGCGCCGCAAATATCGAGAACTAAAAAAACAAAATGAGAGTTTATAGAAAACCGAAAAAAGGCCAAAACGGACGTGTTTTAATTATAGGAGGTAGTAAAGATTATGTGGGAGCGCCTGCTTTTGTTGCAACGGCTGCCTTAAGGACAGGCGTAGATATTGTTACTGTGTGCGCACCTGAAAAAGTTGCATGGACAATAAATACGTATTCACCGGACATTATCACAAAAAAATTTCTGGGAGATGAACTTAATTTAACGCATTGTAAGGAAATCATATCAATGAGCGAAAAATTTGATATTGTTGTTTTGGGTAACGGCCTAGGATTAAAAAAAGAATTTGTCCTGAAATTGTTGAGAGAAATAAAAAAACCGTTTGTTATAGATGCAGACGCAATAAAAGTAATTACATTAGATGTAGTTTCTAACAGCATTATTACGCCGCATCAGAAAGAATTCGAGATATTGTATAATAACACAATAAAGAAACCGCCTTTTGATGAACTTGACAATGAGATTAATATTAAAAATATGCAAAAACACACAGGTAACAATATAATTTTGTTGAAAGGCCCAACTGATGTAGTATTTACAAAACACAGGCGGCATAACAACAAAACAGGACATAATTCAATGACAGTTGGCGGAACAGGAGATATTTTAGCAGGGATATGTGCAGGGTACGTAGCACAAACAGGAAATTTATTTGATTCTGCAAAACACGCTGCGCAAATAAACGGCAAGCTTGGCGAATATATGTTTAAACAAAAGGGTTATGGATATACGGCACAGGATATGTTATCAGAGCTTTGGAGATTTACAAAATAGAAAGTATTTATAAATAAATATTTGTTCCTTTTTAAATGAATTTTTGAAAACGGGGTGTGAATTTCATGAGTGAAAAAACAAAAAATATTGAAGTTGTAAATATAGTAGTTAGTACCAGCTTAGAACATGACATTCCTTTGGAAAAGATGGCTGCTACTTTGAGCAATACAGAATATAATCCTGAACAATTTCCGGGCCTGGTTATTAGGATAAGGGAGCCAAAGACTTCTGCATTAATCTTTAGCTCGGGCAAAGTTGTCTGTACAGGTGCCAGGAGCATGGGCAAAGTTGAAGAATCTATTGAAAAGATAATTAAAAGCTTAAAAAAGATAGGTATCGAGATAACAATAAAACCTAAAATCAGTATCCAGAACATAGTTGCTAGCGGCAGCGTAGGAATGGACCTTAACCTAAACGTGTTAGCAATGAAGTTAGACAATACTGAGTACGAACCGGAACAGTTTCCAGGCCTTGTTTATAAATTAAATGAGGCAAAAGCCACTTTCCTATTATTTAGTAATGGAAAAATTGTTTGTACAGGTACTAAAAGTGAGCAGGAAGTGCATGATGCGCTTGATAAATTAATAATAAATCTAAAGAAAGTTAGTCAGTAATTTCTATCTGGAAAATGGAACCAACGACCATAATCAAGAAGTTTCAAGAATATTTGGAAAAGAATCATAAGACAGAGATAGCTGAAAAAGTACGCAAGGGAGAAAAATTTTTGTTAATAGATTTTAATGTTTTTTCTATGCACGATCCTGAATTAACAGATGAACTTCTGGATAATCCTGAAGAGGTTATAAAAGCCGGAGAACTTGCTCTTGAACAGTTTGAAGGAGACATCAAGAATTTCAAGATAAGAATAACTAATTTACCGGATAGCATGGAGATTATGATTAAAGATATCCGTAGCAAGCATATTAACAAGTTTTTGTATGTTAAAGGCTTGGTTAGACAAAAATCTGATGTGCGCCCGCAGGTTACAAGCGCGAGGTTTGAGTGTCCAAGTTGCGGAAACGTAATTACAGTTTTACAATTAGATTCAAAATTTAAAGAACCTACTAGGTGTGGTTGTGGTCGGAAAGGAAAGTTTAGATTATTAAGTAAAGAACTTGTTGATGCACAAAAGATTGTTCTTGAAGAAGCTCCAGAAGATTTAGAAGGGGGCGAACAGCCAAAAAGAATGGATATTTTTCTGAAAAGTGATTTAGTCAGCCCAATGTCAGAAAAACGTACTAATCCGGGCAGCAAAATAAAAGTTTACGGCGTCTTAAAAGAGGTTCCGTTGCCGGCAAAAGAGGGTGGAAAGCTTACCCGGTTTGATTTACTTATAGAGGCGAATTATGTTGAACCGATTGAAGAAGATTTTCTTGAATTACAGATATCTCCTGAAGAGGAGAAAGAGATTAGAAAGCTTGCAGACGATCCTAACATTTATCAAAAACTTGTTGCTTCTGTTGCACCCACAATATTTGGTCATGATAAGATTAAGGAGGCCCTTATTCTGCAGACATTTGGAGGTGTAAGGAAAACAAAAAAGGCAGGCACACCCACAAGAGGAGATATTCATATCTTATTAATAGGTGACCCGGGTGCTGGTAAATCTCAATTGTTGAAAAGGATGGCTCAGGTTGCGCCAAAGGCACGTTATGTTTCAGGTAAGGGAGCAACAGGCGCGGGACTTACCGCAACAGTTGTCAAAGACGAATTTATTAGGGGATGGGCTTTAGAGGCGGGCGCGCTTGTTCTGACTAATAGAGGTCTTTGTTGTATTGATGAACTCGATAAAATGAGTAAAGAGGATAGAAGCGCGATGCATGAAGCTCTAGAACAGCAAACAGTTACAATATCAAAGGCGAATATCCAGGCAACCTTAAGATCTGAAACAACAGTGTTGGCAGCAGCCAACCCAAAATTTGGCAGGTTTGATCCATATGAGATATTGGCAAGACAAATTGACTTACCAAGCACATTAATCAATAGGTTTGACTTGATTTTTCCTATAAAAGATTTGCCAGATGCTGTGCGAGACGAGAAAATGGCATCTTTCATTTTAAAGTTGCATAAAGATCAAGAAGAAGTGGAGACAGAGATTAGCACAGAGCTGATGAAAAAATATTTTGCGTATGCAAGGCAAAAAATTGAGCCAGTATTGACAGATGCGGCAATTGATGAGATTAAAAAATATTATGTTAAAATGAGATCTTCTGGCTCAACTGAAGAAGGCATCCTTAAATCAATACCCATTTCACCAAGACAATTGGAAGCCTTGTTAAGGCTGTCTGAAGCGTCTGCAAAAATACGTTTGTCAGATAAAGTTTCCAGGAAAGACGCAAAACGTGCTATCGAACTAGTACATTATTGCTTGACACAAATCGGTCTTGATCCAGAAACAGGCGAGTTTGATATAGACAGGATATCATCAAGCGTAACAGCATCAGAAAGAAGTAATATTGTTTTAGTAAGAGAATTGATTAATGAGATTGAGTCAAAAGTTGGAAAGACGGTACCTGTTGAAGACATACTTATAGAAGCAAGCTCAAAAAACCTAACTGAGGATGTTGTACTGGAAGTAATAGAAAAATTAAAGCGTTCAGGAGACGTTTACGAGCCCAGAAAAGGATTTATCTCTAAAATATAAAAAATGGCAATTCCAAAAAGAAAAGTCGCAACGAAAATCCTTGTTAATGACATTCTAACTTCTACTTATATTAAGAGGCCGGGCTGGGAGCCTTCCGGCATATTAACAAAACAAGGAGAGGTGTCCCGTGTTCATCTTATGGGTGTGGTTGTTTCTTTGGCTAGGGAAGAAAATAGTATATCTTTGTTATTGGATGATGGTTCTGGAAACATAGTAATCAGAATTTTTGACAACACGATCTTGCCTGAAAACGTATCTTTAGGAAGTTTGGTGAGTGTGGTTGGTAAGCCAAGGGAATGGAACAATTCCAAATATATTGTGCCTGAGCACATAAAATTAGTCCAAGACAAAAGATGGTATGAAGTTCATCAGAAACAAATTAAACTTTTTAAGAAGACAAACAGCATAAAACTTCCTGTTGACAAAAATGAAGAGTCAAGCACGGAAATAGGACCTTACCAAAAGATATTAAACACGGTTGCAATCTTAGATAAGGGAAAAGGCGCATCTGTTGAGGAAATCATTTCTAATCTTAACCTTCAAGGCACAGACAAAATCATACAGGCTTTAATAGAGGAAGGGGAAGTTTTTGAAATATCTCCTGGTAGAGTAAAGGTTCTAGAATAACTTAAAAAAACAGAGGTGTTACCCAGACTTCTAAGATAGCTGCTGATATAATCAAAAATAAGCTTAATAACAACAATATTGAAGAATCCATAATTATTTTTTCATAATTCTTAGTTCCGAAATCATGCCTTATTGCGGCTATTGAAATAATCCCGCCGGCAAGACCCGCAACAAAGTATGCCATTATTTCCGGGATGCCATGGATAGCATATCTGAATAAGCCAACAGATATTATTTGAAAGTAATTTAGTCCAAACACGAAATTAAATTCTCCACTGATTTGGTATAGTTCTGTTCGAATGAAATTTCCTATGGCTGTTCCAATAACAGAAGCGTTCCACGTCAAGATGAATATGGCGCCTAGCCCGTATAAAAATGAAAACAATATACAAAAAATTAAAACTTTCAGGTTATTTGACAATATTTGAGTGAAGGTTCTGAAATTTTGGTAACTATTGCCTGTTATATGTGATCTAATATTGACAATGGTCTGAGTTTGTACTTCGTATAACCCGGAAACGGTGTTGCTTGGCAAAACTGTATACCAAAAGGCAAACGCAACAGTAGCGCCAATAAAATAATATATAAACACGTTTAATGCCCTACTATGTTCCCTTAACAAACTTTTTTCTCCTAACTCTGTTAAATCCTTTTTTTCTTCTACCTTAATAATATTATATACTAAGGGTATGGCAGCCATTGTGGTAAGAAAAACCATTATTAAAGAGGAATGTTCGTTAAAAATCCACAAGCTTAGAAATAAGCCTATGCTGACGTAAAAGATCCCGTAGAAAAACAAATATTTTGGATGGAGTTCTGCTTTATGAGGAGATATTAAGGATTCTAATACCATTATTCTATTTTTTTGAATATAGGTATATAAAGATTTCTACTATTTCTATGAGGAAAGACCCACAACCTTTATAAATCACCTCTATTTCCAAAGACAAGACTTCACATAATTTGATCAAAATTTATGTGACCTGAAAAGGTTCCCTTTTGGAAAGTTTCTGTGAAAAGGGCACCAACAATAGGTCTGTTAAAAAGAAAAAAGTTAACATAGATAAAATGCCGAACGTACGTCAACCAAGATCAGGATCATTGCAGTTTTGGCCTAGGAAAAGAGCCAAAAAAGAAATCCCTAGACGTAGAACTTTGTCTAAATCTTTAGAATATGGGCTATTGGGCTTTGCCGGATACAAGGTCGGCATGACACATTTGGTTGTTATAGAAACAAACAAGCATTCTCACAAAAAAGGCGAAGAAATTTCAATACCAGTTACAATGATAGAGTGTCCTCCTTTAAAAATTAAGTCTGTAAGATTGTATAAAAAAATAAATCTTGCTATGAAGGTTGTTAAGGAGATTGACCTTTACAAGAAAGACAAAGAACTTTCTAAAAAACTAACCTTGTCAAAAAAACCTTCTGCTTTTGATTTAGCTAAACTAAGCCATGAATATGATGATGTGCGCGTTCTTGTTTATACACAGCCCAGGCTAACAGGAATAGGTAAGAAAAAGCCAGAATTATTTGAATTGTCTTTGGGAGGTTCTGTTGAGGATAAGCTAAGGTTTGTTAAAGAGAACGTTGGCAAGGAAATTACATTAAAAGAAATTTTTAATGATGGAGATTTAGTTGATTTGAAAGCTGTGACAAGAGGTAAAGGGTTTCAAGGCCCTGTCAAAAGATTTGGTATATCAATAAGACACCACAAATCTGAGAAATCCATTAGGAATCCAGGTTCTTTGGGGCCGTGGTGTGCTCAGGGTCATATCATGTGGAGAGTTGCACATGCCGGCAAAATGGGTTATCATCTTAGGACAGAATATAACAAACAGATATTGAAAATTATTACTGAACCTAAAGATATCGTGTTTAAAGGAGGAATTATTAATTATGGCAATGTTAAAAACCCAGTAATTTTAATAAAAGGTTCTGTTGCAGGGCCAAAAAAACGGCTGATAATTTTTCAAAAGGCTATAAGAATAAAAAAACAGCCTCAACTCCCAACCATACAAAAGATCAGTTTAGAGGAAAAGCAAGGTAATTAAAGATGAAGGCAATATTAAAAAGCGCCGCGGGAACCACAAAAGGCACTATAAATTTACCTGTGCAATTTGAAGAGGAAATCAGACCAGATTTAATTAAAAGAGCTGTTTTGGCTGTGCAAAGTCATAAATACCAGCCGCAAGGAACAGATATTGAAGCCGGAAAAAAATATTCTTCTAAACTTTCAAGGAGAAGGCGTGATTATAAAACATCTTATGGCTATGGTATATCGCGGGTTCCGCGTAAGATTTTGAGTTATAGAGGTACAAGGTTTAACTGGCAAGGCGCCACATCACCCAATACTGTCGGCGGTAGGCAATCCCACCCGCCAAAGTCAGAGAAGATTATTTATAGAAAAATTAACAAGAAAGAAAGAAGAAAGGCAATTAGATCAGCAATGGCCGCTTCTGTACAAAAAGAGCTTGTTTTGAAAAGAGGACATTATGTTGAAGAATATCCCTTGGTATTAGAAGACTCCATTGAAAATCTTAAACAAACAAAAGATGTGTTGTCCTTGTTAAAGAAATTAAAGATGGAAAAAGAACTTGAAAGGGCAGCAAAAAAAACAAGAAAAACAGGCAATGCGCGAAGGCGAGGAAGAAAAAGCAAGAGAAGAAAAGGACCTTTATTTGTTGTGTCAAAGAAATGTGACTTGGTAAAAGCAGCGTCTAATATTCCAGGTGTAAATGTTGTTGAAATTGAAAGTTTAAACGCAGAATTGCTTGCACCGGGCTGTGAAATAGGCAGACTCACTTTTTATACGAAAAGCGCGGTTGAAAAACTTGAGAAATTAAATTTATTTACAGACAATAGGGTTGAAAAAAAGCCAGAAGAAAAGAAAACAAGAGGTAAGCAAGAAATTAAAGTAGAGCAAAAGAAAAAGCAGCCCAAGGTAACTAAAAAATGACTACTATAATAAAATATCCGCTGTCAACTGAAAAAACTATTAGGCAGATGGAAGCAGAGAATAAACTGGTGTTTATAGTAGATAAAAAAGCAACAAAGCAGATGATAAAAGAACATATTGAAAAGCTGTACAATGTTAAAGTTAAAAAAGTTAATACATGTATAGATACAAAAAACCGGAAAAAAGCCTATATAACCTTTACGGGAGATACACCAGCCATTGACTTGGCAACACAACTAGGATTAATGTAATTAAAAAAATGGGAAAAAACCTTATTCAACAAGCACGTGGTAAAGGTGGCCCAACTTACAGGGCTCCTAGTTTTAAGTATAAGGCGAAAGTATCTTATCCCAAAACAGCAGTTGTTGGCGAGGTTGTTAATTTCATTAAATGTAGAGGCCATTCATCTCCTTTGGTAGAAGTTAAATATGATAATGGTGAAAAAACATATTTGGTAGCAGCAGAGGGCATGCGCGTTGGTGATAAGATTAATACAGGCAAAGACGCAGTTAAAAAACCAGGCAACAGCCTATACTTGAAAGATATACCTGTTGGTACATCTATATTTAACATTGAATTGAAGCCTGGAGATGGCGGCAAATTTGTCAGAAGCGGAGGTTGTTTTGCGAAATTATTATCTAAGAAAGAAGATGAAGTTATTGTAATGTTGCCATCTAAAAAACAAAAGACGTTTAGTCCAGATTGCAGGGCAACCATTGGCGTTATTGCTGGCTCAGGCAGAAAAGAAAAACCTTTTTTGAAAGCGGGCAGAAAATATCATTATATGAAAGCCCGTAACAAATTATATCCGCGTGTGTCAGGGATAGCAATGAACGCTGTTGACCATCCCCACGGCACGTCAAGGTCATCTAAAAAAGGACACCCAACTATAGCTAGGAAGAACGCTCCTCCGGGTGCAAAAGTTGGCAAGATCAGGCCCAGAAGAACAGGTATGAAGAGGTAAAAATGGTAAAAAAAGAAATAATGTTTAGGGGAAAGAGCTTAGAAGAATTAAAAAAGTTGTCTATTAATGAATTTGCAGAACTTATACCTAGCAGGGCCCGAAGAAGTTTAAAAAGGGGATTAACCGAAGAGCAGAAAAAATTACTTGAAAAAATAAAGAAGAATGATAAAAATATCAAGACGCATGCACGTGATATGGTTATATTGCCGGAATTTGTTGGTCACATCATTAGGATTCATAATGGTAAAGAATATGTTCCCTTAACAATAACAGAAGAAATGTTGGGACATTTTTTAGGAGAATTTTCATTAACAAGGAAAAAGATAGTACATAACGCACCGGGCGTTGGCGCGACAAGAAGTAGCGGGGCAATATCAGTACGATGAAAATAAAATATTCAGTTCAAAATTTACAGGGAAATTATGCGAAAGCGTATGGACTTAATTTAAGTATATCTACAAAGAAATCTGTAGAAATCTGTAATAATATCCGAGGTAAGAACTTGGAAATGGCCAAACAAATCCTTGAAAAAGCAATTTCAAAAGAAAAGCCCATTGTTATGAAAAGATACATTAAGGACAGTGCGCATAAAAAAGGAATGGCAACAGGTAAATATCCTGTAAAAGCCGCAACAGCAATATTAAAGATATTAAAGAATGCAGAGTCAAATGCACAAAGCAAGGGGCTTAGCACAAAAGACATGATAGTTTATCATATTGCTGCACACAAAGCATCGACACCATGGAGATATGGTAGGCAACGAAGAAGGAAAATGAAACGCTCTCATATTGAGGTTGTGTTGCTTGAGAAAAAAATCAACAACAGTGAAAAAAAGTTATTAAAGAAAAAACAGAGGAGAAAAAATGATTGAACGCAGTATAGTTTCAAGAAAAAAAGTTGAATTTCAGATTCAAGAATTTATTAAAGACAGTTTAAAAGGAGTTGGTCTTAGTCATTCAAAAATACAGAGAACGCCTCTTGGAGAAAAAATTATTGTGTATGCGTCCAGACCGGGCCTTGTAATAGGCGGTGGCGGTGCTAATATAAAGAAATTAACAAAACAGTTGAAGAAAAAATTCGGATTAGAAAACCCGCAGATTGAAATTAGTGAAGTTGAGAATGTAAATTTAGTGGCATCCATAGTTGCAGAGCGGATAGCGTCTGCACTTGAAAAATATGGGACAATGAGGTTTAAAGGGATAGGGCATAAGGCAATGGCAGACGTCCTTGCTTCAGGCGCAAAAGGCGTTGAAATTTTGATTAGTGGTAAAATACCGAGTGCCCGTGCGCGAACATGGAGGTTTTATCAAGGATATATAAAGAAATGCGGAAATGCTGCCTTAACATTGGTAGACACAGCTTATACAATTGCAAACCTAAAATCTGGTATTGTTGGCATTAAAGTAAGCATCATGCCTCCTGATGTAAGGTTGCCTGATGAGATTAAATTTATTGAAGAACAAATTGAAGAGGTCCCACCGGCAGAAGCATCAAATCTTAATGAAGAGATAAAAGTGATTACAGAAGCAGATAAGCCTACAGAAATTGAAGAAAATAAAGAAGAGAAAGAAAAATCAAAGAAGAAAAAACCCACTGAAAAAAGTAATAAATCTAAGTCAAAAGAAAAGCAAAAGAAGACTGTTAAGAAGAAAACTAAAAAATGAAAAAAAAGGATATAAAATCAATGTCAAAAGACAAAATTGAATCACAGTTACTTGAACTTAGAAGAGAATTAATCAAGTTAAATACTCAAGTTGCTACAGGAACAACTTTGAAAAATCCTGGGCAAGTTAAAAACATTAAAAAAAATATTGCGAGGTTATTAACACAGCTTAAAAAATGACTGTATGTAACACGTGTGGATTGCCTAAAGAGCTTTGTGTTTGTGAAAATATAGCAAAAGAAAGCCAGGAAATAAAAATATACACGATCAAGAAAAAGTTTGGAAAAAAGAACACAGTTGTAGAGGGAATAGACACCAAACAAATTGATTTAAAGGATCTGGCCAAAAAATTGAAAAATATGCTTGCATGCGGCGGTACCTCCAAAGAAGGTAAAATTGAGCTGCAGGGCGAACACAGACAAAAAGTTAAGGAAGAGCTGGTAAAACTTGGCTTCCCACAAGAAACAATCCACGTCAAATGATTCAAAAAGAATTCATTGGAAAGAAAGCATCCATTGAGTATGCAGGCAAAGTGTTCACAGGAAAGATAGTTGATGAGACAAAAAACACACTTACATTACAAACAGAAACAAAAATTGTTAAGGTAATCAAGCAAAATTCAAAAATCAAAATCAATAATCAAAAAATAAATGGAAAAAAGATTGCAAAAAGGCCAGAAGACCGGATAAAAATTAAAAATGGTTGAAACAAAAAAACAAACTAAAATACCAACGAGAGGACGTACTTTTACTGGAGTTGTTGTTAGTAGCAAGGCTCAAAAAACAGTTACAGTGCAGTGGAATCGCCGAGTATATATTCCAAAATATGAGCGTTATTTGACAAAGAGAAGCAAGGTTAAAGCGCATAACCCAGAGCTAACTTTGAAAGAAGGCGACACTGTCATAATAAAAGAATGTCGTCCAATAAGCAAAACCAAAAAATTCGTTGTTGTTGAGGTAGTTAAATGAAGGCTGTCAAATCTAGAGTAACAAAAGGATTGCCGACAGGCGCGAACATTGCAACCTGTGATAACTCCGGAGCTAAAATAATTGAAATTATATCTGTGCAAGGTTATAAAGGCAGAAAAAGAAGAAAGCCTTCTGCAGGTGTTGGAGACATGGTCAGGGCAGCTGTTAAAAAGGGTAGGCCCGATATGATGAAACAAATGGTTTATGCAGTTATTGTTAGGCAAAGAAAAGAATATAGGCGGCCAAACGGCACTCGAATAAAGTTTGAAGACAATGCTGCCGTTGTATTAAAAGATGACAAAGGCAATCCTAAAGGAACCATATTTAAAGGACCTATTGCAAAGGAAGCTACTGAAAGGTGGCCTTCAATAGCAAAAGTTGCAAGTGTGATAATATGATAAAATTTTCAACAACCTGGAAATCCAGTAATAAGCCAAAGAAGCAACGTAAGTATAGAACAAACGCGCCTTTGCATATCAAAGGTAAGTTTTTGCATGCGCATTTATCAGAACAATTGTCAAAAAGGTATGGTAGGAGAACAATACGGGTAAGAAAAGGCGACAAGGTCAAAATAATGACAGGACAGTTTAAAGAAAAATCTGGGAAAGTTGAACAAGTAATGACAAAAGAAGGCAAGTTGTTTGTTACAGGGATAGAAATCCAGAAAAAAGACGGGACAAAAACAAAATATCCTATAGCAGCATCTAATGTTATGATTACAGACATAGATCTTAATGATAAAAAACGACAAGAAAAACTGAAGAGGAAAGCATAATGGTAAAAAGGCATTTAAAAACATTAACAGTTCCTAAAACATGGCCAATAAAAAGAAAAGGCCAAAAGTTCGTAGTCAGGCCTACGCCAAGTAAAAAGTATATGACGAGCATACCCCTTTCTTTAGTATTTAAGACAATGTTAAAATCCTGTAAAACAATGAAGGAAGTGAAAAACATATTACAAGACAAAGAAGTTTTTTTAAATGGTAGACGACAAAAAAATCCCCGCTCTTTACTAGGATTAATGGATGTTTTGTCTGTGCCAGAATCAAAAGAGTATTACAGGCTAATTATTAACAAAAATAAAAAATTACAGATAATAAAAATATCAGATAAAGAAGCTCAATTCAAATTATGTAAAGTTATTGGGAAAACTTTCTTAAAAAAAGGCGTTGTTCAATTAAATTTGTCGGATGGACGTAATATAAACGTTAAAAAAGACAAGTTTGTTGTTGGAGACAGTCTTTTGATAGAACTTCCTAAACAAAAAATCAAAGAACATTACAAGTTTGAAAAAGGTAGTTATGCATATCTGGTGAAAGGAAAACATATTGGTGCACAAGGCACTGTCCAGGACATATTATCAGAAGGAGCACAAACAATGGTGTCTATTAAAACAAGCAAAGGCGTGTTTAAAACACCGAAAGATGCTGTTTTTATTATAGGGAAAGACAAGCCCGCTATTAAGATTGAAAAATGAACGTGATGAAAAATATCAGGATAGAGAAATTAACTTTAAACATAGGTGCAGGATCTGACCAAGACAAGTTAAAGAAAGGAATAAGGCTGTTAAAAAATCTCACAGGAATTGAGCCAGTTAAAACCATTACAACAAAAAGGATACCTACTTGGGGTGTCCGTCCGGGCCTACCTATTGGATGTAAGTTAACAATCCGGGGCAAAAAAGCAGAAGAACTTTTGAAAAGATTATTGGTTGCAAAAGACAACAAGCTTAAAGAAGATTGTTACGGCGAAAACGGCACAGTTTCATTTGGGATAAAAGAATATATAGATGTGCCGAATCTTGAGTATGATGCTTCAATCGGAATAATTGGGTTTCAAGCCAGCGTAACATTGTCAAGACCAGGGTTTAGAGTTAAGAAAAGAAAAAACCGTAAATCCAAAATTGGCAAGAAGCACTTGATAACTAAAGAAGAGGCAATAGATTATTTTAAGAAAGAGTTCAATGTTAGCATGGAGGAAAAATGACAACATCAAGTCCAAACAAAATGTTTAAACAATTGAAAAATAAACAACCTAAGTTAAAAAGGTTTAGGAAATACAATCTGCCAAAAGAAAAATCTTGCGGCAGGCACACCTCAAAATGTACACGGTGTGGCAGAACAGGCATAGGCGGGTTTGTCAGTTCATATAATCTAAGATACTGTAGATGTTGTTTTAGAGAAATTGCTACAAAATTAGGGTTTAAAAAATATAGCTGAGGAAAAAAAATGACACTTAACGATCCATTGGCAAACGTGCTTTCACACATCATGACAGAAGATAAAAAAGGTAGAAAACACACAATAATAGGAAACAATTCAAAGATGATTAGGGAGGTTTTGAATTTACTTAAACAGCACAATTATGTTGGCGATATAAAAGAAACGAAGCATGGCTTAGGAAATGCTCTTGAAATTAATTTATTGGGCGCAATAAATAAAACAGGTGTTATAAAACCACGACATGGTGTTAAAGTTGAAGATTATAAAAAGTTCGAGAAAAGGTTTTTACCGGCCTTTGGGTTTGGGTTTTTGATAGTTTCAACTAACAAAGGCATAATGACACAGGAAGATGCTATAAAACAAAACTTAGGAGGAAAATTATTGGCTTACGTTTATTAAAAAATGAAGAAAGATTTAATCGAGACGCTGGAAATCCCTGAAGGTGTTACAGTTACTCAGGAGAATGATTTTTTAGTTGTTTCTGGTCAAAAAGGAGATATAAAAAGAAAATTTGACAATCCTAAAATCAAAGTGGAAATAAGCGGTAATAAAATAACCATAATATCTAAGTTTCCTAGTAAAAGAGAAAAAGCGGTTGTGCTGGCTTATAAGTCTCACCTTAAAAATGCGTTCAAAGGATGCACCGAAGGGTTTGTTTATAAATTAAAAATATGTTCAGGACATTTCCCGATGAATGTCAGTGTTGCAAATAATGTTTTAATAATCAAGAATTTCCTGGGTGAAAAGGTTCCTAGACAGGTTCAAATAAAAGATAATGTTAAGGTTAAGGTCGAAGGTAATATGATTATGGTTGAGGGCACTGATAAAGAAAAAGTTGGTCAGGTTGCTGCGGACATTGAGCAGACAACCAGAAGGCCGGGCTTTGACAAAAGGATATTCCAAGACGGTATTTATATAACTGAAAAAGCAGGTAAAGCAGTACAATGAAAGAAATGCTAGATATTAAAAAGAGAAAGAGGACAGCCAAGCCAAAGTTTATTAGACAAGATATTCACAAGAAAAAACGTCTTGCCAAAACATGGAGAAAGCCGAGGGGTTGTGATTCTAAGAAACGCTTAAGAATGCAAAACAGAGTCATTGTCAGTAGAGGTTATGGTGTACCAGTAAAAGTAAAAGGAATGACACGTTCTGGTATGAAAATTATTCGTGTTTCATCTTTGGGTGAAATAGATAGTCTTAAACCTGATAAACACGCGGCAGTTGTCTCTGCCAAGATTGGTTTCAAAAAAAAGAAGCACATCCTTCAATCTTTGATAAAAAACAAAATTACAATCTTAAATATAAAAGATCCTCAAGAATATGTTAGGAAGAGAGAAGATTTGATGAAGTCTAGGAAAGAGAAAAGGCTTGAGAAAGACAAGAAAGAAATTGAGAAAAAAGAGGTCAAAGAAAAAAAATCAATTGAAGACTCTCTCGATGAGAAAGATAAAAAGAAAATCGAAAAAAAAGAGATTGATAAATTACTGACAAAAAGAACATGAAGACCAAAACTCAAAAAAATATAGCGGCAAAAGTATCTAAAAGATCTCGTAAAAAGATTAAGCTAGACATAACTAGGTTTGAAGATATTAAAGAAGCCATTACAAGAGCGGATATTAGGGCGTTAATCAAATCAGGCGCCATCGGTGTTAAAAAAGCCAAAGGCGTATCAAGGGCACGCGCCAAAAAGAATCAGAAACAGAAAGTGTTGGGAAGAAGAAAAGGCCACGGTTCTAGAAAGGGAACAGCAAACGCAAGATTAAAAAACAAGGAAAAATGGATGTCAAAGATAAGGTTGCAAAGAGCGTTCTTGAAAGAATTGAAATCGAAGAATAAACTAACAAAAGAAGTTTATAAAGACCTTTACAGGAAAGCCAAAGGGGGTTTCTTTAGGAGTAAAAGGCACATAAAAATATACATAACAGAACATAACTTGGTGAAAAAATAAAATGGCGTCTAAAAAGGTTTTTACTGTTCCATTCCGAAGGAAAAGAGAAGGGAAAACAGATTATAAGAGACGTTTATCATTATTAAAATCAAAATCCCTCAGATTAGTTATAAGGAAATCTAACAAGCACATTGTTGCCCAGATCATTAAATATGCTGATCAAGGCGATGTTGTTATAAAAGCAGCACATTCAATAGAACTTCAAAGATATGGTTGGAAATTTAATACTGGTAATTTGCCTGCAGCATATTTAACAGGCCTGTTATTAGGAACAAAGTCGAGCAATGAAGAAGTTATAATTGATTTTGGGTTGCAGACACCAGTTAAAGGCTCAAGGATATTTGCGGTTGTAAAAGGCGCAATTGATTCTGGTTTAAAAATAAAGTCTTCTGAAGAGATCATGCCAACAGAAGACAGGATATCTGGTAAGCATATCAAGGATAAAAAAGTCGTTGAATCATTTGAAAAAACCAAGAGCAACATATTGTCTGGAAAAAAAGTAAGTGATGTGAAAAATGTCAGAAGAAAAACAACAAGAAAAAAGTAATGAGCAAAAGAAAGAAGTAAGAAAACCCGCGGTTGTAGAAGAAGTACAATGGGTTCCGAAAACAGAATTGGGTAAGAAAGTGAATTCTGGCGAAATAAAAGATATTGATTTTATCTTGGATAATGGATATTCAATAATGGAAAAAGAAATTGTTGAAACTTTAATTCCGGAGCTTGAGACAGATTTGTTATTAGTAGGTCAAGCTAAAGGTAAATTTGGTGGCGGTAAAAGACGTGTATTCAGGCAGACACAAAAAAAGACCAGGGAAGGCAATAAACCAAGGTTTGCCACGCTGGCGGTTGTCGGGAATAAGCAAGGCATTATTGGCTTAGGATATGGGAAGTCAAAAGAGACCGTGCCTGCAAGAGAAAAAGCCATTAGGAATGCCAAATTTAATGTTTTTAAGATTAGAAGGGGTTGCGGTAGTTGGGAGTGCGGTTGTGGTCAGCCGCATTCATTGCCTTTTACAGTTGAAGGTAAATGCGGCTCTGCAATTGTAAAATTGATACCTGCACCAAAAGGCACAGGTCTGAAAGTGGACAAAGAAATTGCCAAAATATTAAGTTTGGCCGGTATTGAAGATGTATGGTCTCAAACATATGGTCAGTCAAGAACTAAAATTAATTTAATAAAAGCAGCAGAGAAAGCGTTAAAAAATCTTATGAAAACAAAATTACAGCCGCATCATTATGAAAGATTAAGTGTTGTTGAAAAAACATTAAAAAAATCTATTAATGAAGAAAATGGAAAGCAAGAAGACGAAAAAAAAGGAAACTAACCATAATAAAGAAAGGTTGTTGGCAGTTGTCCGTGTCAGAGGCAAAATCAATCTTAAACATGACATTGCAAAAACCTTTACACAGTTAAATCTTCACAATAAAAACTGGTGCGTTATCTTGAAAAACACAAAATCTAATCTTGGCATGATTAATAAGGTTAAGGATTATGTTACATACGGCGAGGTTTCTGAGGATATTTTAGACAGCCTAATTAAGGAACATGGCGAATTGTATAAAGAAAGAGAGCATGATTCAAAAAAGAAGATATCTTATAAAAAATATTTTGTGTATAAAAACAAAAAATATCAACGCTATCTAAGGTTAACACCACCAAAAAAAGGCTATGGTAGAAAAGGTGTTAAAGTTAGTTTTGGAAAGGGCGGCGCTCTTGGTTATAGGGCCGAAAAAATCAATGATTTACTTAAACGGATGATATAATGCAATCAAAAAGGAAAAAACGAACCAGGATAAGGGCAGCCAAGGTTACTGCAGGGCACGGCCATAAGAAAAAAAATAGGGGCGCAGGCCATCGCGGCGGCAGGGGCAAGTCCGGGACAGGAAAGAGGGGAGACGCCAAAATAATGAAATTAACGGGAGGTAATAAACATCTTGGCAAGACAGGATTTAAAACATACAAAAAAACTGTAAACTCAATTAATATTAGAAAATTACAAAGTTTACTTCCCTTATTAATTAAGGAAGGCAAAGCCAAACAAAATAAAGATGTTTATGAAATTGATTTAACAAAACTGAATTATGATAAACTTATTTCAAAGGGACATATTAACTTTAAGTTACATATAACTGTAAAATCTGCTTCTCAAAACGCTATCTCAAAGGTAGAAGCCAAGGGTGGGAAAGTTGTTCTGCCAGCAAATAAAAAATTAATGAATGATGCTGAGAACAACGAAGAAAATAAATAGGTAATGTGATTTAATGAAAGAAAAATGAGCTTTTTTGATAATATTCTTTTGAACTTGCCGGAAGTTGCTTCACCAAAGCAAAAAAAACTTCCGTTTAACGAAAAATTAAAATGGACTTTAATTGTGTTAGTGTTATTTTTTGTTCTGGGCATGATACCTTTATGGCCGCTTGGCCCAAACACCTTAGCGCAATTTGAATATCTTTCTATCATTTTGGGCGCAGAATTTGGTTCATTATTGTCATTAGGTATTGGTCCCATAGTTACAGGCTCTATAATATTGCAGTTATTAAATGGAGCAGGGATAATGAAGTTTGATTTAACAACCCATGAGGGAAAGAACAGGTATCAAGGGATTCAGAAATTAATGTCTATTTTCTTTATAGTTTTTGAATCAGTTATTTATGTTTTTATGGGTGGAATATCGCCTCCTGTTACAGCCATAGGCACAGTAAGATTACAATACCAGCTCATCTTGGTTTTTGAATTGTTCCTTGGAGGTATGATTGTTTTATTCATGGATGAAATTGTTAGTAAATGGGGGTTTGGTTCAGGTATCAGTCTGTTTATAGCAGCAGGTATAAGCAAGCAAATCTTTATTAGATTGTTTTCTTTTACAGACACAGCTGGAAACTTGGTGTGGGAACCAGGATTCCAAAGACCT
Source organism: uncultured Methanosarcinales archaeon (assembly GCA_964552005.1). Classification (GTDB taxonomy): domain Archaea; phylum Nanobdellota; class Nanobdellia; order Woesearchaeales; family GW2011-AR15; genus CAZKFC01. The sequence continues at coordinate 70,840 of CAZKFC010000001.1, forward strand.
ATTGTTGGTCATCTGTGGAGCATTATTTTATCAGTATTAGAAGTTGATTTTTCGGGTGCCCTTGTTTCTATAATTACAATTGCTGCAACTCTTTTGGTTTTTGGGATAGCAGTGTATGCACAGGCTATGAAAGTAGAAATTCCTTTATCATTTGGCAGGGTTAGAGGGCACGGCATTAGGTGGCCATTGCAATTTATTTATACAAGCAACATCCCTGTCATATTAGTCGCATCATTATTTGCAACATTACAACTTTGGGTAAGGTTATTGCAAAACTGGACAGGAGGAAACATACTGCCTATTATAGGAGGTTTTACTCAGGGAAATACTCCTGTTGGTTTAATTGCTGTTCTTAACGGGCCTAACTTAATTCAGACAATAATTCAAAGCGGAGGACAATGGTCAATTATTGCTCCTGTTTTGTTAAATTCAATAATCTATGTTCTCTTAATGATAGGTGGTTCTGTATTGTTTTCAATTTTTTGGGTGCAAACTTCTAATATGGATGCCAGGAGTTTGGCAAATCAAATGTTATCTTCCGGCTTACAGATTCCAGGATTTAGAAAAGATAGGCGAATTTTAGAAAGGTTGCTTAACAGGTATATAATGCCATTGACAGTAATGGGCGCCATAACCGTGGGATTTTTAGCAGCCATAGCAGATTTGATGGGCGCATTATCAAGGGGTACAGGTATTTTACTAACTGTGATGATTGTCTATAAATTATATGAGGATATTGCTCGTGAGCACATGTATGATATGAACCCGATGTTAAGGAAATTCATGGGTAAATAATTCATAATATTTATATAGATTTTAGCGTTCTTGTGTTTAACGACGTGGGGTTTAATGGGAAAAAAATCAAAACGTAAATCACAAAATAAAGATGATGAAATTATCTTAGACTTTTCTTGGTTAAAAAATATTTTCAGTGTAAAAAAAAAAGAGCCCACAACTAAAGATGAAGATCTTACTTTAGATTTTAAACGTCTGGCTAAAATCTTTTCTAAGTATTCAGTTATCTTCTTAATTTTAATACCTTTGATAATGTCTGTTTACATTAGACTCCTTCCTGCTAATTTACCTCTTGCAGACACATGGGCCAGACAAGGCATATATAACGGAATTCAGAACCAGATAATAAATGATATTAACCAACAATATCCAAATTTACCACTAGCAAACAAGCAGGCAATGGTAAATGAGCAGTTTAATATTATTGTAAGCCAGCAATCACAACAAATCGGACAAGCAGTCAAGCAGCAGGCAGAACAGATAAGAGAAAGGTTTAGAGATAATAACGGCTATACTTATCTTGGTGATATAGATTCATATTTCTGGGTAAGGTATGCCCGTAACATAATTGAGAAAGGCCACATATGGGATGAACTTAGAGATGGCGTGCCTTATGACAATCATATGTTAGCTCCCACCGGCTTACAAATCACCCAAAATATATATCCATATATCGAAGCTTATCTTTACAAAGTATTAAAATTTTTTAAACCAGACATTATTTTGATGTATGTTGCTTTTTTAACACCCTTGTTTTTATCTTTCTTTGCAATAATCGCTGCCTTTTTCATAGGTAAAAAACTTTCTGGTAATTTAGCAGGGTTTATGGCAGCGGTTTTAATTGCTGTTAATCCAACTGTGTTGAGCAGATCTTTAGGAAGTGATAATGATATTGTAAATGCAGTCTTCCCATTCATAATTATGTTATTTATCATGTATGCGTTTGACTCTGAGTCTTACAAAAAAACAATTGTTTATTCTTTGTTTTCTGGATTATTTATTGGGTTTTACAGTTTTGCATGGTCAGGCTGGTGGTTTATGTTTTTGTTTATAATAGGTGCATCTTTTATCTATATAGGATATCTTGTGTTATTTGATTTTTTACATGAAGGCAGCACCATAACAAACCTCTTTACCAATAAAAATCTGAAGAACGTTTTTTTATTACTTGCAGTATTTTTAGGATCTTCTTTACTTTCATTAACATTTTTTGGCAATGGTAATCTGTTTCTAAGATCTTTTTTAAATCCTATTAAGATTGTTAAAATAAAGGAAGCGACAGGCGCATCTCTGTGGCCTAATGTCTATACTACAGTTGCAGAATTAAATGCAGCCAACATACCTCAGATAATAGCTAATTTAGGAGGTCCATTATTTTTAATTATAGCTTTAATTGGCACCATGCTTCCTCTAGTTAATTTAAAAGAAAAAAAGGTACGCAACCTTAATCTTGCTTATATAGTTATTTCAATACTATATTTTATCTTTTTTGTCCAAATTGCGCAGGCAAACAAACTTAATATTTTTCTTTTACTGCCTTTATTATCTTTACCTTTATTTATTGGACTGTTATTATCTGCATATTATGGTTACAAGATTGAACCGAAACATTCAATTCTTATGACGATTTGGTTTATGTCAACAATTTACGCAGCGACAAAAGGCGTAAGATTCATACTTTTAATTATTCCTGCGTTTGTGATATCTTTCTCAACTTTTTTTGGGATAATGGTAAAGTATTTCACAAAATTTATACACAAATCACTAGATATAAGCTTGGCAATAAGCAAAACAATTTTCACAGTTGTTAGTCTTATAATCTTATTACAGCCTATTAATATCGGAATTGCAACGGCAACTAATTATGTTCCAAGTATCAGCGATGCCTGGGTTGACACGTTAACAAAAATAAGATTAGAATCTTCACAAGATGCTATTATTAATTCGTGGTGGGACTTCGGTCATTGGTTCAAATTTTGGGCAGACAGACGTGTTACATTTGATGGCGCGTCGCAAACATCACCTCAAGCGCATTGGATAGGAAAAGTCTTGTTAACAGATGATGAAGATCAAGCAGTTGCAATATTAAGAATGCTTGATTGTGGAGGCCATAATGCCTTTGTTGAGCTTAATAAAGAGATTGGGGACACATATTCTACTGTTAATAAGATATATGAATATCTGGCTCAAGACAAGATAGGTGTTGAATCAGACTTACTAAAAATAACAACAAAAGAAAACACAGAAAAGATTATTGATTATTTATTTTGCGAGCCTCCTGAAGATTATTTTATTACAAGTGGAGACATGGTTGGCAAATCAGGAGTGTGGGCGCATTTTGGGAGCTGGAATTTTGAACGTGCAAAAATATACAATTATTTTAAAACAGAAGGGTCATATGATGGATTTGTTCAAAAATTGAAAAACGAGCTTGGATATGATGATGAAGACGCCCAAAAAAAGTTTTATGAGTTAAATGCATTAACAACAGACAGGCAAGTTAATGATTGGATAGCGCCATGGCCAAGTTATGGCGGTGCTGTAGATTGTGCAAAACTTACAGATCAAAGTTTGCAATGTAATTTGCCAGCACAACAGAACCAACGTATTCCTTTAATAATTAATCTGACAACACATGACGCTTATTTGTCCAATGGCCAAGAAACGTTTTATGCTAATAAACTGGGTTATTTTAAAGGCAATGATTATATTGTTAAAGATTTTACTGGCAATAAAATAGGGTATGGTGTAGTTCTTTCCCAAAATAACAGAACCATATATTTTATGTCAGAAGAACTTGTCGGGAGCATGTTTACCAGGTTATTTTATTTAGATGGAAGAGGGTTAAAATATTTCCATAAATTTTATGATACAACAACGGTTGGCGGATCCAGAATAATTACTTGGAAGGTTGAATGGCCATAACCATATTGATTTTTTTAAAATGGATAAAATACTCGTAACAGGCGGCGCTGGTTTCATAGGTAGCCATGTCTGCGACGCATTACTAAATAAAGGTAAGCAAGTTGTTTGTTTGGATAATTTTAATAATTATTATTCTCCAAAAAGAAAAAGAAAAAACATTGAACATAATCTTTCAAATAAGTCTTTCTTTCTTGAAGAGACAGACATAAGACAGCTTGAGAAATTAAAAAAAGTTTTTGAAAAACATAAAATAATCAAAGTTATACATTTGGCAGCCCGAGCGGGCGTAAGGGCTTCCATTAAAGATCCACATATATATGAAGAAGTTAATGTGAAAGGCACATTAAACTTGCTTGAGTTGTCAAGAAAATTCAACATTAAAAATTTTGTGTTCGGCTCGAGTTCTTCAGTTTACGGACTTAACAAAAAATTACCTTTTTCTGAAAAGGCTAGAACAGATACACAGATAAGTCCTTATGCTCTAACCAAAAAAACAGGCGAGATGTTGTGCCACACTTACAGCAAACTTTACAAATTAAATATAACTTGTTTAAGATTTTTTACTGTATACGGTCCCCGGGGAAGACCAGACATGGCACCTTATTTATTTACAAAACTTATTAGCGAGGACAAACCAATTATTAGGTATGGCGATGGCAGTTCAAAAAGGGATTATACTTATATTGAGGATGTGGTTCAAGCTATTTTATCAGCATCTGAAAAAAATTATGCATATGAGATATTTAATATAGGCAATTCCAAAACAATTGAATTAAACAAGTTCATATCCCTAATTGAAACCTTATTAGGGAAAAAGGCAAGGATTATCCAGAAGGATATGCCTAAGGAAGACATCCCAATTACATATGCTGATATCTCAAAGGCAAAAAAATATTTTGGTTATAACCCTAAAACAAATATTGAACAAGGCATGAAAATGTTTGTTGATTGGTTTAATAAAAACGAAAGTTAGTTTTGAGCTCTTAATTTCCTCTTTTCTTCTCATAATAAAATAGCAAAACTTTTAAAAAGTCCTTTTCTTCTAAACATAGATTAAATTGTATTTGATAATAAGACGAACAACATCATAAAAAATGAGCGCAATAATAACACAAATAACCCATTTAATTATGATAATATTTAATTTTTATGAGAATATAGGAACTTTTGTCTATGATTTTTACATAGCCAATTCAAGATTAATTTTAGATTATATGCATATTTTTTTTGACAGTTTTTTTTATGTTCTGTTATATATTACAATAATATTTACATTTGCATATCTAATGATGGGCCTTATTTTATTATTCAAAAATAAAAAAACACAGGAAATTCCTGTTAAAGATTCTCAATTGCCAAAAGTCACAATCCAAATCCCTACTTACAATGAGTTAGCAGCCTTAAATTGCGCTGAAAAATGCCTAAAATTTGACTATCCAAAAAACAAATATAAGATTATTATTGGGGACGATAGTTCTGATAAACTTATCTCAAGAAAGATTGATATGTTTGCAAAGAAACATAAGGACATGGTTATTGTAACTAGGAGAGGCTCTAATAAAGGATATAAACCAGGTAATCTTAACCACATGTTAAAATATACCAAGGGCGAATATATAGTGATTTTTGACTCTGATTTTCTGCCTGAAAAAGATTTTCTTCGAAGGTTAATTGCACCGTTTGTCCATAATCCAAACTTGTCGGCTGTCCAGGCAAGGTGGATTACTAAAAATTATTCTCAAAACCTTGTCTCGATAGTGGGAGGAACTATACCTTTATTGACACATTATCTTGGTTTGCCATTTTTAAATTTGGTTAACGGGAATTCTTTTATAGGGGGTTCTGCTGAGGCTATCAAAAAATCTGACTTAATAAAAATGGGCGGGTGGCAGTCAGGTTCATTGACTGAAGACATTGAATTTTCATTAAGAATGACCAAAGCAGGGAAAAGTATACTTTATCTTGACACATTGCATTGTAAATGTGAAGCTCCGTTCACATTGCCGGATCTAGGAAAGCAACAAATGAGATGGTCTTATGGGGTCATAACCGCCATCAAAGAACATTTTTTTGGAATAGTTTTTAATAAAAAACTGTCTTTTAATAATAAACTTAATATTTTTCTTTTGTTGTATGGATACATTATAACCTTTTTCTTCTTTTTGCTTGGGCTTACAGGCGCATTATCCATAATAACGCACAGGCCAGAAATAATTAATTGGGGAAAACTTATATCTGAAACAACACTTAACATTACACTAACATCAGGTTTCTTAATGGCAACAACCATAACTCTAATATTAGGAAAGAAAGCTAGAGAAATCCCTAAGATGTTTATAGCATCATTTACAGTAGGTTTAATAATAATTAACATAGTCACGCTTGGAATATTTAAAGCGATTTTTAATAGGCCTATGAACTGGTTCATGTTGACTAAACAAGGCAATAACTTAAATGTATAATATGGAAAAAAAAGATTCTTTTTATGCGAAAACTGCTTTTTTTCTTAGTTTTGGGTTTTGGATACCTTTATTTAATATAGGTCTTACAATTGTTTCTATCTATTTGGCCGTGAAAGCCCTAAAATTATATGGGCGCAACCCTAAAAAATATGGCGGAAGAGAATATGCAATTATTGCTTTAATAGTAAGCGTATCTGCATTAGCTCTTACTTTCTTAGGAATGGCAATTTTTGGTTTGAGAAAACTAATCTGTAACTGAGTTATAGCTAAGTTTTATGATATAGAATATAATTAAATAATGACATTATTAGTGATAAGTTCAATAATAACGTGTATGGAAAATAAAATATAATCACAAGTATGTCTTGGATAGTCAGTTTTTCTTTAAAGTATTTTATTGATATTAAGATCATCAGTGCCGTGATTATACCTGCTAAAACACCAAAGATGTTAATGAAAGACAATCCCCAAACAGGAAGTTTGTATAAAACATATATAGGACCGAATATGCTGAACCATCTGAAAAGATAACTTAATATAGCAGGAAATCCGGTAGGCAGCCAGTATTTTATCTGATATATGAGTAAGGGGAAGATTAATATTGAGAAAACTGCCCAGAAAAATTGGTTGAAAAGCAAAAAACTAATAGCAAATGACTTTTTAAACAATCTCCTGTATTTAACAGAACATTGCAAACCGCCAAAGAACCATCTCATTCTTTGTCTGAAAAGTCCAATTAAATTATTGCAGGCATTCGTATAATATGGGGCTTTTACAGTTAAAACATCATACCCCAGCTCAAAAATTTTTAGTGACATATCCATATCTTCTGTCAACATATTTTTTTGAAATAAACCAGTTTTTTCTAGGATTTTTTTGTTGAAACAGGCAGCGGCGCCAAAAAACCAAATGCCGTTATTAAAAACTTTTGAAAAAGAATAACGGATTAAATTATTTAAGTTATATTCAATCTTTTGAAAATGTTCAATTACTTTTTTTGGATTTTTTATTAAGATTATACCATTGGTTGCACCAACTTTCTTGTTTGAGAAAGGCCTTATTATCTCTTTAATGAAATTTTTGTGTAAGACAGTGTCTGCATCAACAGTTAAAACATAATCATATTTAGATTGTTTTATCCCAAGGTTTAACGCATGGGACTTTCCTTTATGTACAGAGTTAATTAATTTAATATCTTTTATTTTTTCTAATATCTTCAACGTATTATCTTTTGAACCGTCGTCAACACAGATAATTTCTATTTTTTCCTTGTCATAATTAGACTTAAAAATAGAATTCAAACAATTTTTGATATTTTTTTCTTCATTATATGCCGGAATAATTACACTAATCTCGGGCTCAAAACTTTTATATTTTTTTTTAATAAAAAAAGACTTAATTATTACAATGAAAACTAAAAATAGCATTGAGAAAACTAAAAAAAACAGCACCATGCCAAAATTCATTACCCAGTCATTAGATATAAATTGAACATTCATCATTAAATTCTTAAATCTTTATATTTCCATATTTCTATTCCAAAGTAATCATATTGTCTCTCAAAATTAGGGCTGTTCTCTAAAATTAAGAGAATGCCTTCTTCTTCTCTATTCCACACTTGTCCATTTTTCATAGCTTGGTTTATCCACACATATTCTATTTTTTCTTTATTAAAAAAGTCCAAGATCTTTTTTAAATTTCGCGAGGCAAAAACATCGTTGCTCAACTTAATCTTTAACTTATCTTTTGAGCGTAAAAAGTATGTTTTGTCTGTGTAAGGTGTTGCTCCTGAAAAGGTTTTTATTAGATATCCGTATTCGTAATGTGACAATATTTTTGTATCTGGCTTTATTTTGTCTTTTAACCAGACAAGGCTTAATATTTCGCTTTGTTTTGGACCAACCTTTGACATTTCGTTTAAGTATGATCCTGAAGAAAATATCAGGCCACATAAAATTAATAACATCACATAGTTTTTCAAGGTCTTGCTTTGCCATTTACTTTTCCATATTTTTATAAAAGCGTATCCTGAATAATAAGCGAGGATTAAATCAAGGAACACAACAAAAGAATGTTCATATAACGAACAAATGAACAGTGCAATTAACGTATAATATATGATAGCGTTCTTGACCTTTTCATTCCAAGATAAAAATATGCCTAAAACTGCAAGAGCCAAATTAAAAAACCCAAAACCGATTAATGCCCCAAAATCAGATACATACTTAGTTAATAAGAAATATATGGATAATGGTTGCGTGAATCCTGGATTAATTGTAGTAAAAACATAACTTACCAAAACAATGCCTAACACCGGTAAAAACAAATTTTTACTTTTTAGTTTTTCATAAAAAACAAACAACAATAATAATATGATTATGAATAAACTCAGATTAAAAACCAAGACAACAAACAAGCTTAGCATGCTATAAAAGTATTTGTCTTTCAGCATAAACAAAGTTCCCAGTAAAATAAAAGACAAAGGCAAAAAAAGATTGTTATACACTGAATGAACATAAATAAACGAAGGTGATAAAATAACAATTAAGGAAGTTATGAAACGTTGTTTCTCGTTTTTTACTATCTTTCCTAAAATTAAATAAATCAGGCATATATTCAACAACCCAGCTATGAAGGGTAGCAGTCTCATAAAGAAAACTTGGTTGTTGGATTTACTTATTATAACATCTAACAAATAAGAATTCTCTTTTAACAAATTAAACCCTGTTCCAGACTTAATCTTATTAAGATGGTAATACACATCGTAAGTTGGAAATGCTGTGTTTTTAGTTAATCTTAATACATGGAAAAAAGACAAGATTGCCACACATATTATTAATAATACTAATATTTGGTGGGTTTTATTTTGTCTCATGATTCTTTCAAAGTGCACAATGTTTTATTTACTTTATAAATCTGAACAGTTCTATTTAAAACCAAGTCAAAGCACTCATCATGAATATAAGCAATATCTTCTATACCATATTTTTCTTTAGCCTTTTCAGTGAACATTATATAATCAACATTGTATTTTTCTAAGATCCTGAGAGCTTCGATTCTAAATTTTTGGGTAAACACAGATTCAACGTCTTTATACCGGACTTCAATATCTTTAATAAGTAAAAAGTCAGTATCAATAATGTTCTTCCTTTCGCCATAATAAGTTATAAGATTGCCTTCTTCAGGTATTGCTATAACAACAGAGTCTTTTTTTGTATTATTTTTTAGCCAGATAAACCCGTCAATATATTCTTTTTTTATATTGTTGTTTTTTGTCATTAAAATAAATCCCGGAATAAGTTGGGTTATTAATAGTAAGATTATTACAATTATAATTGCCAAATTAGTAAACTTCGCAAGTTTTGTTTTTTTCATGCTCAAAATAAAATCTCGCAAAAATTTTCCGAACAGAATAACTAATGAAATACCCATCATTACAAAAGCAAGGTTTGTCTGAATAAGTTTTAATATGAATAACAAAAACGTTGACAAAAATAGGCTAATAAACAACGAAACGTTTTTGCTTTTCTTTTTTAACAGATAATTATATGTTGTATAGGTTCCAAAGACAAAGGGTAGTAAACCAATGCTTGACACTGCCTGTGCAATGTTTATGTTGGTGAAATATGTACTGAAAACATTTGACGGTATATTGCTCCAAATAATGGAAAGGCCGTGTTTTAGAAATGCTTCTTTAAATATGATGAAGTTTGTCCATAGGAAAAAGAACACAAAGAACGCAACATATTCTAGTTCAATCTTTTCCAAAGGAGCATTTTCCAGGTAACATAACAAGACAAATATAATCAGTCCAAGAACAATCAAGATAGCAGAAGCAGAGCTCAGAACAATTAACAGAGTTAATAATATCAAATAATCCAGCTTATCTTTTTCTATGTTTAAAAATAAGTATAATAGAAAAAAACCACCAGGCACGACTAATGATGTAGTACTTATACTTGTCAAAGTTTCATTTATATAAGTAGGTATTGACGCTGCTACAATTGCACATATCAGAGAGATTTTTCTGTTCTTTACTATTTTTGAACAGATAAGATAGATTGCCAAAATCAAGGTTGAAGCAAAGAAATTGTTAATAATCTTTATCACAATGATTTTCGGAAAAAATAATGCGAAACCTGCCAAGATATAAAAATAAAGCGGCATAAAAACATGTGTTCTTCCACCATAGCTAAGATCATCATTTATTAATGGTCGGCCTGTTTTTGTGATATGATCAACTTGTCTTAAAACAAAATAAGAATAATCATCTGTAAAATAAGGTGTTTGTAAGGCAAAATATACTCTAGTACCAAAATAGGCAATAAATAAAGTTATTAGAATTATGTATCTTGGCTTTAATTTCATTTTAAGGTTATTGTAACTTTCTTCTCTTTTTCGTTTACATCTATTATTTGTTTATTTTTTTTAACCTCAGCCCATGAACCTTTTTGCAATGTTTTTTTTACTTGTTCAATTATCTCTTTAATCTCAGTGTACTTTTCATAAATAAGTTCGCCTTTCTTTTTATTCTCAAGATAGGATTTCTTTAACCCGGTTATCTGGGTCTCCTGAGTCTTTATTATTCGTTCAATCTTTTTCTTTTCTTTATCTTTCTTGGTAAGGCCTTTTTTTTGTAAAGTCATCTCTTTTTCATGAAACTTGCATAATAACTTGTTAAATGAAGCATGCTGTTCGCTTTCTTTATATATTTCAATAGGCGTTATGATGTTTTGGTGTATGTAAGCTTTTGGCACAGTTTTAATTATGTCTTTAATTACTTTAAACAACCTCTTTTGTTCTTTATCATTCAATTTTTGACTTTTCTTATCTATATCTGCTAATATACATAAAAATTCAGAATAAAAACCACCCAAACCCAGGTCAGTTGCCAAAGTTATCACAACAGATTTTTTATCAGATTTATCTAATACTTTCTTTAAATCAGATTCTTTTAATTTTAAGAAATTAAACTCTTTTTTTGGATAATCATATGTGATTCCGGGCCTGATAAGCCTTGAGCCGAAACCTTTGTATTTTAAAGCCATAATTATTTTGTTACTGGAATTACATAGCACAATGTTGCCTGGTTTGAAAAGTTCAATATATAATAATAAAGATTTGTTTTCTATCTCTAATTTAATATAGAGAATTCGTTCAAACTCTAGCTGTCTGATTTCTCTTATTCTTGTATTTTTAATATGTTTTCTTAGAGACAAAGCGAATTTATCAGAACTTGTGATTGGTTCTTTATTGTCACATATACAGATTAAAGAAGGTAAATGTATAATTAGAAATTTTTTGCCTTTATTTGGGATATGTATCTGAAACTGTAATAAATTATCTTTTTGGAATACCTTGTCAATCTTTGCATTAACTATTTCTTGAAACTCTTGCATCAAAAAATACAGGTCTAATGATGTTAGCTCATCCCTCATAATCTAAAATAATTTTTAATATATTAAATACTTATCTTTTATTTAACTGTAACAGATTTAGCTAGATTTCTCGGTTTGTCTATTGGCAGGTTCAGTTTTAATGCCATATAATATGTTAATAACTGCCCAACAATTGTGGCCAATATCCCAAACTTTCCGTCATTTGACGTATTAATCTGTATATCACCTTCAAAATCGTTAGTTATTTTTATGATTCTTGCACCTCTTGCCTCAACTTCCATAGTATTGCTTAACATAGCATGATCTTTATTTGATATTAGCGAGATAACGGGTGTGCCTTTTTCAATTAAAGCAATAGTACCATGTTTAAGCTCTCCCCCCATCATGCCCTCGGCGTGTATGTAAGAAATTTCTTTTATCTTCAGAGCTATTTCTCGGGCAACAGGATAACTCAAACCACGACCTAAAACATAAATGTCCTTATTCATGTAAATGTCATTTGCTATCTTTTTAATAAGGTCTTTTTTTAGCAGAACCCAGGAGATTTTTTCTGCTAAATTATTCAGATTAATCTTAAAACCAAATTCTTTTGCAATTGCTAATAACAAGGTAACTTGGTTGACAAAAGATTTGGTGGCAGCAACACAGATTTCCTGGCCAGCTAGTATATTTAATGATATTTCAGACATTCTTTGAACAGTCGAGTAAGGAACATTAACTATTGAAGCAATCTTGGCATTGTTTTTTTTAGCGTATTTCAAGGCTTCAATTACATCCATTGTTTCTCCGGATTGTGATATTGGAATAACCAATGTATCTTTATCCACACCAATAAAATGTTGGAATTCAGACGCAATTATGGTTTGAGCTTCAATACCGCATTTATGTAAGTAATAAACACCTAACAAAGAAGCATGATAACTCGTGCCTGCTGCTAAAAAAGTAACTTTTCTTGATTTTTTAATCAAGTTGACAAATTTGTTGAAAGATTCTTTTTGTTCTGTTTTTAAGCTGAATAATAGTCTCTTCACAACTTTTGGTTCTTCCATTATTTCTTTAATCATGTAATGTTTGTATTTTTGTAAAGTAGATTCTTCCTGTTCCCAACTGAATTTCTGAACTTTTTTTTTTATCTTTTTACCGTCTTTGTCAAAGAAAGTATAATCTTTAGGTGTAATTACGGCAAACTCGTTGTTTTCAAAAAAAACAGCTTTATTGGTGATATCTGAAAAGGCATAAATGTCTGAAGCAACAACTGTTCCTTGATCTGCAATGCCCAATATGAGTGGAGAATCTCTCCTAAGGCAATAAAGATTATCATCTCCCTCTATAATCATAGCAATTGCAAATTCTCCTCTTATATCTTTGATAAAATCAACGCATGCGTCTTTAACAGATTTTGTTTTAAGTTTTTCTTCAAAATAATGTGGAATTACTTCTGTGTCAGTCTCACTTAGAAACCTATGACCTTTTTTTTGCAGATTTGTTTTTAATTCAAGATAATTTTCTATAATTCCGTTATGCACTACAGTAACTTTTTTATCACATGACTGGTGTGGGTGTGCATTTTGTTTAGTAACGCCGCCATGGGTTGCCCACCTTGTATGGAGGATTATTTTTTTAGTCTTGTTCTTTGTTTCAGGAAAATATATTTCGCCTGTTTTTTTAAACAAATGACCCGAATAATAATATCCAAAGGAGTCGTAACCCCTATATTCCAACCGTTTTAACCTCTTTAGAGCATCCTTTACAAAAAATTCATTCACAAAGCTTAAACCTATAATACCACACATTACCAGCCACCAATGTCTTTTTTAACAATTTCACCAGGTAATGTTGTTTTATTAGGCCAGATCTTTCTCCCAGGATATATTGAAGTGTGGATTCCCGTATGAACATTATCTCCAATTATGGCGCCAAGTTTTCTTCTATTAGTATTTATTAATTCTCTTTTTACAGGACTTTTAATATTTGCATCATCATGCCTTAGATTAGCAGTAATTGTCCCTGCTCCCAGATTAACATTATCTCCAATAATAGAATCACCTATGTAAGACAAATGGCCTATACAGGTGTTATCTCCGATTATTGAGTTTTTAACTTCAACAGCGTTTCCTATTTTTGAATTATTACCTATTGAAGTTCCAGATCTGATAAAACAATTCGGTCCAATAACACAGTTATCACCAATCACAACAGGTCCTTCAATATATGAACCTGCTTTAACAAGAGAGTTTTTTCCAATTATAACAGAATCTTTTAAAGTAGCGCCTTTTTCAACTTTACCCAGTATTTTAGTTTTAATTTTTCCTACAAAAAATTCATTTGCTTCCAACAAATTCCATGGATAAGATATAGAGAATATGTAATCTTGTATCTTAGCATAATTAACTTTTTTTCCGTCTTTTGCTAAATATTTTATGTAATCAAGAATTTCATATTCGTTTCTAACAGATTTTTTAAGTTTATAAGTGAAAATTGATTTATCTAAAACATAGACACCTCTGTTGGCAAGATCCTTCCCTTTGACTTTTTCTTTTATTTCAACAACATTATTATTTTTTAAAATTACTTTGCCAAACCTTGATAAGTCCTTAACATTATTTACTAATATACAATAATCATGTTTCATACAATTTTTTAAATCCTTTTTTGAAAAAAAATCATCTCCATTTAACACAATAAATTTATTTTTCAAATAGGGCTGAACTAACATAATGGCGTGTCCAGTTCCCTTTGGTGATTTTTGTTTAACATATTTTATTTGTAATTTACCAAATTTGTTGCCAATTTTTTCTTTAATCAATTCTTTCTTAAATCCAACTACCAGAATAACTTCCTTTACTAAATTCTGCAACTGCTCCAGATTATGTTCAAGTATGGTTTTGTTAGCTACTTTTAATAACGGCTTAGGTTTATTTACAGTTAAGGGATAAGTTCTTGTACTTTTACCAGCTAATAATAATACAGCTTGCATTTTTCATTCACCTTTTAATAAATTGATTAATTCATCATGTACTTTAGAGTTTGAACATACAATTTCATCATATTTATCTGTAATTAGTTTACCTTGAAAATCAGTTACTTTTCCGCCGGCTTCTTTTAATATTAATTGAGCAGCAGCAGTATCCATTATTTTCAAGCCAACTTCATAGTAAGCATCTGTTCTGCCTGCAGCAATGTAACATATGTCGAGGGCAGCACTTCCACTCCTCCTTATACCTTGCGCAACTTCAGCAATTCTTGCAAGATATTTTAATATTCTTTTTCTATCATTGTAAGGAAACCCTGTTGATACAATACTTTTGTTTAGGGAAGTAGTTTTTGATACAGTTATTTTTTTATTATTTAGGAAAGCACCTTTACCTTTTTCAGCATAAAACAATTCTTTCATATAGGGTACTAAAACAACTCCAACAATTGGCTTTTTGTTTTTTAGTAAAGCTATAGAAATTGAAAACATTGGATAATTATGTGCAAAACTTGTTGTGCCATCAATCGGATCAATGACCCAGACATATTCTGAATTTATATTAATATTTTGTCCCTCTTCCAAAATAAAACCATGGCCTGGAAACTTATTTTTTATAACTTTAACAATTTTTTTTTCACTTTCAACATCTGCTTTTGTAACTAAGTCAAATTCTCCTTTGTTCTTAGTGTGTTTTTCTTTTCCAAAACAAGTCATGGCAATTTTTCCTGCTTCTTTCACAGCTTCAATTGCAACCTCAAGAAAATCTGACATCTATCCAACCTCTTTTTTTATTTCATTGGCAATATTATCAGCTAATTTTTTTATTATACTTTCATTAGGACCTTCTATCATGACTCTTGCTTTCATTTCTGTCCCAGAATATCTGACAATGAACCTGCCTTTTTTTCCAAGAATATTTTCAGCATTTTTAATTTCTCTCTGTACATTTGTCATTTTATCTAAAGGTTTTTTTTCTTTAACATTGACATTAACTGTAACTTGTGGATATTTTTTTAACAGAGATGCTAACCTTGATAAAGGTTTATTGGTTTGTTTCATTATGTTTAAGATTTGCAGAGCCGCAACCATTCCGTCTCCTGTAGAATTATAATCTGAGAAGATTATGTGGCCGGAAAACTCTCCTCCCAAGTTATAATTGTGTTTCAACATTTTTTCAATAACATACCTGTCACCATTTTTAGTTCTTACTACGTTACCATTATGCTTTTTTATCAACTCATCAAAGGCAAGGTTCGTATACTCTGTAATTACAACAGTGTTTTTGTTAAGTTTATCTTTTTTTAACATATCAAGTGCCGCAATAGCCAATATATAGTCTCCATCTATTATTTTTCCTGTTTCGTCAACCATTATTATTCGGTCAGCATCACCATCTAACGAAATGCCGGCGTCTGCCTTGTGTTTTAGGACAATAGTTTTAACAAGGTCAGGATGTAAAGCCCCACAATCTTTGTTAATATTAACGCCGTTAGGTTGGTTACCTAAAACAATGATTCTTGCTCCCAGCTCTGATAAAATCAATGGGGCGACTTTATACGCTGCACCATTGGCACAATCCAATACTATTTTAAGATCTTTTAATGATGCATTCTTAATAGAGCTCTTGACAAATTCTATGTATCTTCCTTGAGCATCATCAATTCTTTTAGCTCTTCCTATATTATCTGAATTAATATGGTCTGTTTTCATATCTTCATTTAATACAAGGTTCTCAATCTTTGCCTCGATCTTGTCAGGTAAT
Organism: uncultured Methanosarcinales archaeon; assembly: GCA_964552005.1. GTDB lineage: Archaea > Nanobdellota > Nanobdellia > Woesearchaeales > GW2011-AR15 > CAZKFC01. The sequence continues at coordinate 87,157 of CAZKFC010000001.1, forward strand.
TTATAGCCTTTTTTATCAAAAAACTTAATTCCGTTGTCCATATAAGGATTATGGCTCGCACTTATCATGATGCCCGCATCAGCATTAAACGACCTAACTAAATGAGCCACACCTGGTGTAGGACAAGGCCCAACAAGCAAGACATTAGCACCCATAGATGTCAAGCCAGAAGTTAGAGCATTTTCCAGCATATAACAGGAAGCTCTAGTGTCTTTTCCTATTAAAAATAGAGGTTTCTTTTTGCCATTTGTTAATACAATAGCGGTAGCTTTTCCTAATTTCAGAGCTATTTCTGCTGTTATTGGGTATTTATTAGCTTTTCCTCTTACACCGTCTGTACCAAATAACTTTTTCATGCCTATTTGGTTTAAAAGAAGATTTAAAAAGTTAATTCAAAAAAAGTTTATAACAGATTGATATAGTAAATCTCAACAATTTTATTTTCTCGACGACAAAAACAAAATAGAAAGTCATGATATATTATAAAAAATTATATAAATATTATAAATTTTCTTATAATTAAAATTTATTATTTTCAATACTTAAAATGAGATCGTATATTGTGAAAGAAAAAGACAACAAATTAGTTTACAGCGATACATTGATAGTTGATAATCCTGCTTCTTTGAGAATAGTTGATCATCCTATCAGGATGCAAATTTTGCAGCTATTGGCAAAAGAACCAATGTATCCAGCTGAACTAGCAAAAAAAATGAAGTTACATGAGCAGAAAGTCTATTACCATATTAAACAGATGACTAATTCTGGCTTATTGGAAATTGTTGAGAAAAAAGAAGTCCGTGGTACTATGGCCAAAAAAATGGCTCCAAAAGTATTGAATTTTTCATTTACATTATCTAAAGAATGGAAAACAATAAACAATTTAATAAAGAAAAAAGGAGATATAATATCTGAGTTTCTCAATCCCTTTGTTGAAAATTACAACTTTAACTCAAATATTGTTGTTGGCAGCCCAGATCCGCACGGACCGTATAAAGCAAGAGCACGAGATGGTCATTACGCAATTGATTTAGCATTATTTCTTGGGAACTATTCTCAATTAAGAAAAGACTTTTCCACAAAACTTGATGTGGATATTAACCTAAAAGAAAGCAAGAACTTAATCTTAGTTGGCGGGCCAGTTACAAATTTACTTGTTTCTAAAATAAACGATTTTCTACCTGCAAAATTTTCCGATAAAAAACCATGGGGGATAATATCTAAACTAAAAACATATACAGAAGAAAGTGTTGGTTTGATTGCGAAAATACCTAATCCGTATAACCCAGAATATAAAATTCTTTTATTGGCTGGAATAAGATTTATAGGAACAAAATCAGCTGTTATTGCGTTTACAAGATTTTCAAAACAAGTTATACATAGATATACTGGACAAAAAGAGTTTTATTCAATTGTGCAGGGGTTTGATTTAGAGGGAGATGGTAAAATAGATAATATTGAGGTGTTAGAATAATTTAATCAGTATTAATAACTTCAACATCGTGACCAGATTCTAAAGCCTCTACTCTGCACGTGTCAAAAATTTCTGCATCTAAATTCTCTCTTATCTTCTCTTTTGAATAACCTCTTTTTTGTAATCTTTTTTCTAGTTCTTTTAAATTACATTTTGTTATAATGCATTTGTCAACATATTTTTTTGGAAGATAATGTGATAAATGAGAATCAATTACAACATTTTTCTCTTTTTTTATTATTTTTATTAGGGCTTTGTTTAATTTGTTTATGTCAACAATTTTTGTATCTTTGTCTTTGTCATATCTTTCAAAGAGTTTATTTTGTTTTATTATCTTATTTAGGTCAATATATTTCAAATTTTCTTTTTCTGCAATTTTTTTGGCAACAGTTGTTTTTCCGGTGCCGGGCGTGCCGCTAACAATGATTATAGTCATTAGCTCAACTTAAAATAACTAAATATAAAAAACTATTTAAATATCTTAATAAAGTATATTATAATATCATTTTGTGTGATGGGAGGTAAAAAATGTTAAAGATGAAAAAAATATCAGAATGTTACGACATGAAAGTTTTTACTGATCAAGGAGATTATTTTGGCGATGTTGAAGAAGCTATTCTTTCAACAAATAAAATTACAGGGTGGCGTGTAAAGGCAACAAAAAATTCTTTTCTAAACCAAGTTTTGGGAAGTGCTAAAGGCGTTATTGTGCCGCATCCATTAGTTAAAGCCATAGGAGATATTGTAATAATAAATAAGTCTGCAGTGCCGTCTTATAACCCAGAAGAGGAATAATTTTATTATATTTTCTTATAATAATTCTGCATTAATAGAGCGTCTTCTTCAATATTTGGGCTTTCACTAACTACTACGCCTTTTATCTTAAACTCTTTCCATACTTTTATCAAATCTTGATAGTTCATGTCAGATTCTTCTAATATTAAATGATTCCTTTCTCCTTTTTCATTATAATTAATTCCTGATAAATGGATGTGCATGTTCTCCAACCCTTCTTTTCCTAAATAAAACTCAATATCTTCTAAAATCTGGTTAAATTCTTCTTTGGTGTTATATTTGCCGTTTGTTCTTGCATGGATGTGCGAAAAATCAAAGACAGGCATGACCTTTTCAATGTCCTGGCTTAATTTAAGCAATTCTTTATAATCTCCAAATTGAGTTGGCTTACCAGTTGTTTCCGGTCTTATCCAAACATCTATGTTTTTATTATCAAGTTTCTCTCTAATCTCTTTTATCCGCTTTTTCATTGTTTCAAATACTTTCTTCTTTTCCATTTTCAGATAAAAACCTGGATGAAAACACATAGACCAGCCACCACATTCATGCAAAATTTCCGCAGATTTTTCTATACGATACATGCTGGCATATTTTTTAGCGGGCTCAATTGCATTTAAATTAATGAAGTAAGGCGCATGACAAGTTAATTTTACATTATGTTTTTCTGCTGCTGCTTTTACTTCAGGGGCTCTTTCTTTTGTTATGTTTATAGAACGGACAAATTCAAGTTCCATAGCATCTAAACCAAGTTCTTTAACCCTTGAAATACCGTTAATAGTAGAAGGTTTTTCTGTTGATAAAGGAATGCCAGCAGTTGCAAACAACAATTTCCTCATAAATCAACTAAAAGATTTAATGTTTTTATATGTTTACTTTAGATAATCTGAGATTTTTAAACTATAATTGTTCTTTTAAAGTAAGGGGTTTCAGCTAGGAAAAAAAACAATAGCCGCTGTTAGAAAAGAGTTTGGCGGTCATAAAATAAAGAAATAATTAACCAAAATAGGTTGGTTTATTGTCCCGCATTTCTTTGCCGCGGGCTGCCCTGAACTGTGTTTTTAGTTCTTTATATGCTTCTTCGACATCCTTTGTAATGCTTGGCGAAACCTTTTTCATGGCTTCTTCGAAATGTATTTTTTTAATTTTATCAGCCTTAATGTCTTTTCTTAATGCCAAGATAGCAGCTTCTCTGCACACGGCTTCTATGTCTGCTCCGACATAGCCCTCTGTTTCTGAAGCAAGTTCTTCAAGGTTTACTTCTTTGGAGAGAGGCATTCCTTTTGTATGGATCTTGAATATCTCAAGCCTGGCTTTTTTATTTGGACTTGGCACTAATATTATCCTGTCAAACCTACCAGGCCTTAATAATGCAGTGTCAAGTATATCTGGCCTATTAGTGGCTCCTAAAATAACTATGTTGTGTAAATCTACAAGACCGTCCATTTCTGTTAATAATTGGTTGACAACACGTTCACTTGTATGACTGTCTGAACTAACACCTCTTCTAGGTGCCAATGAATCAATCTCATCAAAAAAAATTATGGTGGGACTGGTTTGGCGCGCTTTCTCAAAAATCTTTCTAACAGCTTTCTCAGATTCACCAACCCATTTGCTCAATAATTCTGGTCCTTTAACTAAAATAAAGTTAGCTTTGCTTTCATTAGCGACTGCCTTTGCTAATAAAGTTTTACCAGTTCCGGGAGGGCCATATACTAACACGCCCTTTGGTGGTTTAATACCCATTCTTGTGAAAACACCAGGGTGTTTCAAAGGCCATTCAACAGCTTCAATTAATTCTTGTTTGACATCATCTAAGCCACCAACATCATCCCATTTTATATTTGGCACCTCAATAAAAACTTCTCTTAACGCACTTGGTCTAACAACTTTTAACGCGTCTATGAAATCTTTTTTGGAGACTTGCAATTTTTCTAGTACTTCTGTTGGTATGGGCTGGTCTTCTTCTAATTTTAATTCTGGATAAATCCTTCTTAACAAAGTCATTGCAGCTTCTTTTGCCAAGGAAGATAAATCAGCGCCAACAAAACCATGCGTTATCTCTGCAAATTCCTTCAAATTAACATTTTTTGCAAGGGGCATGTTTCTAGTATGAATTTTAAGTATGTTTAGCCGGCCTTCTTTATCTGGCACACCAATCTCCATCTCTCTGTCAAACCTGCCTGGTCTCCTTAAAGCAGGGTCAAGCTCATTTGGTATGTTGGTAGCGCCAATGACCACAACTTTTCCACGGCTTTTAAGACCGTCCATTAATGCCAATAACTGTGCAACAACCCTTCGTTCAACTTCACCCCGGGATTCTTCTCTTTTACTTGCAATTGCGTCTATCTCATCAATAAATATAATAGAGGGAGAATTTTTTTCTGCTTCTTCAAACTTTTTTCTCAGATTTTCTTCTGACTGTCCATAGTATTTACTCATTATCTCAGGACCATTAATTAAAATAAAATTAGCAGCGGTTTCATTAGCAACTGCCTTTGCTAATAAAGTTTTTCCAGTACCGGGTGGGCCGTGTAACAACACTCCTTTAGGCGGTTCTATACCCAGTGCTTCAAATATCTCAGGATGTTTTAACGGCAGTTCCACCATTTCCCTGATTTTTTTAATTGCTTCCTGTAACCCGCCAATGTCTTCATAAGTGACTTCAAGAACACGCTCTTCAGAAATGTCAATTGCTTCTGGGTTAAACTGTACATTTGTCTGTTCTGTTATTAAGACGCCTTGTTTGGGGTTTGTGTCGATAACAACGAATTTTAGATCTCCCAATCCAAAACCCATCAAGCCTTCGTCCAACATGCTGAAAAAATCTTCTCCAAACAACGGATTGTCGGACATTGCAGACCTTCTTCTTCTAGTTCCTCCAAGAGAAACAATATCTCCTTTTAACACAGCCCTGCCAAGTAAACCTTGTTTGAATATTATAGGATTTGCCCTAATAACAATACCTTTTCTTTGCGGCGCAATTGTAACTTTCTTTGCTTCAACAATATTAGCTTTTCTCACACTTACTATCTCGCCAATGCCGGCTTTTGCATTTCTTCTTATTAAACCATCCATTCTTATAATATTAAGGCCAATATCGCCAGGATATGCTCTGTCTGTAATTGCCACGGTTTTTCTTTCTCCTTGAATTTCAACGATGTCTCCGGGCCTTATTCCAAGCTCATGCATAAAACTGCTATCTATTCTAACTATACCTTTGTTAACATCATCTTGGATAGCTTCTGCAACCTTAAGTTTTAATTCATTTACCATATTTTCACCTATTTCTGGAAAAAATTAGATTATTTTAATAAAGATATCGGATTATTTGCTCGTAACTTTCGGCATAGGTATGTGTGCAGGTAAACCCATGTCTCTACCTAAGATTAATGCTTGGATATTACATTTTGCCAACACAGTATTATAAACCTCTTCAAGCACGTCGTTCGGCAACTTTTTTTCTTTCTTCCACTGCTCAAGACATTCTTTAACTTTTGCGTCTTTGCCAAGATATACAATAGCACCTTCTAAGTCAATAGAAGCAATATCAGGTTGGTATCTTGTCTTGAAGTGAAAAGAGAACTCGACACCTTTTTGTTTTGTTGTACCCATGTTAATGTTTGCTTCTTTAACTTCTAGCATTGTAATGTTGTTATTAACATTAATTTTGCCTGTAGCAGGTTTTTTCTTTTCTACAGACATTTTTTTAAAATGAAATCCTATAACTGTCATATTATATCACCTTTATCTTTCTAATAATGTTTATTTTTAAAAAGCTTACCTTTTCTTTGCCCGAAAACGGACTGGACGCCAAACTTTGTTGGACACAGTCCTTGTTTTTTAAGTGAGCCCATAACGTTTTCGAGGTGCAAAAAGATAAGCTGTTTATAGTTTTATATAGAAATTTATAAAACTTTTTATTAATATATAGATTTCCAATATCATGGTTAAAAAAAGCAAAGATAAATTTAAGATTTACAAGAACGTATTTGACGAGTTTACTTTAAAGACGTTATTTAAATTAAGTAGCCAAGACCATTTTGACGAATTAATGAGCCCTGTCAGAATTGGAAAAGAAAGTAATATATTTTTAGCGGAAACTAAACATAATGAATATGTCATTGTTAAAATTTATAGGCTGCACTCATGTAACTTTAACCAGATGTTTTCTTACATTAGGACAGATCCTAGGTTTCTTAATCTGAAGAACCAACGCCGCCTAGTAATATTTAAATGGGTCCAGCGCGAATATAGGAACTTGTTGTTGGCCAGGGAAAAAATTAATGTGCCAAAGCCAATCACATTTCTAAATAATATAATTGTGATGGAATCTATCGGCAATAATAAACCCGCACCGCAATTAAAAGATGATTTGCCTAAAGACATTAAAGGTTTTTCTCAGGCAATATTAGATTCTGTCAAAAAATTAGCTTCCTTAGGATTGATACATGCTGACTTATCAGAATTCAATATATTGAATTATAAACAAAAACCGTATTTTATAGATTTTTCACAAGGTACCAGCATAAAAGATCCTAATGCTTTAAAGTATTTAAGAAGAGATTTAATCAACATATCAAGGTTTTTTAAAAAACACAAAGTAATTATTGATGGTGAGAGAGAATTTCAAGAGATAAAAAAGGAAATAATTAAATAGAATATAAACTTAACTAAAGAAGGTGGTATTATGGTTGAAAAAGACGTTTCAAAAGATGAACAAATCGGTTTTCATAAAGGCGCATTATCAACACTTGCAAAAGAAAGGCAAGAATTAATGAAGCTTGTAAGTATAGTAGAGCAGCTAATGCAGATGCATGTCAAAGCTTTACAGGAATTAGGTGTAGACCTGCAAAAAATGGCTGAAGATGCTGAGAAAGAGAAAAAAAAGCCGATTGAAGATTTAGTCAATAAAGGACATCAGTAATGGTTTCTTTTAATATTTACGGGCATAAAAATATTCTAGGAACACATCGTAATACAATAGAGTTTACTAAAGATTCTAATTTAAGTTTAAAAGGAGATTGTATTATTGGTGTTAAGGCAGATTTTGATATTAATGAAATAAAAACTATTCTTAAAAAATATTCTAAAATTAAAATAATAATTATAGTTGATAATTTTAGAGAAGAAATAAATGCTGTTTCTAATAAAGATTTTAATGATGAACACGAGATAGTCATAAGGAAAACAGATTTTATTTCAGATAGAACACTTGGTATAAATGCAGATAAAGCTGTTATTGATTTAGACAGAAAATTAGTAGATAAATTAAAAAACCCAGAAACTATAGGAAAAGTTGAAATTATAGGAATAAAATGAAAAAATCTATGCGTAATAAGGAAATTAAAGAATTAGTTAGGGATATAGAAGAGAAATTTGGAATTAAGTTTTCTAGGAAAGAGAAATTTGAGATTGATGATAACATTTTGTTGATTAATGAGCATCCTTTTTTCTTTTATTATGAAAGAAGATTGGTGCCAACTTTAAAATTAATTTTGGAAGATAATGTCCTCAAAACAATAACAGTTGACATGGGCGCTGTCAAATTTATTGTTAATGGCGCAGACATAATGCGTCCGGGAATAACTAAAATAGATGAAAATATTGAGAATAATGAACTAATAGCAATAATTGATGAAAAACATAATAAACCAATTGGAATAGGAATAGCTTTGTTTTCAGGTAAAGAAATGCAGAATTTAGCAGAGGGAAAAGTTGTTAAAAATATTCATTATGTTGGAGATAGGATTTGGAATTATTGGTCGTAAAATTTAAATATAATTTATTTCATACAAAAAATCTTATGTTACCACAACTAGTAATTAAGCATCTGTTTTTTATTTACTAGTTGAGACTCTTTCTCATCCTTTCCAATTATTTTTCGGGGTTGGGAATGTGGTCTGTTTCAAATAAAAACAAAGAATAATAACTACTATGAAGTGATGAAAATAATAAACTTTATAAATCTTGACGTATTAATGGGTGATTATGATAATATTTAATAGACCAGAAAAAGTTAATCCTTTAGCAACAGATCCCTTGGTTTATGCAAAACAAATAGAATTATATAATGAACAACTCCATAACTCCTTTCAAGAAGGGCTTGGAGAGGAAATGAATCAACTTTGCAGACATTGTTCTGTTATTACTGTAGGTAGTGATGCAAGATATGAAAACTGGGCTTCAAGAGTAGAAGTTGTTTTATTAAAAGGGCATGATTGCGAAGAGGGAACATTATCTGCTTTAAAAGATTATATAACAAGCGAAGAAAGAGCAAAATATTTTGATCCTGTTGTTGAAGTCAAAGAACTAAGTAGTGAAAAACCACTTTACAAATCATTCATACCAAGAGAAAATGAAGAAGATTTAGTCTTATTTTCACCATATAGATTAATGGAAGGGAAAACACTTTATGGTGATCCAGAAATATTAAGGGAAGCAAAATTATTGTTAGCTGAAGAATTAGCTATAGGAAAAAACAGGTCAACAATAAAAAGAATCCGTAATCATGTAAAAGCACATGCCAAAGTTACCGAAACGGGAGCGCAAGAATATGGTGATAATGTTTTAATGCATTTTGATTTAAAGGCAGGGATATCATATTATGATCCAGAATTGCAAATCTGGTCATTTAAACAAGGTCCTTTGAGATTAGTTCAATATACTTTGGCAAGAGATATTACTTCTATATTAAGAGAAATTGCACAGGAAATTCCTCACGATGAAATATTTTCTAATGATGAAGTGCATCAACTTATGTTTCTGCCACAAAACACAGTAAGTAAATTACAGAAGTTACAAGGTATGGTTTATGTTGTACCCTCTGTCCAAGATATGTTTGACATAATGGATTCTTATGTGTTTTTTTTAAAATTATATCATATTTCACAATCACATTTTATTTCAGAAGGCGAATCTGTTACAGAATTTTCTGAGAGTAAAGAAATTAAAGAAAGACTTGAATTTTTGCTAGATAAGTGTGACAGAAATGTTTTATTGAAAAGATTCGAAAATTAGTTTCTCCTCTCCTTAGGCACATAATTCAACAACTTCTTATTTACTATCCTGCCGCAGCCTAAGAAATCATCTTTGTTTTTTACTATCACAAAACCTTCTAAATTACTATCAACAGAGAAATCTTCTCCTTTCATCCACTTCCTTGCTTCTTCAAAATTTAATGTAAGAACATTTTTTTTAGCCAAGGTACCAATTAATTGAGAACCTTCAATACTTAATCTTAATTCACTTCTATTTAACTCGCCAAAATATAATCCTAAACTATTTATACGCAACTCGTCTAAATCTATCTTTGAAACGTCTTTATTCAGAATGAAAATCTTGTTTTTTGTATTTATAAAAACTTCATAATCAAATATAAAATCACAGCCAAACTGTTTTTTTATTAATTTAGACAAGTTCTTTTTTTCTTTTGAATTCAATATATGTAATTCCATTTTAAATAAATTTAAAAACATTTAATCCAATAATATATTATTGGATGAGAAAATATATTATATTATTAATCTTGTTATTATCCTTGCAATTAGTTACAGCTGCCTCTGTACAATATGGCGAAATAAAATTATATGTACAAAATAGGCCGCCTATAATAAAAACAATAAAAATTCTACCGGAAGAACCTTATTATGATTCTGTATTAGAATGTTTCATAGAGATAGATGATGAAAATCCTGAAACACTCACTTATGAGTATGAATGGTACAAAAATGATTTATTAATAGATGAAAAATCAAATAAATTAGCTAATGTAGATGATAACGATGTTGTAAGATGCTTAGTTGTGGTGACAGATGATTTTGGTGAATCAAGCGAGAAAAAAACAGCTCAAACCGTAATATTGGAAAGTCCTGTTAGAGTTAGATTAATTAAACCAGTTTTGAACATGGCTGGTATTGATATTACTGCTAAAGAAATTAAAGAAAGTACTAGCATGAACGCAGTTACAGGAATGGTTACAGGCAATAGAGAAACTTCCCCTATAACATTATTTTTTACTTTAGGGATATTCCTGTTTATATTAATATTAATCAATGCAATTGGTCTAACAATTAGATATACAAGAAAAATTAAATCCCCCAAACCGGGTTATCAGAACGCATAATCTCTGCAATTTCTTTTAACAACTCTATTTCGCCTTCAGACAAATACCTTGTTAATTTTTTTAATTTACGGAAATCCTCTTCCGGAATATAACTTATTAAAATATCACCTTCATGGATCTGCCTTCCGACCATGACTCTGTCTAAAGAAAGGGCAACTTGCTTGCCTTTTGTTACACTCTGCAAATTCTCTTTTTCATGCTGGATGCTTTTCACAGTTGTAATTGGCTTACCGCCAGATTTCATTAGTCTAATTCCTGTTTTAACTTTTCCTTCTAATACATCAACACCAACAATAGCTGGATTGCTTTGTCTAAAAACATAATTAGGCATTAATTGGACTTTACAGGGCCTTACTAGTTTATCGAGTTTTTTAGCTTCCATTAATTTGCTTTGCTGTTCTTTCCATTGCTCGTATTCTTCAATTATTTTATATATGATTTCAGAAGTAATAATCTTGACTTTTTCACTTCCCACAACGTCAATATCACGGCCAACATTAAATCCAAGAATAACAGCTTGCAGCGGATCTTTATCATAATTAGATTCAGCATCTGCAATGTCTTTCTTAGTTATTTTACCTATGCTAGCTTTCCTTACAGGAACATTTTTTTCTTTTAATAAAAATGTAAGAGCTTCTAACGATCCTATAGTGTCTGCCTTAACTATTACACCAGTGGTGTCTGTTTCTATCATTACGTCTTGAACTTCTTTCTGAATTTCTTTTTCTATTGTAGATTCGTCTTTATCATAACTTCGCAACGGCATACCAGCAATAACATTATCAATATCAGGACCGCATATCTTGACGCCTGTGGCAGCCGTGACTTGTTTCATTTTCTTGAATTGAGTTTTTTTGTCACGCATTTCTTTTAATGGCAAGGGACAAAGCAAGGCTTTTACTCTTGTTTTAATAGGTTTATCAAGACCGCCAATAATGATTTTATCATTTTGATTTAAAATACCATCATAAACAATAACATCTAATGTTTTTCCTAATCCTGTAGTTTCTTTAACTTCTAAAACAACACCTTTAGCATTTCCTTTAACATGTAATTTTAATGACTTTTCTAAATAACGTTGTGCCAATCCAATTAAGACCATTAACAGTTCAGGAATGCCGTCCCCAGTTATGGCAGAAACTGGAATAATAGCAACTTGTTTTGTATAATCTTCTAATCTGTCAAATCTCTCAGAATTAAATCCTAGCTCAGATAATTTTCCTACTATCTCGTATATTTTTATGTCAATTTTTTCTTTAACAAAAGGATCTTGGCTGTCTAAGTTTTTCAGAATGTTTTTATGATTTTGTCTATAGCCAGGTATCAAGTCAATTTTATTTGCAGCAACTACAAACGGCGTCTTGAAATTTTTTAGTATCTCAATACTTTCTAATGTTTGTGGCTTGAACCCTTCATTAATATCTATTACTAAAATTGCTATGTCTGCAATATTGCCTCCTCTCTTACGTAATGTGGTAAAGGCAGCATGGCCAGGTGTATCTATAAACAATAAGCCAGGAATACTAAACTTAGTTTTTTCACTTAGCAAAGAACCACAGATTTTCTTAATAGTATCTAAAGGAATAATAGAGGCGCCAATAGCTTGAGTAATGCCGCCTGCTTCACCTATTTGAGTAGCAGTACCTCTAATTTTATCTAATAATTTGGTTTTACCATGGTCAACATGGCCCAATACACCAATTACAGCTTGTCTTAATGTCATAACTACCAGAACTTTTATTATGTTTTTAAAAGTTTACGTAATTTAATTAAATCAATGCTTATTCTCATCATATATGATAGTAACAGAAGAGTCTGCTAAAATTAAAATATCAAAGGAGAAAAAAATATCTAAAAAACTGCCTGTATTCTATAATCCTGTCATGAAATTGAACAGAGATGTTTCTATTTTGTTATTAAATTCAGTATCAAATAAAGATATGCAGATTGCATTGCCCTTAGCAGGATCTGGCATAAGAGGAATAAGATTTCTCCAAGAATTAAAAAAAGGCAAAATTAAATCTGTTTCAATGAATGATTATAAAACATCTAAAAACATTAAAGAAAACCTTAAATTAAATAAACTAACTTTAAAAAATATTTTTGTTTATAGCAAAGATGCTAATCTGTTTTTATTGGAGAGCAAAGGTTTTGATTACATTGATATAGATCCTTTTGGAACGCCAAATCCTTTTTTGGAATCTGCCATAGTTAGATTAGCTCGCAACGGAATATTGGCAGTAACAGCTACAGACACAAGTGCATTAGCAGGAAGTTCTCCAACTGCCTGTCAAAGAAAATACTGGTCAAAACCATTAAAAAACCATTTTATGCATGAAACAGGAATTCGGATATTAATAAGAAAAGTACAGTTAATTGGAGCACAGTTTGAAAAAGCACTAACACCCATATTTTCTTTTTACGCAGACCATTATTATAAAGTATTTTTCAGATGTGATAAGGGCAGGAAAAAAGCAGATGAAATAATAAAGCAACATTCTGTAATGAAATATGAAAATAAAGAATATGGTCCTATATGGATAGGTAAATTATGGGACGAAAAATTAGTTGAAAAAATGTATAAAAATCATAATAAAAATAATAAAAAATTAAGTGATTTAATTTCAATAATAAAAGACGAGTGTAAAATAAATACTGTTGGTTTTTACGATCTGCACAAACTATCTAAACAAAAGAAGATAGCTATTCCAAAAATTGAATTAATTCTAAAAAAAGATATGTCAAGAACGCATTTTCTTGGCTGGGGGATAAGGAGCAAAAAAGCCCCAATTTAAAAATAGTTTTATTAATTAATTACTTTTTTCAATGTGAAAATGAGTATGTGTTTTGAAAATGAAGCTCTCTATGTGCCTATAAGTAAGAGATACCTACCAATTGAGATAAGAGAAATAGATTTCCCGGGCATGGATTTTATTTGGACACCATGGACATGTTCTAAAAATAGCCAGGGAGACAATAAAGGAAGGGCTCGGTTAATAATCTTGGATCTATATGAATTAATGGTTCTTGGGACATATCATGGCGGCGGGACATTAACCCATTATATGGTTACTCCTTTAGAAAGAAAGACTGCATCTCAAATAGAAGAAAGAATCCCCTGGGAAAAATACGGCGCTATCCAATAGCCCTTCTAACATCAGTAACTTCAACAGAATTAACTCCCTTTATTCTGCCAAGTTCTTCTTCTAGCGGATCTGTTGCGCCTTTTGCTTCATCCATAACAAACAATATCTTTACGGCTTTTAAGCCAAAGGCAACAGGCTCAGTTTCGACCTTATAATTTTCCATACCAGAAAAAGATTTAATTTTTTCAAGCGCCTCTTTTTCTATAGACTTTAAATCAACATCTGGAGAAACAGGCATTATTTTTAATGTAATAACAACATCAGCCATATTTTCACCATTAATTAGGTCCTGTAAACCCGCATTTTGGGCAAGTGTATTTTGCCACTGTTTTTCTGCATTTTATGCATCTTATTATCTCGTATTTACTGCAACTAGGACAATTAAACCGAGCAGTGCCTTTATCATTCGTAATTTTTGTTTTACAAGAGCTACATCTTAATTCTGACATTTTTTCACCTGAAAAACTTGGATTTAACCTTGATTTAAAAATGTTTAGATTTCTTTTATCTTGTAAAGAACATGAGGCAGCGTAAATGCTATAATATAGATAAATGTGCTCAGAAGAGGATTAATTTTGATGAAAATGCCAAACTCTTTTAAAAAAATTTCTGCCAATGTAATAACAAAAAACATGCTTAAAGTTGCCATTAGCGCTATTAAGATACCGGCTAAAAAATAATGCTTTTTTGTTAACTCCATCTCTTTTATAATATTGTCAATTAATGCGCCGAACGCAAACCCAACAACTGTAAAAACAAATAAGGTATAAGCTTGAGAAACTTCTATTATTATGGGCAAGAGCGCAATAAAAATAATAACATTACCTAATATAATTAAAAATAAAACAAACCAAAACAAAAATTTATCTAAAAATTTAACATATAGGTGTTTTTTATCTTCAGCTTTTTTTAAGATATGTAGGGTTTTAGCTATATGCTTTTTTTCCCAGCCTTTTTTCTCTAATTTTTTAGCAATGTGCATTTATTTTAAACCAAGCCTTTTCAACATATATTCAAACATATTTTCATTTTTTTCAACAGATTTAACATATTTTTCTCCCAGTAAATTAGCGGCAAGCTCTTTATAGCTTAGTGAGGAAGGCGCGTTTGGATGTGAAAATGTAACCGGAGATTTCATCTGAACAGCTTCTCTAATTGTATCATCTTCCGGTATTATTCCGATAACAGGTGTTTCAAGTATAGCTTCAACATCTTCTTTGCTTAATTCTAGTTCGTCTTCATACGCCCTTGTCAAAATAATTCCTGAAACCTTTTTATTATGTTCCTGGGCTTTTTTTATTGTGCGCAAAGCATCACTAACACTTGGCAGATCAGGCGTACTCACTATTAAAATCTCATCACCTAGCTTAATGGGGTGTATTGCTTCGTCACCCAACCCGGCAGCACTATCTATTATAATATAATCAGCCATGCCAGATAAACTTTTTATTAATCTTGAAAATTTGTCATAATCTATCTTTTGTGATGTCTTCTTAAAAGATTGGCTTGCAGGTATTATTTTTAGACCGTTGCTGTGCATATAAACAGCATCTGTTATACTTTTATTATTCTGCAAAACATCATGTAATGTGACAGGAATTTTTGGCGCCCCAAGATATAATGACACATTTGGCGTGTTCAGATTTCCATCCACAACAATAACGTCCCTACCAAAACTAGTAATGGCTGTCCCCAAATTAATTGCTGTAGTTGTTTTTCCGACACCGCCTTTGCTGGATGCAATAACAATAAATTTAGTCATTTTTCCTCGATTAATTTTTGTACGAATTCAATAAAATTTTGTAAGTTATGATAATCTTCTGTTATGTTATCAATATTAATCTCAATAAGCTTCCCGTCTATTATCGAAGACATGGTGACATGTCTTCTGAACTCATTCCTTTTTTCATAATGGGCCCTTCTTAATTTTCTGAACAGAAGATATTTTTCAATGTTTTCCTTGATCTTTGCTGACTCAAAATTATCTAGAACTAGTTGGGCCTTTGCCAAAGGAATATCAGGTGTTTCTATTACTTTGCCTTCTTTCACAGCAAGTTCCAATAGCACGTCTACTATAAATTCATACGCATTGATCATTCTTTCGATAATGCTGAGAAACACATCTACTGTCCTTGTATATTTTAATGTGACATAAATCAAATGATCTATCCTCTTTAATTCTTCTTTAGCGTTTTCCAATAATTCGTTCATTTTCTTCCACGACCTTTGTTGCCTGTTGCATAAATAGTTTTGTTTTAGCTATATAATCTTTTAGTTCTTTGTTTGTCATAACACTTAATTCATAATCATGAGATGCAAATACAAACTTATCTTTTCTGATAAATTCGACCTGAGATTCTTTTTGTTTTTGCATAATCTCCCTTATTTCATTAATAAAACCTATATATCCTGTGCTTATATTATATTTTGTTAAAACTTTTTTTAGATAAGGCATTAACGAATCAAAATTTTCAGGGAAAGGCGGTATTCTTTTATATAATCTTTCATAATAGAGCAACATCAAAATTGCGTTTTGCAAAGCCAAAAACATATTTTTCATAACCACTTTTAATAATTTTGGGTCCTGGACAAGGGGGTATGTCATGGTTAGAATATGATCAGCAACTTTTATGCGTTTTATTGCAGTGTCCCTTGCTATCTCATATTTTTCCATTTAAATAGGTAATAGCTCATAAAATATAAATTTCACTTTTTTTCTAAAGATAAAATAGCGGCCGCTAAATCTCCATTATTTTCTTTTAGAGCAGCTTCTGCCTCTTTTTTTGACACATTGGCTTGTTCCATCACTGTTTTAATATCTTCCTGGCTGATTTCAGGTTCTTCTTCTATCTTTCTAACTTCCTCTATGCCAGAAACTTGATAGCTTATTTGGCCAGCCATGTTAATCTTTTGTACAGAGGGATCTCTAATTATAATATCTTCATTTTTTGTTCTTATTATTACTGCTATAGCATCAATCTCTTCTTGTTTAAGGCCAAGCTTTTTCATGGCCTGTTGCATCTGTCTTGGATTTATTCCCGGAAGCATTTAAAAAATTGAATATATAGAAATTTAAAAAACTTATCATAATGAGACATATTTCATATATTTGAATAATCTTGGCTCAGTAATAGCAATCTTTATTATCATTTTTACAATATTGTCACGGCTTTCTCTATAGAGGATAGATCTCATTTTTGGTTGGGAAAATGTTTTTATTAAGTAATTCCAATCTTCGTCTGAGAACTTGCTCATCATTTTGTGCAAGATTAAATGCATGTATAAATTTCTATAAAGCTTCTTTCTCCACTCTCTCTGGTAGTTTTTATTTATAGACTCTGCAAGGATTTCAGCGGATTTCAAGCCTTGGTTTATGCCACCTCCTGAAGTTGCTTTGTTAAATGTTGCAGCATCCCCTATTAAGTACAAGTTATCTTTTTGTGCTCTTACCTTAGGATTAAATATAGGTATAATGCCAGACTGGTTTTCAATTATTTTGTATTTTTTGCCAAGCTTTTTTTCCAGAAAGTTCTTGAATAATTTTGGGCTCTTTTTATAAGCAGCAACACCTATTCTTATACTATTCTTAGTTACTGGAACTACCCAAGCATAACTCCCAATATATGGATAAAACTCAACCACATTGTCATTTTTAGCATGGACTTCTACTTGAGTTCCGATAACAAAATTTCTATTTTCAAAAAGGCCAGCGACTTTAGCGACCTGGCTGTTTGGGCCGTCTGCCCCAATTAAAATATCTACATTAGAAAGAATTTGTTTTCCTTTATTAGTTAGTTTTATTTGGAGTCTGTTTCCTGTTTTTTTATAAGATTTGAAGCAATAGCCCAAATAATATTTTACTCCTTGTTTTTTAGCTAAGTCTGCCAGATAATTATCAAATTTCTTTCTGCATATAACATAATTTTTTTTTATCTTTGCTTCAATGTAATTGCCGTTAGGAGCATATATCCGTGTTTTTGTGACAATATTCTGAACGAATTTTTTGCTTGGTTTCATTAAATTCAAGAAATAATCACTTAAAATGCCAGTACATTGAACAGGCTTTCCAATAACAGAATTTTTTTCATATACACTAACAGAATGGCCTTTTTTAGCTAATAAATATGCGGCATGATTTCCAGCCGGCCCGGCTCCAATAATAGCAATCTTCATGCTCTTTTTGGATCTTTGCACATTATATATAATTGTTTTACTACTTATAAATAATAAAAAATCGAAACATTTATATACTATTTATTATTATGTAGTGGTAAATCAAGAATATTTCAGCTGAAAAAAGGGTCGATATGATGAATAAAAAAAGCCACATTTTGATGATTTTCTTAGTTTTATCAATATTTTCAGTTACTCTTACCCATGCTTCTGTATGGAAAGACGGAAGTGATACGTGGGTAGCAGTTGATAGACCAGTTTATCCATCATATGATAATAGTATTTATGGATGGAGTCAAAGTTCAAAATCTTATAATAGAATACCTACACGTCAAGGATGTTATGCAGTAAGATATGTCTGTCCGAATCAATATGGTTTAATTTCAAGTGGCAAAGCTTGTAGTGGACAAGGCTCGGGTTATAAAGTATGGAATGACGGATCTGATTCAAATGGAGATGGATATTTTGATAATGTTAAATTAAAAACTGATGTTTGCGGAACACAGCAACTCGATGTTTTGTGTCCTCCAGATAGTTCGTGGAGCTCATTTAGAAGCTGGGAACATGTTTGTGGACAACCCGAACCTGATTGTGGTAACGGAAAAAAAGAAAGTTCTGAGGAATGTGATTGGGGTTCTGCTAATTCAAATAGTTGTAATGCTCCTTATGGAGGCAGTTGTCAGACATGTACTAATTCATGTAAATTAAAAACAATCCAAGGAGGATATTGTGGAGATGGTACTGTTCAGACAAGTTATGAAGAATGTGAATATAATTCACAATGTAATGATGGTGATCCATATACTCAAGATAGTTGTAATTCATGTTTATGTGAATATGAGCAAATTTGTCAAGATGAATGTTCTTTAGGAGATAAAGAATGTTATGGCAATGATTTATGGGAATGCGGTGATTTTGATGAGGATCCGTGTCTAGAATTTGGTTTTAAGAAAGATTGTTCTTTTACAAGTACAGATACAAGTTATGTGTGTGAAAATGAAGA
>CAZKFC010000001.1:105969-175933 GCA_964552005.1 uncultured Methanosarcinales archaeon
GAATGTGATCCAGATGTTTGTGTAAGTCATACAGAGTTAGATCCTTTTGAGTTTGAGTATGTTGATGATTTTAATGGATGTAAAGAAAATGGTCAAGCATATTGTGCTTTACCAGAAAATCCAGTTGATATGTGTATAGATGAAAACACGTTAAGACAGCCATTTTGCTCTGGTAACGATCATGACTGGCAAACTTATGATTGTAATCAACAGGATGGATGTTATGAGTTTGAAGTTGAGCAATGCTTTAATTGCCCTGACTCATATGGTAACTGCTATGAAAAAACTTGTACTATAACAGGTCTTAAATACATAGATTATCAATGTGGTTCTGGTGTTTGTTATGGTGAAGAAAAAGAAATGGTGGATGCAGACAAAGATTATAAAGACGACGAATATTGCGACGATTGCATAGATGTAGATAGAGATGGTGTTTGTGATGATGTTGATAATTGTCCAGGCATTTGGAATGAAAACCAGATAGATAATGATAAAGATGGTTATGGTAATGCTTGTGATTTAGACAGGGATGGTGATGGTTATCCTGATGGCATTGATTGTAATGACTGGGATCCAAAGATACATCCAGGTGCTAAAGAAATACCAAATAATGGCAGAGACGAAGATTGTAACTCAAAAACAGCAGATGTTGTGCCAAATACCCCTCGTGAAATACTATATGTGGATATCCAGATGCAGGACGAGGCAACATTAAGGGCAGGCGAAGAATTTACTATTGTAGTTTCAGTAACAAATAATGGCTTAAAAACAATTGGAGATTTAACATTATCAGTTAGTATGCCAAGTTATCAAGAAAGGCAGGCTAAATTAATCAGAAAATTAGGCTCTGGAGATTCAACTGCAAGTATTTTTACTTTGCAGTTGCCAAAAAATTTGAAGGCAAGATACGAATATTTAAGAGTTTCTGTAAGTAATGACAAGTATAAAAGAATTATATATAGAGAGATAAAATTACCACAGTGATGTAGTTACTACCAGTATTTACTAAAAAATACTAATAGAAACGAAACCTTTAAATATTAGCTTTGAGTCATGCTCTTTTAAGAGGACAAGTCCTCTTACGGGGGTAATACTCAAATTAAACAATAAGAAAAGGAGGAAAACTAAAATGAAAAAGTACGTACTTGGATTGATTGCGCTTTTCATAGTAGCTCTTACACTTAGTGCTGCATTTGCACAAGAAGAGTGTGTAGACTGCTGTGAGGGTGAATGTGGTCCTGATCCGGCAGATACAGATACATTAGATTTATACACATGTACTGTTGAAGTAAATGGCGACGTAGTGTTTCCTGATGACGTTGGTCCTGAAGTCGTTGAGCGTGGTGAATCTTTAGATATCAAAGTTAGATTAGAAGCTAACCAGGATATGGAAGATGTACAGATTACAGCTATATTAACAGGATATCACAGGAAAGAAAAATTAGTTGATATGACAAGAACCTTTAAATTAAAAGAAGGTGACAGAGATTCTTTTTACCTTGAATTAGATGTTCCAGAAGATTGGGATATTGAGAGAGGTGAAGATGACATTGTTATGCTTAGAATCCTTGTTACAGACGATAGTCATGATACCTTTGACGAAGTCTATAAGTTAAGGTTTAAACCAAAAAGGGACAGTGTTGTTATAAAAGACATCATCTTAGATCCTTATGGAAGTGTTGAAGCTGGCCGTGGATTATTTGCCAGTGTCAGAGTTAAAAACATGGGAGAAAATGATGAAGAAGGTCTTAAAGTAACAACAAGCATACCAGCATTAGGATTAAAAGCTACTGAATATATTGACGAGCTTGAAGAAGATGAATCAACAACCTCAGAAGATATGTTCTTAAGAATACCTTCATGTACTGAGGCAGGAGAATATGTTCTTAAAGCTACAGTTGTTTATGCAGATGGCGATGAGGAAGTTAGTGAACAAACAACAATAGAAATATTAGAAGATCCTGAATGTGGTGCTATTAAACCTGGCAAGGACGAAAAAACTGTTGTTACAGTTCCTGGCAGACAAGACGTCATAAAAGGTACTTCTGGTACAGTTTATCCGATAATCTTAGAGAATAGAGGAGTTACAGACAGATCATATGAGTTAAGCGCCTCAGGTCTTGATACTTGGGCAACATATAGATTTGATCCCGGAACATTTGTATTATTGGGAGCCGGTGAAACACAAACGGCATATTTATATGTCACACCTAAAGAAGATGCTCCTGAAGGAGAAAAGGTCTTTATGGTTAGTGTTGAAACTCAGGGAGACCAAAAACAAGTTGCTCTTACTGCAAATGTTTTGGCAGGTGAGTCTGAACCTCTTGGAGATTGGGATAAAGTTAAGAAAGGGTTAGAAATCGGCTTAATTGTATTAGTCGTTTTACTTGTAGTATTAATCCTTATAATCGGCTTTAACAAGCTTAAAGGCGATGAAGAACCAGAGGAAATCTCAGGACAAACATATTATTAATTTATTTTTTTTATTAATTTTTTATTATGGCTTTGATGGGGGCCGAAACAAGTGAAAAATACTAAATTAACAATAATAACATTAATTCTTATCTTAGTCTTACCAATAACATTTGGAGAAATAGTAGTAAATACAATCGGGCAAAATACTCAAGACATACAACCAATAGAAACTTTGAATAGGCATACTTTCTTAATAAACAAATATTATCCGCCTTCTTACCAGCCATTAGCAAAATTTCCTAGTATAATGATAGAACAGTTAGTAGCGGAAGCTACTATAAACCCATGTGAAGATGCTAATTTATCTTTCAAAATAACTAATTCTGGCACTAATTCTGAAATCTATAAGTTTACAGTTCAAAATTTTAATGGGCTGGCGTATGTTACTCCTAATCTATTCTTAAATCCAGGAGACACAAGAATAGTCCAGTTAATATTGAAGCCAGATTGTTCTTTATACGGTGATTTAAATCCTTTAATAACTGTTGAAACACAAGATGAGAAAGCTGAAATTCCTATCTTGTTACATGTTAATAAAGCATATGACTTCTTATTAAATTTTGAAGATAATGTTACAGTATGTAATAATATAGAAACCAGATTAGAAGTAAGAATTGATAACCTTGCTGACTTACAAAACAATTTTTCTATATCTACAAGCAAGGGCTGGGTTACTCCTGAATATGGATATGTTGTTATTGACAAGAAATCCGTGGCATTATTTGATTTAATTATAAGCCCAGATTTCAAAACAGATGCAAGCTCTGTTGTAAATATTGAAGTAAAACCAAAATATGGTGATCCTATTGCAAAAAAACTTACGCTTAATAGTCAAAACTGTTATTCGCAAGAACTTAGGTTAGAAGAAAAAAAGGTATGTGAAAATACAGACACAGTTTATCTATATTTAAAAAACAGAGGTTTATTTAAGGAAACTTTTGAACTGCAGATAAATGATGATTTTTACCTTGACTCTAATAATATTACACTTGGTTCAGGTGAAGAAACAAGACTTCCTATTACTATAAAAGATACAGCATTAAATAAACAGGAACTTTTAATAAAATCACGAATAAAAGGCACACCATTTTCAAAAGAACTTAAAGAACTTGTTGAGATTGTTCCTTTACCAGAATGTTACAGACCAACATTATTAACAAAAAAAATTACTGTCTCACATAATAATGAGACTAATTTACTTGAATTATTAAATACGGGTATTGATAGTGAACTTTATTCATTAGAATTAAATGCTCCTGATTGGGTTAGCCTTGATCAGAATGAGGTCTTTATAGGTAAAGGATTAACAGAAGTTGTAGAGATATTTACGTATCCAGATTCTGATGTTAAAGAAGCTAGTTATAACGCAGATTTAGTTTTAACGTCAAAAATCACAGGTAACAAATATGTTGAGAAATTCACTGTTAGAGTATCAGAATTTAATTTAATTGAATATGTTATTAAAAATAAATGTTGCATTGCTTTATTTACTCTTGGTTTGCTTGCTTTAATTTTCCTTATTAAATTTATTTTAGATGCACAAGATGATGATAAAAAAAGAGCAATGTTAATTGATTTACTTCTAATCTTAATAATTATTATCTTAGGATTAGTAGTTGTAACTTTATGTTTTAACACATTTAAAACTAAAATTGGCTTAGAGTATCAAAACAAGATAAATGAAACACAGAACCAATGTTTAACATATTATGATGAAGGCATATGTAAATCTAGTTATTATATTAAATTTAATGAAGATTCTAAATTTAAACTAGATTTGTCTGATTGGTTCTATGATCCTGATAATGATGAATTACATTATAGTGCGAGCGAAGTTGATAATATTAAATTAAAAAGAACTAAGAGTGTTGTTACATTGATCCCAGAAAAGAATTGGCATGGTACAGAAGAAATTATATTTTATGCAGATGATAGAAAAGGCGGGACTGCAGAATCCAGAAAATTTTATATCCATGTTTTGGATAAAAAAGAATTTTTTGTACAAGACTTTGTACTAGATTACCATGTTTATTTATTTGTTGGGATTGGACTTATTTTACTATTGGTCATTCTGTTTTTGATATCTCTTATTCTTATAGATTAACCAATAATTTCTTTAACAGCGTATATGAATAAGCCAGAACTCCATGCAAAGGGAGATTCTGCTTTATAAAAAAATCTTTTTACTGGTCCGTTTTTGTCATACACTTCATAAACATGTCTGTGCTTAATAATTAATGAAGAAATCTTGTCTAATAATTCAATTGCTTTTTTTTTCATGCCCAATTTATTTTTTGCTAATGCATTTATACACCCGAGCCATAGCCATGACAATCCGTTATGATAATCTTTCAACCCAAGTAATTTTGTTTGCAATGAAACATAATTATCAGGATAATTAGGATGAACACATTGCGATGGAATTTCGTTAATATCAAATATATGGGATGCTTCTTCAATATGGCGTGCTTTTTCCTTATCAGCAATATCCCATAAAATAGCTAAGATATTGCCGTCTGTGGAAAAATAATTATACCTTTTATTACTATCAATCCAGTCTAAATAATGTTCTCCACTCCAAAATAATTCATTAATTTTATTCTTTACTTTTTTGTGCAGATTAAGATAAGTCTTACTTTTGTTTTTATCACCACTTTTTTCATAAACTTTTGAAATACAGTACAAAGCATGACAATGACACACGTTTGTGTAGAGAACTTTCCCTTTTTTCTTTATGCTGTCTGCCCAGTTGCAATATTCATTCTCCTCTATAAGCAAATCTTTGTCTTTGTCATTTAGAAAATTCCACTTCATTACTTTTTCAACTTTTTCAATATTATTTGCTAAGAACTTTTTATCTTTTGTAGCTTTCATATATTCATATAAAGAAATAATAAAAAGGCTGTTCTGATCAACTGTTTTTTTATGTGATTTATCTGTCTTATACACAGCTTTTCTCTTTCCCAAATTAAATCCATAAAAAGAGAAGACAATGCCAAGCGAATTTTTACCTATCCTTAGCGGAATTTGTCCTTCTGCATTTATATTTCTTAAAAATAGTTTAAGGTTCTGCCTTACAATATCATAATCTTCCTTTACTAAACTACCGTAGCTAGCAAAAAACGAGTCACGCGCCCAATAATCTTTGAAATGATGCAGACCAGCAAAAATGCCTTCTTTAGAGTAACACGCTCTTAAATTATCAGAGGCAATTTTTAATGCCTGATTAATATTATTCATAAATATACTTTTATTATAAGCATTTTTATATTTTTGCACAAAATTTTTAAATATATCAATTCTATATACTTGTATAGGGGGTTTTAACTTGGATTTTGATAAATTAATGGAATACCAGAACTTACTGCAGCAAAGATTAAGAAAGGAGCAGCAGGTTGATAAGAAAATTGAATTACTTACTATAATAAACCACCTTACCATGGGGCCAAAAAATATTGTCCAGAAAGAACAGATAATGATAGAGGCTGTTTCTCGAGGGTTTTCTGAGAGTGAAGTTGATAAATTACTTGATCAGTTAATAAAAGAAAACATAATTTATGAATCTTCTCCAGGTTACATCAAAAAAAGATGAAATCTTTTTTTGGGCTTTAAAAATTAATAAAATTTTTAAAATATTAAAAAAAGGTGATTATTATGACAGAAGCATTATACATGGATGATTCTTATTTAAAAGAGTTTGAAGCAATAGTAAAAACAGTTAGTAATGGTAAATACATTGTTTTAGATAAAACTGCTTTTTTTCCTAAAGGCGGCGGTGTTGAATGGGATACAGGTGTTATGGTACGCAAGAAAGATAATAAAGAATTTAAAGTTATCTATGCAGGTAAATTTAAGGGAGAGATTAGCCACGAAGTTGATCAAGAAGGCTTAAAAGAAGGTGATGATGTCCATTGTAAAATTGATTGGAACAGGCGCTATAAATTAATGAGGTATCATACAGCTACACATGTTTTTACCGGTATTTTATTTAAAGACTATAATCTTAAGGTTACAGGCAACCAATTGACAACAGAGAAAGGCAGGGTTGATTTAAATATGGAAACCATGGACGTTAGTTTATTAAAAGAGGCTATTGAAAAATCTAATGACATAATAAAAAAAGACTTGCCTGTTGAGATTTATTATGTGAGCAGGAAAGAAGCAGAAAAGCATCCTGACCTGTTTAAATTGGCCATAGGATTTCCACATGATATTGATAAAATTAGGATTGTTGATATAAAAGGATTTGATAAACAGGCAGACGGGGGCTGCCATGTTAAATCATTAAAAGAAATTGGTAAATTAGTGTTTAAGGAAGCTGTTAATAAAGGCAAGCAGAATAGGAGGGTTTATTTTACAGTTGAATAATTTTTTTTGAACCAATATCTTTAAAAACGTTTGTTTCTCAAGTAGATATGATGAAAAAAATTGAGGTTTATGTTAAAGAAGCCTTAAAGAAAGGATATTCTTCTGATCAAATAGAATCAAAGCTAATTGAATCAGGATATCCTGTGAAAACTGCTAAATCTCTTGTTAATAAATATATTAAAAAACCAATTAGTTTTAAACATCTAATTTTTATTTTGGCTCCAATAGTTCTTATCATTATAATTTCCGCTCTTTTATTTAAGCAAACAGAGATAGAATCTAATACACAAACCGATGAAATAATAAGTCCAGGACTATATCTAATTGATAAGGATAGGTATGTTGTGGTTTATCCAGAATCTTGTCTGGTTGAAGAATCTCTTAACAGAATTAATTGTCTTTCTGAAGAAAATAATGTGAATTTATCAGAATATTCTTTTTGTGGATTATATGTTGGGAAACATGTTTATGAAAATATGAATCTTGATTCAGGCATGATTGTAGGGGATATAATAACTGCTGCAAATGAATTAAAAATGAATGAGGAGCTAGATTTTTGGGATTTTTTATCTACAAAACAACCAGGGGATAAAGTCATGCTTACAATAAAAGATAAGGGAGATATTGAGATAGAAATATATAAGTCATTATCTTCACAAAAGAATACAATTGGATATTCACTTTCTAGTCTTTTGTGCAAGGAATAATTTATTATTAGCGAGCGAGTTTTAGCTCGCTAAGGGGTTTAAAACCCCGCACTTTAGTGCGAGTTCTAGAAAGTTTTTATAGCGGCTTCGCCGCAGTATATATTGCGGACGAAGTCACGCTGTATAACAACATAGATAGCGTGAGCTTTGCTCCGTGGAGGAGCAAAAATGCAAATAAGCACAACATTGAGACGATACAGCCACAAAGTTGGTTTAAATTTTTGGCACTTTGAATGGTGTACAAAGTACCGCTATAATATGATGAAGCGAACGGAGATTAAAAATCTTGTGCAAGCAAGCATATTGAAAAGTGCAAAAGAGCATAATATAAAGATTCACATAATTAAGGTACTGCCTGAACATGTTCATCTTTTGGCAAGCCTGCCAAAAGGAATGCTTGATTCACAAGCATTAAGATTATTGAAAGGTAGGTCTGCTTATCTGATTTTTAGGAACAGAAAAAACATGAGATTAAGATATCCACGAGGAAATTTCTGGGTAGCAGGAGCATTTTCTGTAACAGTTGGATATAATGACTTAGACTCAATGGCAAATTACATAGAAAATCAAGAACTTCATCATGGGTTAGCCAGCACTTAGCTGGAAACCCCACACTTTTGTGTGGGGAGGATGTCATATTTTTATTAATTTTAGTTTTTTGAGTTTCATAATAAAATTAATTAAATCTTTATGGACTATGCTATCCTCAATTTCAAATTGTTGGCTAAGTTTTTTTTTAATTTTATTTAATGAGGTTTTTCCATCTATTAAATTCCAAATTAGTGAACCCAGAGAATTCAGCTGATAAAATGTCTGATTTTTAGTGTTATATATTAATACTTCTGTATCAGCATATTCATACACCACATCCTCTATAATAACAGGAACAATACTTGTTTTGGAATTCATGTTTTACATTTCTTTTTAAATCTTAGTAACAAACTTAGTTTATATAAATTATACAATTTTAAGTGAATTGGACACATTCTTATTTGAGTAATAAATCTTTGATTTTTATTAGGATAATACTTATTAAAAATATAATTTATATTAATAAACTTAAGTGCATTTTTGATTCTTTTTTTACTGTTTTTCTCTAAATTTGAAAAAACAAAATCTGGAATATTGGTATTAAAATATTTTTTCATAAAACTAAGACCTAATAATACAACATCATTTGTCCCGTACTTAATTGATTTTTGTATTAGTTTTCTCCAATTAATTTTCTTTTTTTTAATTATTAATTTTATGTCAATAAAATTACGGAGATAATAACTAACTTGTTGGTAAAACAGTGAAGATAATGAAATAATAATCATATCTTCAAAACATGGCACACAATATGATTTACTAAGCTTTTTATTATTTAGTATGTCTTCTGTTTTGATAGTAAAAGGATTGCCCTTTTCCAAAACATCCCAATGCACTTCTACTAACACTTTACCATATTTTGTTTTTTTTGAAAAGGGCAAATGATGAGAATAATTTTTCCAGTAATTTGAGTGGATGTCATGTAACTTTTCTTCACAGTATCCTTCTTTTCGTAGTATCTTTTTAATAAGTACTAAATTCTTTTTTTTAATCAATAGATCAATGTCCCGAAGTACTCTTAAATTTATTGGAGTATAAATCGTATTTAGAAGACTTACTCCCTTTATGAAAACATAATTGATTTTGTTTGTTTTTAAGTGATGAGCAATTTTTTTTGATTCTCTTAAAAGAAGTATATTAATCTGCAGATTTTTTATTGCCTCTTTTTTAAATTTTGTTTTAACTTCACTATCAGTAATTTTTTCTCCAAGAAGACCGTATATGTATGATCCTATCATATTGTTTGATGAAAACACTATTAATTCTTGCCAATTAATTTTATCTTTAATTCTTTTAGGTGAATTTATTATATTCAGAACTGTTTGATAATTCATATTACAAAAGATTGATAGTTAAAATAAATAGCTTTTGGTATTAGATTATTTTTTTCAATATGTTCTCTTTATAAGGAAAATGTAGTTCATAACAAGATATGTGATTACAAAAATCAATAGCTTTTTTAATGGCAAATTTTTGTAATTGAGTTTTATTTTTGAAATGAACAGACATTGATACAAACTCATTTTGGAGTAGCATTGGAACACTTTCTGTAAATCCCAATCTTTTTTTGGATAATTTTGTAGATTGTTTAATAAAAAAAATCTTTGATATTTTACTTTTTTTGATATCTGGTCGTACAGACCCACCGAAAGGTGTGGCAAAAGAGTAGTAGATATTGTTAATCTTTCTTATAGCAATAAATTCATCACCCTGTGTGGTAAATCCGGTTTTTTTGGCAAATTCTGCTAAAGTTGTTTTTCCACTTCCAGGAAGACCAGAAAAGAGGTTAGACTTTTTATTATATATTATTGATGAACTATGAAGTAAAAAACCATCTTTTTGAAGTAGAAATATTGCATAAGCAGATCTTACTATATTTCTAATTATGAGAGGAAATTTCCCATATTTTGCAGGAAGCTTGTATTCATAATCAGAACCCAGTTTTCCATTGAACAAAGTTGACTCTAATAAATATATATTTTGATTTTCAATAATCTTAATTTTATTATAAACCACTTCATTTTTCTTTTCATTTAGTACAATATTATTCACATTTTTGTTGTTATTTTTTAATACAATATTTAAATCTGCAGTTCTGCTTTTTACATTATATTCTTTAAAAATATCTATACAATCTTCGGACACAGAAGACGGCAAATTTAATTTAATAATGTGATTAAATATAGCAAAGTAAAACTCTTTTGTCATATTAGAATCCAAGAATGTAACTACAATCTTAAATATTATGTTGTTCTTGCATCTAAAATTTCAATTTTATCTAATTTTTTTATTTTAGGGGCCATATATTTATTTTTTTTCATGAATCATACATAATCATAATTACTTTATAAATGTTTTTTTAAATCTATTTTTTGACTTTGGAAATAATTGATCGTTTTTTGTAATCTGTTTTTTTTGGTACTCCAGAGGTAATATTTATTTTTATTTCAAGGGCAGGTCCAAAAAAAGACATTAGTGCTTTTTTTGCTTTTTCGAGTTTAATCTTGGATTTGTTATTGAATTTTTGGGATTTTATTATGTTTATTAGTATCTTATCTTTTTTTTCCTGAATTATTTCAAATTGTTTAATCCCATTTAAAGATCTTAGGTGCCAAGATGGGATTCTGTTTGGAGATATTTTTCTGTTATTTGGTAAAATAAATATATCATCTTTTCTTCCTGTTAATTGCTTTAATAATGGCCAAGTTCTACCACAGTAACATCTTTTGCTAATAGGTATGCCTAAATCTCCCAAATCATATCTAATCAAAGGCATTGCATAATTATAAAGATTTGTTATAACTATGTGTCCTTCTTTGTTGGACTCAATTTCATTTCCTTCAGAATCAAGAAACTCCACAATACAACCATCCGTGATTATGTGGAGACCATTGTGTTTTTCACATTCAAAAGCAATTCTTGATACTTCAGCGGCCCCATAGATATTAAATATCTTATTACCAAAAAATTTTGTTAATTTTCTTCTTTCAATTAAAGTAATTACCTCACCATGAAGAGAGATTGTTCTTGGCTTT
Source organism: uncultured Methanosarcinales archaeon (assembly GCA_964552005.1). Classification (GTDB taxonomy): domain Archaea; phylum Nanobdellota; class Nanobdellia; order Woesearchaeales; family GW2011-AR15; genus CAZKFC01. The sequence goes on from CAZKFC010000001.1 coordinate 117,146, forward strand.
TTGATTTTTATATTATTTTCTTGTAGATAAGTAATAAATTCAATAAGAAATGAAGGAGAACTTGCAATATGTTTTGGTGATATTTTTATATATTCTCTAACAACATCTTCTAATGTATCTGAGATATCAAGGTCATACCTTTTAAAAATTCCAAATTTAGATAACAATGACTTTTTTGTATTTGGTTCAGGGATATGAAATCTTATAGTTTTATCTAGTAGAGATCTTCCCTGTTCTAATGCCACATATAGAATTAAAGCGTTATTATAATCAATTTCTTTTTTTGTAGTGAGGATTTTTAATGGTTTGCCTGTAGAACCCGAAGTAAAAATTATTTCATGTTTTTTTCTTAATTTTTTTTTTGAAATTATAGATTCATAATTTTCTTGAATATCTTCTTTTTTTGTAATTGGAATTTTTTTTAAATCGTTTTTTGTTCTTATATCTCTTGGGGATATGTTGTTATCGTTAAAGAGCTTTCTGTAATAAGGAACATTATTATAAGAATAGTGAATTAAATTTTTTAATTTCTCATTTTGAATTTTTTCCAACTTTTCAAGATTAAATCTTTGATGTAGCTTTAGTTTTAGTAAATAGTAGAGAGTTTTTATAATTGCCATATCACCTTTTTATCTATATTATTAAAAAAATATTTAAGAATATATAAAATCATCTAGATTAATGAAAACTATTCTTATCTGTTTTGACGATGTAGGTTCGATCTCTGTTAGGTTATTGCATGCTTTCTTAGATAAAAAGGAACACGATGTTACCTCTGTTTTTCTAATTGATGTTTCAAAACCAATTGATTATAATTTTTTTGTTAAAACAATCAAGAATTATAATCCAGGTTTAGTTGCTATTCAGGTTTTATCTAATTATGTTAAGCTTTCTGAAAAAATTACCAAAAAGATAAAAAAAAATATTGGGTGTCACGTGCTGTGGGGAGGTCCACATCCAACCATAAATCCACACACTAGCTTGAAATATGCAGATTTTATTTGTGTTGGTGAAGCTGAATATGCTATTAGTGAACTAATCACCTTAATGCAACAAAATAAACCAATTTATACTATCAAAAATATTGGTTATAAAAAAAATAATAAGAAATACATAAACCCTTTGCGACCCTTGATACAAGATTTAGATAGGTTGCCTTTTCCAGATTTTTCCGATAAAAAGAAAGTCTATATCTACAAAAATAAGATTTTTAAGACCCCACCAATAGATAGCTTGGAATACTACTATAAGTTCAATTATCCAATTATCACTTCAAGAGGATGCCCCTATAATTGTACTTATTGTGGTAGTTATAATTTGAAGAAAATATATGGGAAAACATATCATGTGAGAAGAAGGGGCGTTAAAAATGTGATTGAAGAACTTAAACTTGCCAAAAAGATGTTTCCTTCTATTGTAAAAGTGGCTTTTGTTGATGATGTTTTTACCTTAGATATTAAGTGGCTTAAGAAGTTTTGTAAAGAATATAAGCATAATATAAATTTGCCATTTTATTGTCATCTACATACTAAAATGGCTGATGAGGAAAAATTAAAATTAATTAAAGAAGCTAATTGTGTAAATGTAGGTTTAGGAATCCAATCAGGCTCCGAAAAAATACGAAAAGAAATATTTCACAGATTTGAATCAAATAAAGAAATATTCCAAGTTTCAGATTCTTTAAAAAATAAAAAAATAAAGGTGGTGTATGACGTTATTGTTGATAATCCTTATGAAGAATTTGAAGAATATATCTCATCTTTAAGTCTTTTTTTTAAACTTAAAAAACCCTTTACCATTAGACTATTTAGTTTGGTGTTCTATCCAAATTTTGAGTTAACATTAAAAGCATTAAAAGATAAAAAAATTTCAATAAAAAACGTTGTAGGATATAGTAATAATGTTGTTTATCATGGTATGCGATCGAAATATTCTAAAAAAAGTATGTTTATCTATAGTTTATATTCTCTTCTTGGTAAATATTACATCCCAAATAAATTTATTAAATTTATTTCACAATCAAAGTACTTAAGAAAAAATCCAAAAGGTTTGTTTTGGTTGACAAATATTATTACAACCACACACTATATTTATAGTTTATTTATTGGATTGATATTTAATTTTATTAAATTACCTAAAAGAACCTTATCTATGATACTAAGAATTTTAAGTAACTTTGTAAATCAAAAAGTATTTCCATTTATTCATTTACCATATATCTATGAAGAAGAAAAACCATAATACGAAAAATGGAAGACATCAAGAATATGTAATTAGAGGGAGAAGTATGTTACCTTTCTATCCACCAGGTAAAAAGGTAAAACTATATTCTACCAAAACCTATGTTGTTGGAGACATTATTGGGTATCTTGATAAGAAACAACTCATCGTACACAGAGTTATTGATGTTAAAAAAAGTTATTTAATTACTAAGGGAGATTTTAATTTTTTTATTGATTCAAAAATCAGAACAAATAAAGTTATTGGAAAGATAAATAATAATAACAAGTTACTTAATTACTTTATTGCAAGAATATCAATGTTATTAGGTAAGATTTATTCTTTGTTTCATAGTTAAATATTTAAAAAATTGAGCAATACTCACAACCATGAAAGTACTTCTTATTAGTCCAACCGATTTTAATAACTATAGAAAAGTTCAACCTGGGAGAATTCCTTTAAATTTGCTTTATATTGCATCTTACTTAAGACAACATCAAGCAAATATTGAATTAAAGGTAATTGATTGTATTGCAGAGAAATTATCATTGGAAAAAACAAATCATATTATTAAAAAATATTCTCCGGATCTTGTTGGTATTACGTTAGTAACTGAATTTTATAATTCAGCCATAAATTTAACCAAAAATATTAAACAAATAATACCTAATTGCAAGATTGTTTTTGGAGGATTACATGCCTCTGCTTTGCCGAAAGAGATTATCAAAAACGATTTTATAGACTTTGTTTTAGCCGGAGAAGCAGAAATTGCATTTCATAATTTGTGCGGTTATTTAAATGGAAAACTGAAAATTACCTCTGTACCAGGATTATACTATAAAAAAAAAGGCAAAATTAAGTCTAATAAAATTAAATTCATCAAAGATTTAGATAGTTTACCCTTTCCAGCCAGAGAGTTAGTAAATCAAAAATTATATTTTACAAAATATTCAAAAAAAACAACATCAATAATGGTTAGTAGAGGATGTCCTTATTCTTGTATTTATTGTGCTCATAAACTCGCATTTGGACAGAAAATAAGAAGAAGAAGTATAAAAAATGTCATAGAAGAGATTAAACACTGCATAGCTAAATATGATATACATTCTTTTGAATTCATAGACTCTCTTTTTATTTCTTCAAATAAATATACAAAAAAACTCTGTGAACAAATTATTAAAGATAACTTGAAAATTACTTGGAGATGTCAAACAAGAATAGATTCTTTTATTCCCAATAAAAATAATATGAAAAAAGACATCATTCAATTGATAAAATTAATGAAAAGATCGGGTTGTCAGAGAATTTATTTTGGTATTGATTCAGGCAACGAAGAAATATTAAGAATAAATAAGAAATCACAGAAATTAAATGAAATTAAGGAAGTAATTGATTTAATTAACAAACAGGGTATAAAAACACAAGCCACTTTTGTTTTGGGGTTATTGGGAGAAAATAAAAAAACAATTCAAGATACTTTTGATTTTGCTAATACTTTAAATCTTGACGACATTTATTATACAAGAGCCTATGCATATCCAGGAACAGAATTTTATGATAAATTAGCAGATGCAAAAAAAATAAAGAAGAAATATTGGATAAAAGGACAAGATATTATTTACTATGATAACTTTACTAGTAAGGATTTGGATAAGATTATTAAATCTCGGTTACTAAAATCCAAATTAAGTCCAGTTTACTTAGCTAGACAATTAATTTTATTAATAAAAAATCCTTCTAAGGACAACATACGTTCTTTTCTTTATAGGACTAAAAAAGTAATAAAAAAAATTATTAGTTAGTCTTTTGAGATATTATATAAGGCTTTTAACGCAACGATTCCTGCACCTGGCGCAACAAATAAAGTTATATTTGCTAACAATGGGTCAATAAAGTTTAGCCATTCTCCTATTACCGGAACTAAGCCAACTAATTTTGTCAATGTAACAGATAATGCATTTGCACTTACCAAAAAAGTCAATGTTGCTATTAAGTATAAAGAAATCTCTTTATCTGTAATATTAAGCAATCCAACTACAAGTCCTAATGCACCCAACATCCAGAAAACACTGCCTGTTAACGCAGATACAAAAGCTATCACTAATCCCAGAATAAACGACCACGGCCCCACTTTATTAAGCAATCCATCGTTTTCAGGTTCTTCTTTTTTAGCCATATTCTATCACCCCACAAAGTAATATAAAATTAAAGAATTATTAAATATAAAAATGTTTTCATTTTAAAGTGGTTTCACTTTTTATAAATAACTTTTATAAATTATGATTTTTTCTCTTATCGTCAAGGGGACGTAGTACAACCTGGCTAGTATAAGCGGCTCCAGTCATGGAGTGATGAGTCTTCGGACAATGACTTATCTGTGGTCAGTCACCTGAGGAAGTGACCGCTAGATCGGGGTTCAAATCTATTACGGCCTGTTAGGATGCAGGAACGAATAGTGGTTATCCCTGCGTCCCCACTCTTTCCAAATGAAAATAAAATTGAGATGATGAAAACTCATGAAAATATCCTCATAATTAGTATAATTCTTTTATCAAGTGTTATAACATTGGTTGATATAGGAGATGCACCGGTTTATCAAGATGAACACCTTCAAGTTTTACAAGTTAAATCTATTGATGATGTAGGTTATCCAAACAATTTGTATAAAGGGCAAGAAATAGTAATTAAAACAACAAAAAAGGGAATCATAAAAAACAAGATCCCATATGAAGTTTTCACGGGTTGGTTTCCTGCATATGTACAATATTTTATCATGAGAATTTTTGGATTTTCTAGAACTTCATTAAGATATCTATAAAGAGTTTATATTTTAAAAACAAAGAATATATTTGTGTTAAAACAAATAATAAAAACACAAATCCTGCAAAAACAGGTGATAAAGTTAAACTTATTGATACTGCTAAGATGAATAAGATTGTTGCTAGAATAATTGCTTCGTGCTTTTTAATTTTATCCGAAGCAATAGGTCTTAATTTTTTCTTATGATGTAATTTATTTTTTTTAAAATCAAGAATATCATTGATTACATAATTTGTTGAAGAGATTAAACATAAAGCAACAAAACCGAGTAAAGTCTTTTCTAAGACAATTAGATTAAAAATCTGTTTTCCAAATACTATCGGAAGAAAAATAATCAAGTTTTTGTACCACTGATATATCCTTATTTCATCCAAAGTATCTTTTATTTTCATATTCTTCTTTAACTTATATTTATTACAAACATACAACTTGGTTTTCTAAAAAAACCAACTTACTATTTTTAATACTCCTTGTCTCCAAAGAGTGCTATGTGTAACACCATACTTATTTTCAAATTTATCTAGATTTTTAACATACCATATATACGTTCTTAGCAATGTGTCTTTATTTGAATACATAGGTTTGAAACCAAGAATTTTCTCAGCTTTTTCAATTGAAACAACAGAATCTTTTACCGCTGTCTCATAAATCCATTGGTATAATGGAGACAACTTTAAAAAGTCTAGTATTTTAAGTAAACTAATTACAGGAAATTTAGGTAGTGGGATATTTTTCTTTTTAAATCCTGCATGATAGACAACATACCCAAAATCTTCGCGCATAGTTAAGAATTCTTTTGCTCCAATATTAAAAGTATCATTCACTTTATCTTCTGCTTTTTTTAGACACAGTTCAATGGCAACACACAAATCTTCTACATCTAAAAGTTGATAGTGATTATTCCCGTTTCCAATAAGGGGTATGTTCTTTCCCCTTCTTATCCAATCTGAATAAATTGCCATTATGCCTAATCTCCCAGGACCCATAAATGTTTTAGGTCTTAGGATTGTAACACACATACCTTTTTTTCTATATTTATCACATATTTTTTCTGCTTTTATTTTGGCTTTTCCATACGATCCAACACCCTTTAGTTTATGGTGTTCATACAAGGGAGTGGAGTCAGGTATACCATAAACTGCAGTTGATGAGATATAGATAAATTTTTTTATTTTTTGCCTATGTGCTACTCTAAGTATGTTTTCAGTTCCCATGATTTCTGTTGAGTAAATATCTCTTGCTGAGTACAAGGGTAAAGCAGCAGCAGCATGAACAATGTAGTCGACACCGGTGAATATTCTATTTAGATTTTTTATTTTCCTTATATCACTCCAAACATACTTAGCTTTGTACTTCATATCATTGTAGTTTAAAGGCATCACAAGATCTATTACTTTGAGTTTATATCCTTTTTTGTAAAGATAGTTTACAAGATTGGTTCCAAGAAATCCAGACCCACCAGTTATTAACACAGTTTTCTTCTTTACCATAGGTTTATAATTGTTAATAAATTTATAAATATTTTTAAGAGATAAAAAATTTGTTGTGATTAGGGTTTGTTTATAGTATATTGTTTAGATCTATTTACAAATTCTAAATCATAAAACTCAAAATTTTTTATTTTTGTTTTGAAAGAGACCTTATATTTGTTTTTTATTAACAAATTAAAATCATTGCAGTCCGTTGAAAGATTTTCTTTTACTATAAGTAAGCAATATATCTCTCCTTCTTTCAATGTATTATTTAGAATATCCTCATATAAATAATCAAATGGTGTTCCACACCCCATATGTAAAGAAAATGCGGTTAAAGGATAATTTTTGTTTGTTAACCAATATAAACCAGGGTTCCATCCCCAGTAGTAGAAGCTTTCATTTTCGTTTAAATTATTTTTTAGAAAAGAGACAATTGCTTGTTGTTCAGAGTATGATGAAAATTCATGGAATTTTACTGAGTTTTTAATATTGTGTTCAGGATAATATTTTATTGATGTTAGAAAGGTAAATAACAATAATAAACTTATGAACAGTTTAAGATTTATATTTTGTTTTATTTTATTAAAAAGATTACTACTAAAAATTACAATTATGGGGAATAATGAAACTAAATAATGACCAAAACTAGGTGTTATTGTTTGATATATTAATGCAAACATACTCAACAAAAGTGCAATTTTAGATGTAAGATTTAGTTTTTTATATAACTTTAAACCAATTAATATTAATCCAATCATTAAAATGATAGCTTCAAAATATAAAATTGGAAACCCTTTATTGTGGAAAACTGCAAAATATTTTGAATAAATTAAATAAAAAGATTTTATAGAAACATATGCTAAGTAAATTAAATTGATTTTAAATCTAACATAAAAATATCCAAGAGAAACAATGCCAATTGCAAAAGAGATAGATGAATATTGAATTATGTGTTTAATTTTCTTCTTTTGAAATAATAATATTAAATTGAATATGCCTATATAGACCATGTTAAGAGAATTGGATAATAAAGCAATCGCCCAAAATAAGGAAGATAGATAAAAATATTTTTTATTATCAGATGTAAAATACTTCGTTAAAAAATATAAAGATAATACAAAATATAAATTAAAGAATGTTCCAGGTTTGTTTAGAAAACCTTGTAATAATGGAATGTGCATTAAAATTGAATAAATAAATCCTCCAAATAATGCCTCTTTATGGTTCTTTCTAATTTCATATAAATATAGTAGTAGAAAGAACAGAGACAAAAAGAAAATAAAACAACCATATAATCTAAAAACAAAAAAAGAGTGGTTTTTTAATATTAAAGGTGGAAAATAATTCATATATGAGATTGGTGTTTTTGTGTCAGCATATGAATAGGGATTTTTTCCTTTTAACCAACTATCAGATAAATAAAGCATAACTCCTTCATCATCTTCTAGAGGAACATTGAACCATAACAATCTAAGAGATATACTAAATATTAATAAGAAAAAGAACCATTTATTAAAAAATAATTTCTTATAATTTTTGGTCTTTTGTTTCATATGTTTTTCTAAAGGCATTGTCTTGTTTTTAATTTATTCCTTTTGTATGGGTGATATGTTTTATTACTACTTTCTTAAAGAGAATAAATAAACGATATATACTAAAAGCACAAAGTACATATACAATTCCTATTACTGGAGTTAAATATCTCTCTGAACCAATTGATAATAAAAGTAATAAAATTATTAATATTACAGTATATAATAACGTTGTACCTGAAAGGTTTTTCTCTTTTATTGTTAAAATCCCTCCTACTGTAAAAAATATTAACCTTTAAATTGAAAATAATAAATTTATAGTTTCAGTTTCTGTATCCCTAAAGTTTAAAATTCTTATAACAAATAACACCATTTAAATTATATAGTCTTTCAGGAGGTCTAAGGTCTATGTTTTTAACTTTAGCTAATTTTAACAAATTCAACATCATTTTTTATCAAAAACATAATCCGGAATTAATATAATAGAGTTTCCCTTTTTTTCCAAAGATTCTATTTGACTTTTTAATTCATAATCTATTTTTTCAATTTCTGTCCTGTTAATAGGGTCAAACAGAGACCATGATTTTTTAAGGGGGTATACTACCAAAGCAGGGGTTGTAATTTTATTATTCTTCTTATTATTCACATGTTTTATGTATTCACCTATCTTTGTCCACAAATCTTGATTTTGGAAAAAGAAGCTTGGTGGATAATCATTATATTGAATTTCTCCTTCTGTTGTATAAAAAAAAGCATGGGGAACAATTATATCAACACCGTTTTCAATTAGCCAGTTTGTTGTTGCTATTACTTTATTATATGTCAAATCCCAACCATATCCTGCAAAGGTTTCTGTTAACGAATAAGGTTTATTATATATGAACTCTGCTGATGAAACCAAAATTGGAGTTATTTTATTTTTATCAAAATATATAATATCATCTGTACCTGGAATATCTAAATATTCCATAGTTCTAAAGAAATCTCCTTCAAAATTAACAATATCATAAAGATTTTCTTCAATTAAAACGTGACCAGTTAACAATACTTTATGACTGCTTGTCCAATCATGTATTGTTTTAAAATAATTTTCAACATATAAATCTGTTCTTACTTCAAAATAATCTCTTTTTACTTTTTCAGAAATATTTCCTTCATCATCATACCAGAGGTAATACACATAATTTGTTATGTTGTATCCTTTTTTTTCATAAAACTCTTTTTCAAACAAATTGCTCCATGCAATTGAACCCACATCATAAATATCATATGTGTTTGCATAAAAACCAGGTTCATCTGTGAAAAAACCAACTATTGTGTTCCCAAAATGGTCTGGAAATCTTCTATAATATTCTTCATGTGTAAGATTGATGAAATTAAGAGTTGCATTAGGATTCATCAAATCAACATAATAATGATGCTTATATTCAGTTTTAAAATGACCATAATCCTGATAAAAAACATAAATCGAATTATTTTTGTATTCTTCACCAAATGAGCAGGAAATATTATTGCAATATTTTTCTTTTACATTAGAGGTATTATCAATATTTGAGAATATGACAGAAACAATTTTTCTTGCCTTAAATTGAGTATTGGGCAGACTGAAATTTGAATTTTTCATTTTTTTCATTTTCAAATTTTTTGCTATTAAATTAGGATTTTTTTCTAATACTTTTCCATTTGCAATTCCACTTGGCCAATCAAACTCATCGTAGATCCATGCTTTCATGTCTTTTTTTTGTAATTCTTTTAATGCATGTCCAACAAATTCAAACCATTCTTCAGAAAGATATTCTTGTACTAGTCCAGAACGTGCATGAATTATAACTTCTTTAATTCCAGTAGACTGCATTAACTCAATTTGTCTTGTGATTTCTTTTTTACTTAAATTACCATTCCAGAACCAGAAAGGTATGACTCTTTGGGGTGTATAATTAAGTCTTTTAAATAAAAATATGGTACTATTATCTCTATGAAATTTATTGATATCTACAGTTAATGAGATATCTTTCTCTTTATACAATATATTGTTTTTTCCATCTACAGATTTTTTTATTATCTCAAATGAGATAAAACTGAAAAATAGAATAAACAATATTAGGAGTGAAACTTTGATTGTTTTTCCATTAAAAATACCCATTAACATTATAAATCTTTTTTGTAATTTCTTATTATCTTTATTTCATATATACTTTTTCTTATATTAACCTTCTTTTTATAGATATTCTTTTGGAATTTGAAATATTCTTGGATTCAAGTCTTTGTGTAATGGGACCTTATTTAAGACAGTTAGGGGAAGGTTAAGTACTTCATCGAAAAGCCTTTTTAGAGTTGACCATCTAATCTTGTTTTCTTCATTTATAATTTTCAGTGCTTCTTCTCTTGAAATCTGATTATTTCTTATCATATTGCTTCTTAACTCATCATTTTCTGTAAATCCTACCATCTTATAATATAAGAAATTATAGAGTGGCGGAATTAAATCATCTATTCTCCATGTGGCAAGGGTATCTTTTGCTGTTTCCCAATTAAGTTCTTTTTTAATAGTAGACACTATTTCTCTCTCATTCCACATAAAATAATCAAAATATCTTATAAGTTTTATCTTCTTTATTAGATTTTTTCCTTCAAAAAACACATAAAAACCAAACAAATTCTCAATAAGATCAAATGTTGTAAAATATTTGGGATTTTTAACATATTCCCTAAGATAACCAAGTAAAAGTTTAATCTTTAACTTTGTAGATAAATTATGTCCTTGTAAATTAACGCCCAAAAATCCAGATTTAAAAGGGACCCATTCAAAAGCAGATTCTGCATCCAGCATTAATGATAAATTATTCTTTACGCACACACTCCTTAGATGGTATTCCATTGTTTTATCTGCTAACATTAATATTGGAATCATGGCTACAGAAGGTTTTTTAAGCCATGCTCGAAAATTATTACTGAGCATTTTAATATTTTTTTTGATTTTATAGTTAATAACCAAATGATCTACATTTAATTTCTTAACAACCTTTTTTGCATTTTTGCTGCCAAGGGGAGATTGAATACCACATTTAAAAGTACACACTAATACCTTCAGTTTGTGAATTTTAACTAATCTATAAAGAAGATATGTACTGTCTCTTCCTCCACTAAAACCTATACAACAATCGTATTTACTCCTGGACTTTTGTTTGTATTTTTTTATTTCTCTTTCAAATATAGCCCTTCCTTTTACAGTAATTGGTTTGTAATTTAGACAGAAATTACATATGCCTTTTTTATTAAATTTTATATTAGGATATGTTTCTGGGAGAATGCATCTAGTACATCTTTTCATAAATAAAAGAAAAACGGCAATTTATTTAAATTTGCATGCTTTTAATAATTTGAGTTTTATATTTACTATTACTGAACTAATAATATACAAGATTACTACATTGTAATCTTCTAGAGATTAAAACATGGTCACTGTTCCAAAGCATTTTAGTAGGAATTATATAGTCTATCTAGACTCTATCTCCAAAATAAATAAGGTTTGGTATTTAAACATTCAAAAAGAAATTAATCCCCTAATAAAAGGAAAGACTATTTTAGATATTGGGAATGGTGGCATATTTAATTTTGACATTTCATTGCCAAAAAAAATAATAGCAATAGATCCTGCTTTTAAGTATTTTTTCAAATTAAAAAAATATTCTAATGTTGTTTATGGATTTGACGATGCTAGATCTCTCAAATCAATTAAAAGAGAATCCGTTGATGTGGTTTTGTTTCAATTGGTTTTACATCATGTAACAGGTAAATCGTTTAATGAAACTATCAATAATCTTAAACAAATTTTTGTTGAAACTGGGAGAGTTTTAAAACCCAAAAGAGAAATTGTTATTGTGGGATCTGTTGTTTTCAAATTTCTTGAAGAAATTGAAAAAATATTCTACTATCCACAGATATACTTCTTTAAATTGTTCAACAAACCAACTGTTTTTGAATTTTCAGAAAAAACACTACTTTCTCTTATACAGAAAGGAAATTTTCAATTAATTAAAATTAAAACCATATATTATGGGAAGAAATTAGATGTGCTAAATGGAATAAAACCAGGATTATTAATATTTCCAGCTTTTGGATGCTTTCGGATAAATGTAAACTTTTTATGACCAGAAAAAAATAACCACTTAGTCAAATGGAAACTCTGTGTTTAATCCCAGTTTATAATGAAGATTCAACAATTGAGTTTCTGATTCATGAAATACACAAGTATGAGGTTGATATTCTTGTTGTGGATGACTGCTCAACAGATAAAACGCTTGAAAAAGTAAAAAAATGGGATATTAAGATAATATCTAACAGCAAAAGGCTTGGTAAGGGTGGATGCATCATTAAGGGTCTTAAATTTGCCAGAAAAAACAATTATAAGACCCTTATAATCCTTGATGGGGACTTAGAACACAACCCTAACTTAATTCCTTTATTCATTAGAAAGATATCTAGGTATGATATTGTTCTGGGACAGAGATGTGAGTTTAGATCTATACAAAGATTTATTTTAAATAGGTTTGGTGCTTTCTTTTTTAAATTACTCAACCAAAACATCTATGATATTTCATGTGGTTTTAAAATATTAAAAATTAGTTCTTTTAAACAAATCCAATTTTACAGCAAGGGATTTGAAATTGATCTTGAAATTTTGCTGGAATCGTTAAAGAATGAACTAAGTATTGGTCTAATAAATATTCCTTCCAGAAAGATTGAGAAAAGTCATTTAAAAATTTCAGATATGATCTCTTCAAATAATTATTTTGACAAATGGATTATCAGTAACATTAATCATTTTAAAATCAAAACACATAAAAAGATCTTATTATTAGTTTTTTCTTATATTGGTTTATTCATTGGAACAATGTTAGCCTTGGTCGTAAAATGGAAGACATTTTTAGAATAATATTTTTGACTCATGTTCCTTATTATATTATCTCTTTTTTATCTATATATTATATTAGAAAAACACGAAAATATCTACGTGAAATTACTAGGAGATTATAATGAATACATCAACAGCAATAATTATTACACAGGTTCCAATTGCAATCTCAATTTTAGTAGGGTCATATGAGATTTATAAATTAAGAAAAGAATTGATGGGTTTACTTGAAAAAATAACAAAAAAATAAAATGTTTTATCACTTTAAAGATTACTTTATTCTTTCACTGATCTTCTGGTTATCTGCTTTTTTTTTATTTACTCCGCAAATATTGGTAATTGATGGGATACAGTATTATGCACCTGTAAGATCCCTTGTAATAGATAAGGACATACAATATGATAATGAATTTAAGGAAATTTGCTCAAAAGATTTCACACCAGAAGTAAAAGAAACAAGTTGTACTTATTATATAAGTTATCAAACAGAGACAGGACATACAAGAAATAATGCTATGTTTGGCGCCACTTTTTTTTGGTTGCCTTTCTTTGTTTTTGCTCATACCTTATCTTTTCTATTTAATCTTCCAATAAACGGATACACAAACTTATATTTTAATATAACTCTTTTTGGGACGGTTGTATATTCCTATCTTGCCTTGCTTTTGATTTATAGATTTGTTAAAAATTATTTTGATATTTCAACATCTCTCTTTGCTGTAATAATCTATTTTTTATCTTCTTCTTTTTTATTTTATGCATTTAAACAGCCAGCAAGTAATCATGGTATCTCTCTATTTACAACGGTTCTGTTTTTGAATTTTTATTATTTGATTAAATCTAAAATAAAATTTTTTTGGATATTGCTTGGTTTTATTTCGGGATTAATGAGTATTGTTAGATGGAATAATCTGGTTTTTGTTATTCTTCCTGTAAAAAGATTAGTATTGGATTTTTTTAAAACAAAATCAAAAAAAAGTTTTATTCATCTGTTCTGTTTTAGTTTTGGTTTTTTAATTGCAGTGTTACCACAATTTATAGTTTTGAAAATTATATATGGTGTATGGGTAAAGAGTTTAGTATCTACAACATTGCAAATCTGGCCGAAATATTTTTTTCACATCTTTATTTTACCACCCCATGGAATAATTTTATGGACTCCGATAACCATTTTTTCACTAATTGGATTAATACATCTTTTCAGACAACACAAAAATTTAAGAGAATTACTTCTGGTTTTTTGGATAACTGTATTTTTTCTATCCACGTTTGAATATTACCATGGGGGTTCTTCATTTGGGATAAGATATCTCTTTGGTATGACACCTGTTTTTATTTTGGGTCTGGCCTCTTTTTTGGAAAGATTTAAGTTATCCAGGAGATATTACACACTTTTCTTTTTACCTTTTATTGTTTGGAACTTGCTACTAATATCTCAGATAGATAAAAATTATCTCCTATTAGCGCATTTTCAATCTTTTAAAGAGATGTTCTTTAATCAATTCAGATCTTGGGAGAATTTATGGAATATGCTGTTAACTAGACTCTAGATGTATATTTTTAGTATGTTATAGGGAAGGGTCCACTTTCTAGGCTATTATCTTAATAAATACCATAAATATTAAATAAACGCCAAAGCTATTCTGTGATATGATAGAAATAGCCATAGGGATTATAGCATATAATGAAGAGAAGAATCTACCTAAATTACTTGATATAATTAAGGACTTAAAAATAAAAGAACTCTTTTTGTTTTCCGATGGGAGTACTGATAAAACCAATAATATAATTATGAATTTTAAGGGTAAAAAGACGAATAATGTTTATAAGATAATTGGGAAAAAGAGAAGAGGGAAGTATTTTAGGATAAATCAATTTATTGAGAAAACTACTTGTGATATCTTACTACTTTGTAACGGAGATATTTTACCTAAAGAAGGGTTCCTAAAGAAGATTATTAAATTTATGCAAGATAAAACCATAGCTATAATCACAACAAGAGGCGTATGTGTGAATAAGAAGGATTCTTTGTTGAATCAGGCAGTACATGTTTATTGGGAGCTGCATCATGAATTTAGCTTAATTCAACCAAAAGGAACAGGCTTGCTAGCATTAAGAAAAGAAAGGATTAAATTGCCTAAAACATCTGTAGATGAGATCTACTTAATATCTTTACTTGAAAAAAAAGGTCGTATAAAATATGCAGACAATATTACATATTACACAAAAAGTCCAGAAAAACTAAGTGAGTTTGTAAAACAAATAAGAAGATATCATAATGGTCATAAAATTGTTGCAAAGAAAACAAATTTTAAAGATATAACTTTAAATTATGTGCAAAGTATAAAAATTATTTTCAATTACTTGACACATAACACAAATAAAATTTTACTGTTTTTTATGCTTCTCTGCATTGAAATGCTAGGGAGAATTTTAGCAAATTTTGATTATTTTTTTAAGGAAGAACAACCTGTGTGGGATGTTGCAGAATCTACAAAGAATTTGAAAATTTAATTTAAAGACTTTACTATCTCAACAATCTTTTTCCCCTCAGCCTTTCCCCTCAGCTTACTCATCACTTTTCCAACCAAAGTATTTAAAGGAAGATTTTTATTCTTAACAATAATCTTCTTAATCTCTTCTTCTAGCTCTTTATCACTCAATAATTTGTATTTTGAATAATCTATCCTCTTATTATGGGCAATTTCAACAAGGATCTCAAACACAGCATCTTTGCTTATCTCTTTTCTATCTAATTTATCAAAAATCTCATCAATATAGTTGCCAATATCAATCTCTTTATTATATCTTTTTTTAATCTCTTTCGGCATTTCTATTAATGTTCTTACAATAAAGCTGGGCTTGATCTTTTTATGCTTATTTACATAATACTCCAAATCAACATCTTTTTTTATCAATTCTTTTGTAATACCTTGCGTAATCTTGTATCGCTTTGATATCCTTTCTATTTTTTCAGATACTAATTCAGGTATTTCAATAGACTCGAGAACTTTTTTTGTTACTTTTATGTTTGGGATATCAGTCTCAGGATATAATCTATGCGCCCCGGGCAATGGCCTTGCATATGAGCTGGTTGCATCATTATGATTTGGAATGCGTGTTTCTTCGGGCACACCTTTTAAACAGTATAATGCGCGTTCATAAACAGCATTTATTGCTTTCTCTGCAATTCCTTTTTTCTCAGCAATAATCAGAATTAAATTACTCTCTTTTGCATTGAATAATTTCCTTAATTTTTTAAACTCATTTTCTAGTTTATATTTTTTTAAATCCTCATCAGTATGAATAAGGCCTTTTGTTCCGTATGATTTTGCATATTCGCTTACTTCCTTGCCAAAAGTTTTTCCAGGGCATAATTCTTTTTTTAGTAAGCCAGAAAAACCAGGTAATAAAAGAGCATATACTTTGCTATTATTTTTTATTAAATTAGAAATAATTTTTGATTTTGTTTTTCTGAAAATATGAGTAACGTCTTTTTCTTTTTTATTGAATTTTTTAACTTTTCTAAGTTTAAGTTCTTTTTTTATTTGCAATAAATTAAATTGTCTTAATACCTCATTTTCGACCAATTTCTCAATCTTTCTCAAATCCTGCCATCCTTTGACCTCAATTCTCGCGCCATTCCTGATAGAAATATTGACGTCCTGCCTTATGCTTCCAATGCCTCTTTTAACATTAAAAGACCTTAACATCGTTCCAATTTGTAAAGCAACTTCTTTTACATGGCTTGGATCTTTAAGAGAAGCATCTGTACCTAATTCAAGTAAGGGAATTCCTAATCTGGATAAAGAATAATACACTTTATTATGTTCTTTTTTTTCGATTTTGCAGGCATCTTCTTCTAAATTTAGCAAAGTAACTTTAACATTTCCTTTTGATGTTTTAATATATGAAGAATCACTTTCAATACCAACTAACATTGTTCTCTGGAATCCAGTAATTGCAGATCCGTCTGTCACTGTTTTTCTCATGACACATATTGTATCAGGAATCTTTAATTTAAGGAGTTTGGCAACACCTAGTGCTATAGTGAAAGCATCTTTATTAACAGGATGCGGAGGCTCTTCATCTAAATCAACCAGGCATGCTTCATTCTCATATCCATGATAAATAAACAAACGATCTCTAAACTGTTCATATGCGCTTGCTAAATCAATCTCGCCAGTTTCACCGGCAACAGCCCTTAATTTTCTTACTGTTTCAGAAATTAGCTTATTTTCAGTCATTGTAGAAGAACAATTACAGAATAATTTTTTGGTGTTTAATTCTTGGTGGATTTCTATGCCTGCTTTGAAACCGAGTTTTTTATAGTCTAGACGCATATAACAAGTGATATTAGCATTATTTAAATAAATTTTGTCTAAGAGAGAAAATATTTTAAATAAACTTTGCTTAACTAATTTAATATGAGACGCTATACTAAAGAACAACTTATTTTTTATCTAAAAAAACTAGCTAAAGAATTAAAAAAAAGTCCAACTATAAAAGATATGAACAATAAAAAGAAATATCCTTCTGCTTCAACATATTTTAAAAGATTTGGTTCTTGGAACAATTCTTTAAAAAAAGCAGGTCTTAAGATTAATGTAAGGAAAAAATACAGTAAAAAAGAATTAATTGAAAATGTTAAATTATTGGCAAAGGAAATTGGAGACATCCCTAAAGCAGTTCATTTAAAAAAGAAAAAATGGATTGCATCTTATTCTACATACAGAAAGTACTTTGGCAGCTGGAAAAAAACTTTGAAAGCTGCGGGAATAGCAAAAACAGAACAAATATTAAATCTAAAGGAGTTTACAAGGAAAAAAAGAAGATAAATTTAAATTAAGTTCTTTATTCATTAGATTTATGTTGTACAAAGAGCTTGTTGAATTATACGAGAAATTAGATAGTACTTCTAAAAGATTGGAGAAAATTTATTATTTATCTGAATTAATTAAAAAGACAGAAGCTAAAAATTTAGCGCTAATTATGTTAATGGCCCAAGGAAAAATATTTCCTGATTGGGAGGATAAGAAAATTGGCGTTGCTTCTAAACTTATTATTAAAGCCATTCAAAGAACTACTGGCATTTCAATAAAAGAGATTGAAGAAGAATGGAAAAAACAAGGCGATTTAGGTAATGTTGCTCAGCTATTAATAAAAAAAAAGAAGCAATCATCATTATTTCCAAAAAGATTAACTGTGGAAAAGGTTTATAATAATCTAAAAAGTTTAGCATCTTTAGAAGGAAAGGGCAGTGTTGATAATAAAATAAATATTATCTCTGAATTATTGATTAATTCTACGCCGATAGAAGCTAAATATATTATAAGGACAGCTATTGATAATCTAAGGGTAGGAATAGGTTCTGGAAGTATCAGAGATGCGTTGGTCTGGGCCTTTTTTTCAGATGAATTAGATATTAAATATGATCCTGAAAATGTTAAAATTGAGGTTAAAGATCGTGCTAGGTATAACGAGGTTCTTGAGAAGGTCAGGCATGCTTATGATTTAACAAATGATTTTGGTAAAATCGCTTTAATATTAAAAGAAAAAGGTCTTAATGGATTAAATGAACTTTCTTTACAAGTTGGCAAGCCAATTAATGTTATGCTCTACCAAAAAGCAAAGAATATTGAAGATGCTTTTTCTATTGTTGGGAAGCCAGCTGCTTTTGAATTTAAATATGATGGTTTTAGAATGCAGATTCATATAGATAAAGACATTCAAATATTTACAAGAAGATTAGAAAATGTTACAGAACAATTTCCAGAAGTTGTTTCTTATCTAAGAAAATATGTTAAAGTTAAAAATGCAATTTTAGATGCTGAAGCTGTTGGATTTGATCCTTCAACTAAGAACTATGTTCCGTTCCAAAAAATATCTCAGCGTATAAAAAGGAAGTATGATATTAAAAATATGGCCAAAAGATTCCCTGTTGAAGTCAATATATTTGATGTTCTTTATTATAATAATAATAATTTACTTAGTAGACCATTTAAAGAGAGACGGGAGATACTTGAAAAAATTGTTATAGAAAAACCAAGAAAAATAGTTTTGGCAAAACAAATTATTACTGCTAATTTAAACAAAGCACAAAAATTTTATGATCAATCTCTAAAATTAGGTGAAGAGGGGATAATGGCCAAAAACCTTAATAGTGTATATAAGCCAGGTTCTCGTGTAGGATATGGTGTCAAGATTAAGCCAATCTTAGAGCCGTTAGATTTAGTTATTGTGGCTGCAGAATATGGTGAAGGTAAAAGAAGTGGCTGGCTAACTAGTTTTTATTTGGCCTGTTCTGATAATGGTCAATTAAAAGAAATTGGCAAGGTAAGCACAGGTCTAAAAGAACTTGAGAAAGAGGGTGTTACATTCAAAAAATTAACAGAGTTATTAAAACCATTAATTACAGAATCTTCAGGCAAACATGTTATAGTTAAGCCCAAAATTATTATTGAGGTTGGTTATGAAGAAATTCAGAAATCTGTTAATTATGATAGCGGTTATGCATTAAGATTCCCAAGATTTTTAAGATTAAGGACAGATGAAAAAACAATTAAAGATATAAATACAATAGATGATGTAAAAAAATTATATATCCAGCAAAGGGGTTGTAATTAAATTAATTTGTTCTTTATTAGAAATTTATAAATTTCTTCACTTACAAACTTGTGTCCGTTCTCATTTAAATGAAATTCATCACTTATATAATAACTTGTCGGGTCTTCGCTCTCTTTAAATAAAGGGTATAAATCAAGATAATAAATCTTGTTTTTGTTAGTAATTTTTTTTAAAATGTTTGCTATCTTTTTTTGGTCAAAGTTATTATTATTCATTGTATTATCAAATTGCATTTTTATTGGCAAATTTACTATTACCAATTTTATATTCTTTTTTATGCAAATTTTATTTATCTCTTCAATTAGTTTAGTAAATAATTTTACGGATTCTCGCATCTCATATGTTTCATTTTTAAGAAACAATATGGCATCAGCATTATACCCTTTATTATCTTTAAAGAACACACCATTAGTTACTTCATTAAATATATATTCGAAACTTCCATAATTTTTCCCTAACCTTAACTGTAACATATAAACTGCCTGTGATTTTATCGCTAAGTTCCAAAGAAACTGATCTATTTTTGATAAATAAAATGCTTTATTGTTTTTATCTAGAATTAATTGATTATCTTTTATATAGAATAGCCTTTTTACATAACTCTCTCTCAAATCATTCGGTGCTACTACCAAAATCATAATGTCAGGGTTATATCTTATAACATGATTTTTTAGAACCAAATATTCTTGATCTGTGGCGTAAGCAGACACTCCAAAATTCAATATTTCTGAATCTTCAAATTTATCTTGTATAATTCCAGGAAAAATCATTTGTCTAGGAAAACTTACTCCAGCAGTATAAGAATCTCCAACAAATACAATTCTTTTTGAACTTTTTTCTAATTTATGGTTAGAATCTCTAAAACCAAAAGAATTGGTTGTAAACGTATCTAATCTTAGATTATGGACATAAGTCCATACTAAGACATTATCATATTGGATAACAGGCCTTGAATATTCTAAAAAAATTATTCTGGTACTTAATTCAAGAAGGAGCAATGCAAATAATATAGTAAAAATACCTAAAAAAACTCGGTTTTTTAGCTTCATAATATTCAGTATATCAGCAAACTTTAAATAATTTCATTAACTACAATAGTTTATGGCTAAATGTTCCATATGCAATAAAAAAATAGAAACTACTTTTTTAAATAAGCTAATAGGCACATACATAAAAGATAAAAAAGGAAAGAAACATGCGGTTTGTTTTGAATGTCAGAAAAAATTTCCTTCTAAAGAAGAATTATTAAAAAACATAAAATAATTTTTAAATCCAATGTTGTTTCTTGGCTTTTATGCCCTCGTAGCTCAGTGGCTAGAGCGACAGTCTCGTAAACTGTAGGTCGGGAGTTCAACTCTCCCCGAGGGCTTATTACAATGACTCATTATTACTCAGAAAAACAAAACTCAAAGTTAAATTTGAAAAAAATACTTATAAAATTGAAAAATAAAGAGTTTGAATTATATAGTGCTTCAGGCATCTTTTCTAAAAATAAAGTCGACAAAGGTACTAAGTTACTAATTGAAAACTGTGTTATTGAACCAATTTGGTCTGTCTTAGACATTGGTTGTGGTATTGGAGTTATAGGTATTGCTGTTAAACTGTTAAATCCCTCTACAAAAGTAATAATGTCTGATATTAATCAAAGAGCTGTTATGATAAGTAAAAAAAATGTTAAGTTACATAATTTAGATATAGAAGTTATTAAAAGCAATTTATATTCAAAAATTAAAGATAAATTTGACACTATCTTAGTTAATCCGCCGCAGACAGCAGGTAAAGAAATTTGTTTTAAAATAATTGATGGTGCAAAGAAACATCTTAATGAAAAAGGATTTTTACAATTAGTGGCCAGGCATAATAAAGGCGGCTCCATGTTAGAAAAATATATGAAAGAAATCTTTGGTAATGTCAAACAGATAGCAAAAGGCTCTGGCTATAGATTATATGTCAGTCTTATGAATAGTTAATTCTTTTTTTTCTTTTTTCTCAAGTTTTTTTGTTTCTTTTGTTTTAAATATAATTGTTCCAAATATTGAAACAAACGAAGTTGCAAATATTAATAATAACACAATTTCTGGAAATGAAGGAATTATGATGCCTTCATTATATGGTAAAAACGCAAGTAGAGTAGCTACAAATCCTCTTGGCACCATTGTAGATATTAAAAAAGCATTTCTTTTATATTTATGTTCAAAAAGAGAAATTATTCTTACACCAAGATATCTTGTTGCAATCATAATAACTAAAATACCAATAGTCATATATATTATTGGTAGTGTAACTAAACTGAGATCTGTTATCATGCCTAAAAACACAAAGAAGAATGTTTTTATAAAAAATGAAAAATCAAGTTGTATTAATCGTATTGATTTTAGTGATTGTATGTGTTCTTTCCGATAGAATTTTTCTTTCAGGTTTAATGCTTTTATTATAGGACGTATATTACCCAGTAGTAAAGAAAAGAATAATGTTGCCATAACGCCACTTCCGCCAAAAAATTCTGCTATACCATATAAAATGAAAATCATTGCTAATATAAACACATAATTACGCTTTTTATGGGGAGGTATTTGCTTGACAGTTTTAAACCAGATTGAAAAAAAGACAATAGCAAACAATAATCCAATAGAAAATTCCACTAAAACAGACTGAATCATAGCAAAAACAGAGTTTAATAACGAGAAGGACTCTTGTTTGAGTATATTAATTAAAGAAACAGCTATTAAAATTAAAGTTGTATCATTTAATATGGATTCTAATACAAGAAGATGTTTGGTTTCCCTATTTATTTTAAGCCCTTCCAATAAAACTTGTACCATGACCGTAGTTGTACCGCTTGACACAACTCCTAGCAGAAATCCGTGCAACAAATTCCATCCAAAAACAAAGTGTACAAAAAAACCCACTAACACAGTTATTAAAACATTTACAATGACAGTAAATAAAGTTGCGTCCAACATCTTTTTGAGTAGTAAGGATAAGTCAAATTCAAGTCCACTATCTATTAATATAATTAAAATAGCTAACGTCGCAAAAATACCTGCCACAGCCCTGAAATCCGCGGGATTAATTAAACCAAAAATAGGTCCAATTAATAACCCAATAATGATCATAAATAAAGCTTCAGGAATTTTGGTTTTTTCAGAAAAAATATTGGCAATATAACCTACCATAATTATTAATCCCAAAAACAACACTGTCTCAACTGCGATATATTCCCACCCTTAAATTAGTTATGCAAAAAAATTGTTCTCCTTAAAAAGTTTTCCTTATATCTCTTTCACTCCATTTACTGTGTAAGTAACTAATCTAATTCCTAGACCTAATTTAAGTAATGCAGAAAGAACTGCCATATGTTCTTTTCCTGTGCCGGAAGTTAAGTTTAGGGCAACCTCTGTTCCCTGGATTTTGTCTTTTAGGGCATCCCGGATTTTATCTATAAGTAATTCAATGCTTTCATTAGAATTAATAATAATGAAGTCCATGTTCTCATCTTTATTAAAAGTTTCACTCCCAAATTCATTAGTTATAAGAAAAACCTTGTCCCAGTCTTCACTCTTTATTAACCTGCCAACCTGACCCCATGTTCCTTTCCCAGTACTTATTAATGCAACTAGTTCTGTCATATTTTATAGACAATGGAGATACATTTTTAAAAATTATCCTGTTTCTTTATTTTTATATCTAAATAGTGCACTCCATACAGTATTGCGGTGTTTATTCAGTAATTTTGAAATTTTGGTAATTGAGAATCCTAACTCTAATAGGTGAGTACAAACAATTTCTAATATACTATAATTTCTGTTAGAGAATTCGTTTACATCTATGAAATAATCTCTTCTCTTTTTAGGAAAGGGCTCTTTTATTTTTTTGATAGCCGAGTGATATGTTGTCCATATCGTGCGATGATCTCTATTCAATAATAAGGCAATTTGACTTATTTTTAACAAATAATTTTCCTTAAGATATTTTACAAGGCTTTCTAACGGGCTAGTTTTATGTGAGAAGATTGATATGGGAATGAGAATTTTTTTTTGTAATAACTGAATTATGTCTACGTCAGAAATTTCATATCTGTCTTGTAGTTTAGACAGGGTTCTTTCAAATGATTTTGTATTCTTAGGTCTCTTTAAATTAGTAGATGTACTTAATTTGTAGGCAAAATATTTTCTTTTAATTTTATTAATACTTAATTTGTAGGCAACTATTATTTATATTTTGCCATTGGACATAAGATTTATAAAACTACCTTTATTATATGAAAAAACATGTTATTTACAATTAATGAGTTAATTGATTTGGTAATTATGATTTTAGCTATAGGATATATTTTTTCTACTTTTGTAAAAAGAAAACCTATTTCAGGGTATGATCCTCTGGCATATTATCAAAGACAACCAATAATTGAAGATATTAAATATGGTGCGATGATAGCAGCACCCGCCATAGTTTTACATGAACTTGCTCATAAGTTTGTGGCAATGGGTTTCGGCGCAACTGCTATATTACATGCACCAATTAACTGGTACATTATTATAATTATCATGAGATTACTTAATTTTCCTTTGCTTTTTTTTGTGGGTGGATATGTTACCCACACATATTTACCGCCTTTGCAATCTGCGTTAGTTGCTGCTGCTGGTCCCTTAATGAATTTGTTATTGTTTGGAATAGCCAGATTAATACTTAAGTTTAAACTAGTAGACAGAAAATATTATGAAGTTGTTGCGATATCTGGCAGATTGAGCATGTTTCTATTTATATTTAACATGATACCTTTGCCGGGTTTTGATGGCTTTCATTTCTTTACAGAACTAATAAAATTTATATTCTAGGGTCGTAAAGTTTTTATACCAGTATCTACTCTTATATAGAAAAAGGGGGCTGAAACTTGAGGAAGGGTCTTGGATATATTTTTTTATTGTTGGTTTTAATAGGTGTTGTATATGCTTCATTTAATGTTAACCTTGAATCTCCTTTAGATAATATTTTTCTTAATTATAATGATGTTAATTTTACATTTAATGTTACAGGTAATTATTCTTATTATAATTGTAGTATTTATACTAATCATACAGGTAGCTGGTTGCTTAATTCAACTAATTCTTCTGTGAAAAATTATACATCTACCCCCTTTACCTTAAATAATCTGCCAGAGGGCGGGTTTATTTGGAATGTCTATTGTGTTAATGCAACAGAAGAAAATTGGAGTGTTTCAAACTACACTTTCACAGTTGACACTATTAATCCAAATTGGTCTAATAATGTTACTAGTCCATCTTCTGGAGCAACATATTCAACTGGAGTAAATTATTTTTTTAATGTAACCTGGACTGATGTTAATTTAGACAGTGTATGGATAGAGCATAACTTTACAGGCGGATCTCCTCAGAATGATACCAACATGAGCGGTGTTGGAGATAATTATTTTTACAACACGTCAAATTTAGCTGCAGGCGTATATTATTGGAGAATGTATGCCAATGACAGTGCTGGTAATTTAAACTTAACGTATGCTTTTGTTTATACAGTAAATAAGGCAAGTTCTTCTGTAAATTTAACATTGAATGGCACAGCAAATAATTTCTCAATTAATATGGGAGATAGTGTTAACATTACTGGAAACTTGGAGGTGGGAGAAGGTATTCTTGAATTGTACAGAGAAGGAAGTTTAATAAATAGTGGCAGTTCACCGATATCAAACATTAGTGTTTTTAATACACCAGGCACTTATAATATTTCAGTAACTTATCCAGCAACACAGAATTATTCTTTTGGTTCTGAAACTTGGTGGGTACATGTTAATGATACTTCGGTACCAAACATTACTTTTATTTCACCACAAAATAATTCAGTGATTAGTCAAACTAATGTAATATTAAATGTTACTACAAGTGTTTTAAGTACGTGTCAATATATCTTAGATGGTGGAAGTTATGACAATATCACAACCAATTTTATTACAATTCACAATATAACATTAACAAGTTTATCAGATGCCTTGCATAATATAACTGTTAATTGTACTAACCAGTTTAGTAATAGCACAGTTGAAAGTATTAGTTTTACAGTCGATGCTACTTATCCAGGATGGTCTAATAATGTAAGTTATCCAAGTTCTCCTCTAAATTATACAGGGGCACAAAATTACCAGTTTAATGTTACTTGGATAGATTCTAATCTAGACAGTGTTTGGATTGAACACAATTTTAACGGCACATTGCTTAATTATACTAATGTTCCTAATGTAAGTAATGTGTATTTCTATAATTACACAAATTTAGCAGCGGGCACATATCAATGGCGTATGTTTGCTAATGATTCTGTTGGAAATGTAAATTATACAGATGCATTTGTCTACACTATCAATAGGGCAGCTTCTAATGTGTCTTTAAAATTAAACGGTAGTTCAGCAAATATGTCTATAGATGAAGGAGATAGTGTTAATATTACTGCAGTATTAATAACAGGAGAAGCTAATATTGAATTATATAACAATGGTCTTTTAATAAATAATGGCAGTTCACCTTTAGAAAATATTACAATATTCAACACAGCAGGCACTTATAATATTACAGTTAATTATCCAACAACACAAAATTATACTAGCGACTCAGAGACATGGTGGGTGATTGTAAATGACACTTCAGCCCCTGTTTTAACTTTTGTATCACCAGTAAATGGATCAACAACAAACGAAACATTTGTTATTTTAAATTTAACAACCGATGATTCTTCAACATGTCAATATTTTAGGAATAATGGCAATTACACAAACATTACAACTAGTTACACAACACTGCATAATATAACATTAACAAGTTTATTAGATGCCTTGCATAATATAACTGTTAATTGTACTAACCAATTTTCTTTAGACACAGTTGAGTCTATTAGTATAACTGTAGATACTGTAGGATCCTCTGTTGTAATTAATTATCCTACTAATAATTTGACAATAAATAATCAATTAATAGAGCTTAACTTTACATTAAATGAGAGTAATCCGGATAGTGCATGGTACACTAAAAATTACAATAATACAAAATATCCTTTGAGCTCATTAAGTGATGGTATTAATTTGGAGAACATATCTTTACAGAAAGCAGGGTGGCACATCTTAACATTATATGTTAATGACACAAGCGGTTATGAAGCATATGATACAGTTTTCTTTTACCTTAATTTAAGTATTAATTTAACAGAGTGGACAAATAACTTAAATGTAAGTTTAGATGATGTTGATTCTGTTGAACCATTTAACTCTACAGGAGATTTAATTACAGGGAATGTCAGTGCAAAAGATCCAATTTCACTAGAACTCAACTTTACAGACATTTCTGTTAACATATATAATTTCACTGGTACATATGCAAACTGGGAATATTTGTTTGATGTAACTGATACAGACGCAACATTTGTAAGTGATGTACAAGCAGAAGGGAAAAACCCTGTTGATTATGTTTATTTCAAAAACTTTACGAAATTCTTTAACCAGAGCAATGATTATTATAGTAAAGTCAAACTGCCAAATAATGTGAGTGCATACACTGGGATTTTTTATTGCAACAGTTCTGATGCATCAAGTTGCTCAGAGATATCACCATGTTCAGGAAGTTTCACAGAATCTACAGGGACAGCATGCTATAATAATACTGCAGATAATGTTTTTGTGTATGTGCCGCATTTCAGCGCTGTATTTGGAGATAATGATACTTTGCAGCCAGTAATAAATATAACTGCTCCTACAAATAACTCTGTGGTGGGGCAAAGTTATCAAATTCCTTTAACATTTACGGTTAACGAATATTCAAACTGTGGTTATGCAATTAATAATGGTGCTTTAACTGGACTGGGTTGGGAAACAACTTTCAGCACTAACTTTAATCATTATGTAAATGAAAAAATAAATGTAACAGTAAATTGTACAGATCCAGAAAGTAATACTGCAAGTTCTACTATTAACATTACCATTAATGATGTTACAGATCCTATTATATCAGAAACAGTTACTGTTACAGATGATGATGTGGACATAGATTTCACTACTAATGAGCCTACTAATTACAGTGTTGAAATAGAAGGTGATACTACAAGCACATATGATGAAACAGAGACATCAGCGAGTTGGTCAACTTCACATTCAGAATCTTTCAACAGCATAGGTGATGATGACTACGATTATACTATTATAGCGTGTGATCAGCTTGGTAATTGTGAGACTGAAACAGGCACTTTTACAGTTGATACTAGTGCAGATGACGAAGACACAGGTGGTGGCGGAGGGGGAGGCGGTGGCAGTGGCGCTGCTTCTTCGGCAACAACAGTCAGCCAGGTATGGCAGACACCCTCAAAAGGACAATATTTAATGAACATACCAAGTACAGCAATCGCCTTTACCGAAATAGATTTTACTTTAAAAAAGGACTTAACAAAGAATTTATTGTTAACTGTGCAGACAAGAGACCTCCCGAGTTATATTCCGGAATTAAAAGATAACAAGATATTCCAATACATTAAGATTGACAAATACCCTATTGTAGATGAAGATTTAAGCAAGGTAGAAATTAAATTTAGGGTTGACAAATCATGGTCAAACACCAATAATATTGATATTAATACAGTAAGTTTATGGCGCTACACAAATAAATGGGTGAAATTAACAACTACAAAGAAAACCACAGATTCCAATTATATATATTACGAAGTTACTTCTCCAGGGCTAAGTTATTTTGCGATTGCCGGCACAGAGATTGTGGCAACTTCTGATACAGGGGTAACAGAGCAAAATGCTTCGACAGGATCAACACCAACCGGAGAAGCAGTTGAAGAAGTGACGACAACAGAACAACAAGACCAGCCAGAAGAAACAACTAAGAAAAAGAAAATATCCGGTTTTATCTGGATACCACTTGTAATACTTCTTTTAGTGGTCGGGGCGGGCGCTGGTTTCATTTACTATCAGAGAAATTTGTCTGTCCAGACAGATGATGAATTAAAAAGTTTAAGGGATTATGTCGAAAGATGTAAATCAGAAGGCATTGAGTTTAAACACATTAGAGACACTTTAGTTAAGGCTGGATGGTCAGAATCTATAATAGATTTAGTGTTGCACGATGTAGACATACCAAAAAAAGACATGGATCAATTGCTTAACTATATTAGTGTGTTAAGAAACAAGGGTAAATTAGATGAAGATATAAAAACTAACTTAAGGAAAGCGGGCTGGCAGGAAGAAGTCATTGAGGAAGCAATGAAGAAAGCCAAATAATTAATTTTTAATCATGTCTCCAATAGTAAATTTCTGGGTTTTTGTTTTTAGGTTTTGAGGTTCAATTTCTTTTGTCTCAACTAAGCTTATGTCTAACTGCCGTTCCAATTTACGCGCCAGGTCCAAGGGCGGAGTATAATTGCCAGATTCAATTTTATGTATTAAGGATTCTTTCTCTGTGAGAAACTTTGCAAATTCTTTTTGTTTTAATCCTAATTTTTCACGTTTCTCCCTAATAATCTTGGGATAATCTTCCCTGATAACCTGTATTACTTCGCGCTCAGGTTTTTTTTTCTTTACTATGGTTTTTTTTATAACAGGTTTTTTAACTACCTGGCCGAAGGAAGAGCATTGTTTGCAAACTCTAAGTTCAACACCTTCAATCAGCGCCGTAACTAATTTCTTTTCTGCACCGCACATTTCACAAGCTGGCATTTTTCTTACTTGGTAAATTTTAACATATTAAAAATCTCTTTTCCCTGGTTAAAAAGATATGACTTAGCTATTTTAAATTTATGTTTTTTCGCTATTTCAACTAAGAGCTCTTTATCTTTTACTAATAAAACAATAACGCCATCTTTTTTTAGTATGATAGAGGCTTGATGCAAAAATTCGCTATACATATTTCTTAATCTAGGAATGTTTTTGTGTTTTGACATCCTTGGCGGGTCTGTAACAATGCAGTCAACTGAGTTTTTTTCAAATTTAGTTGAGAGCCAGTCAACACTTACTTTACTTAAATTAAGGTTTTTTTCTATGCCTGCCAACTTAGCATTTTTTTGGCTAGCCTTTAAATATCTCAACTGGAAGTCATAACCGAATATGTTGGTTTTTTCCTTTATAATTTTAGAATCATGTCCCTTAAAAAATTCCTTTTCAAATGCCTTAAAAAAATCAAACTTTGTAAAAAACAATTTGTCTTTGTTATAATACTGCACAGGAAATTTAGTTGCGTATAATGTGGCCTCAATAGGAATTACACCAGAGCCCATGAATGGATCTATTAAAATTTTATCTTTAGTAAATCCGCTTTCCTTAACAAGAGAATATCCAGTTACACCTTTCAATGATTCAGGATGGTTAAATATTTTATACTGTCTTTTCGCTAATTCAAACCCTGAAAAATCTATCCCAAAATAGCCTTTATTATTATATATGTATAAATAAAATATTAAATCAGGATTATCAAACTCTGTTTTCAAGTTTTTATGTTTTTTTATTATTAAATTGGCAACTTTGCCAGCAATATCCACGCTGTGGAAGTCATGCTTTCCAGCACGTTTGCATTTTACAATAAACGAAGTTTTAATCCAGTTAGACAAGTCAATTTTTTCTAACTCTGTCTTTATATTATTTACAGATTTTTTCAATGTTTTTTCAACTGTAAACTCAGTCAAAAGCAAGCCTGCCCTGAACATGGACTGTGCTTTGTAGCATACTGAGCATAAATCAATCAAGTCTTTAAAAGAAAATTTAATAACGGTTTCTTCTTTTACAACATTTTTACATCTGATTAACTCTTTTAATTCTAGAGCAGTAATATGTTCAATGCCTTTACTAGTTATGGCAAAACCTTTCATACTTTTTAGAAAAATTATGTTGTTTTTAAGACTTACCCAAGAATCTTAGCAGCATCAGCAACTTTATCTCCTTTGTTTAGTCTCATTAATCTAACACCTTGAGTGTTTCTACCAATAACAGATATAAATTTAGCGCTAGTCCTTATAACTTGGCCAGCTACACTGATAAACATCAATCCAGTTTCATCATCAACTGTTTTTATTGTTACTACACGGCCATTACGTTCAGTAGTTTTTATATTAATAACACCACTTCCTCCTCTGTTAATTAATCTGTAATCTTTAATAGGAGTTCTTTTTCCGTAACCATTTTCTGTAACAGTAAGTAGAGTTTTAGTTTCATCTGCCACAACCATTCCTATAACACGGTCATCTTTTTTCTTTAATCTAATGCCGCGAACACCAAGAGAATGTCTGCTTACACTTCTTACATCTGTTTCATTAAACCGGACAGCCATACCTTGTCTTGTAGCCATAATTAATTGTTGATTGCCGTCTGTTTTAACAACATCGATAACATCATCATTTTCTCGTAAGTTAATGGCCCAGATACCTCCCTGTCTCGGCCTAGAATATGCTCTTAATTTTGTTTTTTTAACTAAGCCCTTGGCTGTTGCAAATACCAAATATTCTTGATCTTTAAAATCTTTTACTGGAATTACTGCAGATATTTTTTCATTTTTTTCAACACCAACCAGATTAACTATTGCTTTGCCTTTTGAATATCTGCCAACTTCAGGTATACGATAAACTTTTAACCAATATACTTTACCTTTATCTGTGAATATTAATAGGTATGAATGTGTATTAGCAATAAATAAATGCTCAATAAAATCTTCTTCTTTTGTCTCTGCTCCAATAACGCCTTTACCGCCACGCATTTGTTGTTTATATTCTGTTAACTGCATTCTTTTTATATAGCCACTATGAGAAATTGTAACAACAACATCTTCTTCTTCTATCAAATCTTCTATATCAATATCTTCTTCATAATCAATTATATCTGTTCTACGCTCATCACCATATTTCTCGATTAATTCTTCTTGTTCTTTAACAATGATCTGTAATATTTTATTTTTATCAGCCAGGATGCTTTCTAAACTAGCGATTGTTTTTAATAATTCATCATATTCAGACTTTATCTTTTGTTGTTCTAGTGCAGCTAATCTTTGTAATTTCATGTCAAGAATTGCCTTGGCTTGCTCAAGGCTTAACTTATAACTTTTTATTAAAGCGGTTTGGGCAGCTTCGGCATTCTTTGATTTCTTTATCCTATCAATAACTTTATCAATGTTTTTTAATGCAATAATTAAGCCTTCAAGGATATGTGCACGGTGTTTAGCTTTCTTTAGCTCATATTTTGTTTTCCTTGTTATAATTATTACTCTGTGCTCTATGAAATGCTCAATCATGCTTTTTAAGTTGAGAGTTTTTGGTATGTTATTCACAAGAGCTAAAAATCTTACACCATAAACGCTTTCCAGTCTGGAATTTTTATACAACTGGTTCATGACAATCTCATAATTAGAATTCTTTTTTAAAGTTAAAACAACGCGCATACCTTCTCTATCTGACTCATCCCTTAATTCTGCCAAATCAGTAATTATTTTTTTCTTGACAAGGTCAGCAATATTTTCTAATAAAACAGATTTGTTAACCATGTAAGGTATTTCTTTTATTATTAATGATGTTCGACCTTTCTTTTCCTCAACTTCTATACGGGCTCTTAGCCTTATCTTGCCCTTGCCAGTGCTGTAAGCTTGTTTAATGCCTGAATCCCCACACAATAATCCGCCAGTAGGGAAATCAGGTCCCTTTATAATCTCGCTTAGTTGTAATATGGATATATCAGGATTTTCAATAGTCATAATAATGGCACGGCAGATTTCTTTTAAATTATGAGGAGGTATGTTGGTTGCCATGCCGACCGCAATGCCAGAAGAGCCATTGATAAGCAGGTTTGGTATTTTACTTGGTAATATCACTGGTTCATTTAAAGAGCCGTCAAAATTCGGTGTAAAATCAACTGTTTCTTTATCAATATCAGCCAGTATCTCAGTAGAAATCTTTTCTAGCCTTGCTTCTGTGTATCTCATGGCAGCAGCTGAATCTCCATCTATGCTGCCAAAATTGCCCTGTCCCCTAATTAAAGGATATCTTAAAGACCAGGGCTGTGCCATTCTAACTAAAGCATCATATACACTAGAATCGCCATGAGGATGCCATTTACCTAAACAATCACCAACAATACGTGCGCATTTTTTAAATGGCTTGCCATGTTGTAAACCAAGGTCCATCATCGTATATAAAACACGTCTATGAACTGGTTTGAGGCCATCTCTTATATCTGGTAGGGCCCTAGCAACAATGACAGACATAGCATAATCTAGGAAATTTGATTTAAGCTCATCTTCAATTACAATTGGAATAATCCTATCTTTTTTTTCAGTGTTATCTTGGCTCATTTTTTAGTCAATTTTTGCTTAGAAAACAAGTATTTTTGTCCTCTATAAAACTAAATATTTTCGTATTTAAAAAGGTTTGGGTGTAATACTTGAAAAATACCTAAAATTTATAAAGCCATCTGAATTTAATGAAATGAGGCCAATGACAAAAAAACCAATTATCAGCTTAAGAAATGTGTGGAAAACATACCAGATGGGTGAAGTACAAGTACATGCTTTACGTGGTTTAGATTTAGAAGTAAAGAAAGGAGAATTTTTAGCTATCCAAGGCCCTTCGGGTAGTGGAAAAAGTACTGCTATGAATCTTGTTGGCTGCTTAGATATTCCTACTAAAGGTAAAATATACTTGGAAAGTCAAGACATATCACAATTAGGAGAATCAGAACTTGCCCAAATTCGAGGCAGAAAAATCGGTTTCATATTTCAACAATTTAATTTAATTAATACATTATCAGCTTTAGAAAATGTTATGCTACCAATGATTTTTCAAGGTGTTGGTGTGAGTGAAAGAAAAAAACGTGCAACTGAATTATTAACAAAAGTTGGTTTGGGAGATAGAGTTGATCATAAACCAACCGAGTTATCTGGAGGGCAACAACAACGGGTTGCTATTGCGCGTTCATTAGCAGTTGATCCGGATGTTATTTTGGCAGATGAGCCAACAGGAAATTTGGATAGCAAGACAGGTATAAATGTCATGCATTTTTTAAAATCATTACATAAAGATGAAGGTAAAACTATAGTTATGGTTACCCATGATAATCATTTAGCTAAACAAGCGCAAAGGATAGAATATTTAAAAGACGGAAAAATTGTAAAAAATCGTAGAGGTGGATAAGATGAAAAAAAATTTGTTGTTATTTGGCATATTTACAATATTATTTTTATCTATGGTTAAGGCACAGACAATTGAGGCTCCCCAGATTAACATAACCCTGATGAACCAGGATCCTGATCCTGTCGGGCCTGGTGAGTATGTTGAGATTAGGTTTAAAATTTATAATAATTATGCAGGCACAGAAGCCAAAAATTTCCAGTTAGAGCTTGATCCAATATACCCGTTTTCATTGGATCCTAATGAGAAGGCATTGCGTGATATAGGAACGTTGCCCGCGCTGGGAGATGGTGGGAATGTTATTGTTGTTAAATATAAAGTTAGAGTAGATGACAATGCAGTTGAAGGCTCTAACCCGATAAAACTTAAATATAAACATGACAATATTGATTGGATAACACGCGAGTTTAACATTAATGTGCAGACTATTGATGCAAACCTTGCCATTATTTCTGTTGCGACTGATCCAAGCAAAATAAAACCAGGTGATAAAGCAATTGTGAAAATTAAGGTTAAGAACATGGCAGATTCTACAATGAAAGATATTACTATGAAACTAGATTTGACTTTTTCAAGTTTTCTTGACCAAGTAGCGACATTAACAGCTACTGACTCATTAACAGCATTTAACTCGTTGCCGTTTGCACCAATGGAAAGTGCAACTGAACAAAAAATCTATAAATTGGAACCTGGCGAGGAACATATATTTAATTATGATTTAATTGCATATTCAGATGCAGAATCAAGAGTGTATAAAGTTCCAGTTATAATAACATATTATGACGAGTTGGAAACAGTATATACAAAGAATGACATCATTGGTTTAATAGTAGGTACAAAACCAGATATGAGTGTTGTTATAGACGAATCTGATTTATACGTTGGCAAACAATCTGGAGTAGTTACAATTAGATTTATTAACAAAGGTTTTTCTGATGTTAAGTTTCTTGATGTGGAGGTTGGGGATACTTCTGATTTTGAGCTTTTGTCTTCGCCAGAAGTATATATTGGAAATGTTGATAGTGATGATTATGAAACAGCGGATTTTAACATATATCTGAATAATGGTGCCATAAAAAAAGAAAAATCTATTACTTTTCCGGTCCACGTAGAATATAGGGATGCTAATAATAATATATATATGGAAGATTATAATCTTGAATTAAAAATATTAAAACCTGAGAAGTTGGGGATTAAGAGAAGTTCAGGAATGTCTACTTTCCTAATTATAATTGTAATTGTGGGTGTGGGCGGCTACTTTTATTATCGAAGAAAAAAAAGAAGGAAATAAAACATTTCTTTTTTAATTGACAATGATAAGGGATTATTTTAGGATAGCAACTCTTAATTTAAGAAAAAGGAAATTAAGAAGTTGGCTGACCATGATTGGTATCTTCATTGGGGTAGCTGCTGTTATTTCTTTAATTGGTTTGGGAGAAGGCTTAAGAACAGCAATTAGTTCTCAGTTCGGTTTTTTGGGAAGCGATATATTGAGTATACAGGCTTCCGGGCTAAACTATGCAGGTTCTCCTGGAAGTGGTGTTATAGACCCTCTAGACAATAAATTAGTAGATAAAATTGAAAGAATAAGAGGTGTAGAAAGTGCCTATAACAGGTATATTGAGATTGCAACCTTTGAATTTAAAGATGCACAGACATTTGGCCCGATCACAACTATACCGGAAGGTGTTGACAGGAAAACTTTCGAGCGCCTATTAAATTTAGAGACAATGGAAGGTCGGATGTTGACAGATACAGATAACCGCAGGGTTCTATTAGGATATAATTATGCAAAACAAGTTGTTTTTGGTGAGGATAATGTTTTCAAGAAAGGTATACACGCCGGCGATAAGTTATATATTAATGATGAACAATTTGAAGTTGTTGGAGTTCTTGAGAAATCAGGTAATTTTATGTTTGATGGTGCTGCTTTCCTTAATGAAAATGTTTTTTTAGATATGTTTGGAGATGACGGCACAACAGATATAATCGCAGTTAAAGTTGAAGATGAGAATAAAGTTGAGATGGTGAAAGAATCTATTGAAAAATTACTTCGGAAAGAAAGAAATGTGAAAAAAGGCGAAGAAGATTTTGTTGTACAAAGCCCTCAGAAGATACTTGAAACACTCAACTCAACATTATTTGCTGTACAATTATTTGTTTATATAATAGCCGGTATTTCAATTGTTGTGGGAGGCATTGGAATAATGAACACAATGTACACAGCTGTCTTGGAAAGGACAAAAGAGATTGGAATTATGAAAGCTATCGGAGCAAAAAATTCTACAATATTCACTTTGTTTTTCATTGAATCCGGATTTTTGGGGATGGTAGGCGGCTTAATTGGTATTGCATTAGGAATGGTTCTTGCTTACGGGTTGGCTACTGTCGGCAAGTTAGCTTTAGGATCAGAACTTATCCAGGTTCATATCCCCTTTTACTTAGTACTGGGAGCTTTAACAGGTTCTTTCATGCTAGGAACCTTTTTTGGTGTAATACCCGCCACACAAGCTTCAAAATTACAGCCAGTGGATGCTTTAAGATCAAAATGAATGTGGAAGAAATTAAATATTCAATAAAGAACGTTTTTAAAAGAAAAACCAGGAGTTTCCTTACTATATTATCAATCTTAATGGGTATAACTGCAATTTTTACATTAACTAGTTTTGGTCTTGGTATACAAAATTATGTTAATGTATTAGCAGAGGAAGCAGGCGCGAGATTATTATACATACAGGCACAAAGTTTTGGTGTGCCGGGAACAGACGAAAATTTCTTTATAACTAGTGATGAAGTTGATTTTATCAGGAAAATCAAGGGTGTTGAGCAAGCTGTTGGTTTATACATGAAAGTCGCTGAAATTAAGTCTAAAAACCAAGTTAAGTATAATTGGATTGTGGGTTATGACACGGATTATTATAATTTGTTATTTGAAGGTTTTGGTATTGACATAGAGAAAGGTAGGCAACTAAAGGAGGGAGATCTAAACAAAGTACTGCTTGGACATAATTATCAGCTGCCAGATACAATATTTAAAAAACCTTTGGCAGTGGGTGATAAAGTTGAGTTGAACGGGAATTCGTATGAGATTATAGGTTTTGTCAGTGAGGTTGGCAATCCAGGAGATGACTCAAATATTTACGTAACTGAAAGGACAATGGAAAGTTTGTATCCAAATGTTAAAGATAAATTTGGTTGGGTGATGCTTAATGCAGAAAAATCAACAAGTCCAGAAGATCTTGCAGAGAAGATTGAAGAAAAACTTCGTAAATATAGAGGTCAAGAAGAAGGTAAAGAAGATTTTTTCGTGCAGACTTTTTCTGATGTTATTGAGACTTTTGGCACCATCATAAATATCCTTACCGGAGTTTTAATCTTAATTGCAATTATATCATTGATTGTGGCGGCTGTTAATATTATGAACACGATGTATACAGCTGTTTTGGAAAGAACTAAAGAAATCGGTATAATGAAAGCCATTGGCGCGAGAAATAAAGACATAATGTTTATCTTTGTTTTTGAAGCTGGTTTGCTTGGATTATTGGGAGGCGTTCTTGGGGTTATCTTTGGTTATTTTATAGCAAGTTTAGCAGGGCAAATCGCAGCTTCTGCTGGTTATTCATCTTTATACCCTATCTTTCCTAATTCCTTAATCTTTGGTTGTATTTTCTTTGCATTTTCAGTTGGAGCCTTATCAGGGTTATTTCCTGCTATCAGAGCCTCCAAATTAAACCCGACAGACGCACTCAGATACGAATAAAACTCGTACTGATGGCCAGAAAAACAAGTTTTTCTAGGGCATTAAGATAAGAGTAAATTATGTGTTTTTAGAGGAAATTTAAGAAAGATTTTTAAATTCTGACTCTTTATGAGCATAATAAAGTTTTAGGAGGTTGATTATAAAATGGAAGGATATTGTGTTAAATGTAAAGCAAAAAAAGAAATATCTGAAGGTAAGGAAGTCACTATGAAGAATGGCAGGAAGGCCATGAAAGGTAAATGTCCAACTTGTGGGACAGGCATGTACAGAATCTTATAAATATTTTTCCCCTTTTTTTTAATGACGATAGATTTAAATAGTATTTAGTTCTTAAATCCATAATATGGTTAAAGCAAATGTAGACAGGATATTAGATATCTTAAAAGAAAAAAAGTCTGTTTCTGTTAATGAACTTGCTAATAAATTATCTCTGCCAAAAACTGATGTGGAGAAGTCTGCTGAATATTTAGAAGAAGATGGTGTTGTCAAAATAGATCATAAATTCCCTAATACTTATGTAACTTTAATAAAACAACCTGGAAAAAAAGAGGAAAAGCCAGCTGAAGAGACTAAAGAAGAACCTCAACAACCTTCATCAGTATCAACGGTGCCCGAACAAGAAGATTCTCCAACAGATATTAGCTCTTCAAGTATGCCGCTTCCGCCTCCGCCCGAACAAATCGTGCCAAAAACATCAGAAACACCTTCTTTTCAACCACCCAGTTTAACTAAACCAGAACCAAACCTTCCTAAAGAAGAAACACTTTCTCAACAACAACCGTCACAATCACAACCAACACAATTATCTTCCCCGCAATCGTCTACAACCGAAACACCAGAAGAAGATAAAAAACCAAATAAAACACCTTTCTTAATTGATGAACCCAAGCAGCCAGATGATGAAAAAAATGTTTCTGCATCCATGGACATTATGAAACAATCCCCTGTACAAGAAATAGAAGAGCCGCAACCAGACCTTAATGAGAATCCAATTGAACCAGAACAACCTAAGTTTGATATGGCACCGCCTTCGCCGCAAGCAGCAACTGAGATGGCTCCAAACTCAATGATGCAGTCAAAAGTACCAGACTCAAATACAGAGCCAAAACAAAAAGAACAGCCTTCAATGTTTGCGTCTCAGGAAGATTTCGCTCCAAAAAAAGAATTTATTTTTCCGGACTATGCAGATACAGATATAGAAAAAATTGAATATTTAATAGAAAAAGCAAATAATAAATTGACAAACAAAGATTTTCAGGACATTACTAGTTTATACAGGAAAATTTATGACATGTTTACTAAATCTGAAGGTTTGAGTCCAAACGAGCGTCATTTACTTAGCGGGAAAATCCAGGATTTATTCCAAAGGATAAAACGATTATATCTAATTGAAGGCATAACTGTATAAAAACATTTATTAATTCCAATTCTGTTTTTTATGTTAATGAAAGCTAATCCAGGGGATAAAGTAAAAGTCACCACTAAAACTGAGACATATACAGGGATTTTAATACCAACGCCAAAGCTGACAGACGAAGACAGTTTAATTTTAAAACTGGAAAACGGTTATAATATAGGTATAAATAAAAAAGATATCAAGAAAATCAAGCTTCTTGAAGAATATATAGTTAAGCATAGTAAAAAAAGTAAGCTTGTTCCTAAAAAAAATCTGCCAACAGTTTCAATATTATCAACTGGAGGAACAATAAGTTCAAAGGTTGATTACAGGACAGGCGGCGTTTATGCGGATTATACAGCAGAAGATTTTGTTGGGCTGTGTCCCGAATTAAAAGAAATAGCAAATCTCAGGGCAAGGAAAGTTATGTCTTTAATGTCTGAAGACATGCTTCCTAAAGACTGGCTTAATATTGCTAAATTTATTTCTGCTGAAATAAAGAAAGGCGTTGACGGCATAGTTGTTACTCAGGGAACAGATACATTGCATTTTACAACAGCGGCAATATCTTTCATGCTTGAGCAGATTAATGTCCCTGTTATTTTTACTGCCTCTCAAAGATCTATTGACAGGGGAAGCAGCGACGCTTTCATGAACCTTATATGTGCGGTTAAAGCCGCTGCTAAGTTTGATGCGGCTGAGGTTATGACTTGCATGCACGGCAGCATAAACGATGATTATTGTTTTTTAATTAGAGGGACCAAAGTAAGGAAGATGCATACTTCAAGAAGAGATGCTTTCAGGCCAATAAATGATGTGCCAATAGCAAAAGTCTTCCCAGATAAAAATATTGAGATCTTAAACAAGAACTATAAAAAAGCAGATAGAAAAAATAAAAAAATAGTTAAGCTGAAAGCCAATTTTGATGACAAAATTGCTCTTGTCTATGTTTATCCCGGTCTTAATCCAGATATAATCGATTTCTATAAAAAGAAAGGTGTCAAAGGTTTTGTGATAGCAGCAACAGCATTAGGCCATGTCAATACCTGGACAGAAAAATCTCTTATTCCGTACATAAAAAATTGTTATAGCAAAAAAATCCCTGTTTTCATTACTTCCCAAACATTATACGGAGCTGTTAACCCTTATGTATATACTAATTTAAGAAAGGTCTCTATTGAAGCTAAGGGAATTTACTTAAAAGATATTCTGCCGGAAACAGCTTACATCAAACTTGGTTGGGTACTTGGCCAGACTAAAAACTATAAAAAAATAAAAGAAATGATGCTGACCAATTATCATGGAGAATATAGTGAAAGCTTAACACCAGATATGTTTCTTTATTAGAATTAAGGAGTTTTTCTCAACATTGTTCTTGGGAAGGGTATAGCATCTTTTATATTATCTATACCACAGATCCAGGCAACAACTCTCTCAACTCCTAAGCCATAACCAGAATGGGGTACAGAACCATATTTTCTTAAATCAAAGTACCAGTCATAAGTAGAAGGATCTTCCCCTTCTGCCTTTAACCTTTTAATCATATCATCTACCATTAAAGATCGTTCTGAGCCGCCAACAATTTCACAATATCCTTCAGGAGCTAACATGTCAAAGCATAGTGCTTCTTTAGGATTTTCTTTGCTTGGTGGCTTATAAAAACCCATGATTTCTGTCGGATAATGCGTAACAACAACAGGGCTTTTAAAATGTTCAGCAATCTTTTCTTCTTCTATTGTCCTTAAATCTTTTCCCCAAGGAACATTCATGTTATATTTATTGTTAAGAATATTTAAAGCTTCCTTATATTTAATAGTTGGATATTTTACTTTTGCGTAACGTTCCAATAATGTTATGTCCCTTTTTAAAATTTGCAGTTCTTTTTTATTGTGTTTTAAAACTTGTTGCAAAATATAACGGACTTCATCTTTAGCAACTTGTGTTACTTCATCCAATTGCATCCAGGCAGCTTCCATTTCAGCCATCCAAAACTCAGATAAATGTCGGCTTGTTTTTGACTTTTCAGCTCTAAACGTAGGGCCCATGTTATAGATTTTACCTAAAGAAAAAATCCCTGCCTCAGCGTATAACTGCCAGCTCTGGCTTAAGTATACTTTGTCTTTGAAATATTTTACTTCAAACAAAGTAGAGCCGCCTTCACACATA
Organism: uncultured Methanosarcinales archaeon; assembly: GCA_964552005.1. Classification (GTDB taxonomy): domain Archaea; phylum Nanobdellota; class Nanobdellia; order Woesearchaeales; family GW2011-AR15; genus CAZKFC01. Next base: position 158,211 of record CAZKFC010000001.1, read on the forward strand.
CTTGGCTGGAATATGGGTGCATCAAATTCATAGTAACCATTTTTTCTAAAGAATTCATGGATTGCTCCAACAACGGTGTGTCTAATCTTTAAGATGGCGTTTAATTTTCTTGATCTTAGCCATAAATGTCTATTATCTAGTAGAAATTCAGTTGAAAAATCTTTTGTTATTGGAAATGGCTCAGCAATCTGTACTATTTCTAAATTTTTAACATTAACTTCATATCCTGTTGGAGCCCTATCATCTTTTTTAATCTCACCAGATAGTTTTATTGAAGATTCCATTGTTAATTTTGAAGCTTCATCAAACAATTTTTTATCAATGTCTTTTTTAACAACACACTGTATGATATCAGACTGGTCTCTTAACACAATAAAAACAAATTTGTTAGACATCCTGATTCTGTAAACCCAACCTCTTAAATTTACTTTTCCAGAACCTTTTTTAATTGCTTCTTCAACAGTAATATAGTTTGATTTGTCCATTTTTATAAAAAGGAGAATATGGCAATTTAAAAAAATTACTTCTATTCTCATTAAAGACATCAAAATCTTTTTAAATTCACCAAATTTTATTCTCAGGTAATGAGAATGAAGTACAAAATCGAAAAGCGGAATAGAATAATAATAGGTGTTGTTTTATCGCTTTTCATGCTTTCTAGTTTGGGTAGTGTTATTCTTTATTATGGTAATTCTGATAGTGATTCAAATAAATTTACTTTAGATTTGTCAAATGGCAAATACCAGTTTGTCAGGAAACAAGACAATAGCGGCAATCTATATTATGAGGTTAGCTCTGATAATACAAAGTTTAATGTGTTTTATGCACCGGAACAACTTACGCTTGATATTAACAAGGACATTCTTGATCAGATTAAAGACACGTATTTTTTTTATCTTACCTTTAATCCAGAAGAGCCAGATTTGACATATGTAGATTACTTAAGGTTTGACTTGCGCAACAATATTCCTAAAACAAAATATTTTCAAGACGCAATTCTAAAGGAAAGCGAAACATATAATCTGCCAATAGTAACATGCGAGAATGCTACCTTGCAAACGCCGGTTATTGTGCTAAAACAGGGCAACTCGACTAATGTAACAGAGGCTGATAATTGCATTAACTTAGAATTTGCGCCCTACCAATTATTACAGGTTAGAGATATCTTAGTATATTTAATGCACAATATAGATATAAGGTGAACAAATGGCAAAATCTAAAAAAACAAAGAAAAAAGAGGATATGGAGAAAGACAAAATCTTTATCTATGGTCTGATTTTTTTAATATTGGTTTTTGGAGCGTTTATTTTTGGTGTAAGGTATGTTAAGCTCAAAAAAGAAACACCTCAAATTGAGATTAGGGAATATAACGGTTATGTTTTTAAAAAGTACGGCGACATCTGGGTAACAACTATTAAAGTAAGTGACAGGTTAAAAGGAACAGAGACTAATTACGAGATATTGTTTCACTACACACCTGATGAAGTTGAAAATATCCCTACAATTAAAAATATGAGGAATGAAAGTGTCACCCCAAATTTATTTTTAGATGCAAAGCAAATTTACCTTACCTTTGACCCAGACAGTTCAGGAGAAGTAAAATCTAGAATTTTACAATCAGGTGTTGAATTAGCGAAAGTAATTAGTAATATATATAAAAAAAGTGCTAAATCTGCAGTAACTAAAAATGTAAGTGAGATACCTACTGCTCCTATAATAACGTGTGATGATATAGGGCCATTTACAAGAGTCATATACCTTAATATTGGTAATGAAACTAAAATATTTAGCGATCATGGTTGTATAGTAGTGCAAGGGACCGATGGTGAAGAGTTATTGAAATCCGCAGAAAGACTTACCTTTGAACTATTGCAAATCCTTTAGCCTCACTAAAAAGCTTCTTATACTTCAAAAACTTACAAAGGTTTTTAGTTTTGTATATACAGGGCCTTCCTTAGTTAAAGTACTTTCATATAAGATAAAACTGTCAACATCAAAACTTTTTTCTTCAGTTTTTATTTTTTGAAGAAATTCTTTAAATCTTGTTTTGTCTTTAACAAAAGAAACTCTGGCTAGTGTAATATGGGGATGAAACTGGAAATCTTTCTTAACTTTCAAGGCATTTTCAATATCCTGTTGTAATTTATTTAAAACAATATTTTCTTGTACTCCCAACCAGATAACTCTAACATAATTTTGACTAGGGAAAACCCCAATGTTAGAAGTTTTTAGTTTAAACTTGTCAAATTTTATTTTTTTAAGATTTTCAATTACTTTCTCGCAAAGTTCTCTGTTAACATCTCCAAGAAACTTTAAAGTTAAATGAAAAGATGAAGTTAACCTTAACTTTGCTAAATCTTTGTCAAGTCTAGCTTGTATTCTTTTAATATATTTTTGAACTTCAATGGAAGGATCTATTGCAATAAATAATCTCATGAATAATTAAGAAATAAAAATCTTTATTTAAATTTTATAAAAAAGAAGAATTTATTCTAGATCTTCGCCAAAGTTTTCTGAGTCTTTGTCTTCTTTTTCAGGACTAGATTCTTCTTTTTCTTCAGTTTCCTCTGCTTTTTCTTCAGGCTTTTCCTCAGGTGTTTCTTCTTCAGCAGGTTCTTCTGGGGCCTCTGCAGGTTCCTCGGCAGGTTCTTCTTTGGTTTCTTCAACTGTTTCTTCAGGTTTTTCTTTCTCTTCTGCTTGCTCTGCTTCTTCTTTAGGTTGTTCAGCTTCACCTTCGGATTTGCCAATAACCTCAGCAAAACCAACTCTCCTCAACACCTTAGTAACACGTACACGAACTTCGTCGTTAACTTGTGTCCCTGGAATTACCAAGACAAAACCGTCTTTTTTTGCAATTCCATCGCCTTTGTCGCCAAGGGCTTCTATTTTCACATCTAACTCATCGCCTTCTTTAACTGGCGCAAATCTATTGTATCCATTCATATTTTTTAACACCTTATCTACTTTAAGAGGTTGACACCTCTATTTTCTTAAAAAATCTTTTGAATTTATAAATATATAGAAAAAAAGAAAGAAAAAAATTAGAAATCCCTTAACCCGGAAGTTTCTACCATGAAAGCAGCTTCACCGTCTGGTAAATTTGGGCTATCTACCAATTTTGCAACACGGCTGCCTTTTTTGCCCTTTCTAAGGTAAACTCTGAAGGTGGAAGCATGTGCAACTATGTGTCCGCCTATTGCTGCGGTAGGATCTCCGAAAAACACGTCCGGTCTGGACATGACTTGGTTTGTCACATACACCAAAACATTGTGTGTGTCTGCTATTTTTAATAGCTCGTGCATGTGTTTGTTTAGTTTTTGCTGACGCTCTGCTAATGTTCCCCGGCCAATAAATTCTGCTCTGAAATGAGCTGTTAATGAATCAACAATAACAACTTTAACATTCAAGCCTTGTTTTGTTATTAAATCGCTAACCTTTTCTGCTAACAACATCTGGTGATCTGAATTATAGGCACGGGCTACTTTAACATTTTCCAGTACTTGTTCAGGGTCAAGACCAGCACCTTTTGCAAGTTCAACTATCCTCTCAGGTCTAAATGTGTTTTCTGTATCTATAAATACCGCTACTGCAGTAGGGTCTTGTTTTTGGCATTGGACTGCTAGTGCAAACGCAATCTGTGTTTTACCACTGCCAAACTCGCCAAAACATTCAACAATGGCAGAAGTTTCAAAACCTCCTCCAAGTAAATTATCTAAATTAGAAGAGCCTGTTGGCACTTTCAAAATGTTTTGTCTTTTCTTTAGTATGTCTGTGCCTGATTCAAAGCCCATTTTCATTGCAGATCTTGCGGCCGCAATAATTTTTTTGGCAGCTGCTTCTCCAACTCCGGATGCCTCAACCAATTCACCGGGCGTGGCAACTGCTATTGACATTAAATCCTCGAATCCTGATACAGACAATTTTTCTGCAGTTGCAGGACCTACTCCTGGTAAATCCATAACTGTAATTTCTTTTTCTTCCATTTTTGGTTCTATTATTACGATTTCTTGTTTACTCATAAATATCACCTTTTTTATAAGATTTTTGGATTAAGCAACTTCGTTTTCAGAATAGCTGTCTTTTAATGTAATATATTCATAGGCTTTCTGAAGAACCAATGCTGCCTTTGGCAGGTCGTTTATCCTTAACGAGTTTGTTGAGTTCCACTCACCATTTTTGTCCTGGTAATTTCTATCCAGGGAAACTGTCCGGTATTCAACAACTTTACCATCTCTTTCAGTATGGTTTTTCCACACAGTGGCAGAAATTGCGCCAGCCCTAAACTTTTTTTCTGGCAGGTTTGTTTTAAGTTCTGTTTTTTGCATATATATCGCCTCCGTTTCCTTATCGGTTTTTATTTCAAGAGTCTCCTTCATTATGGATTACAAGATCCCAGAGACTGGAGGGTGCTTGTATCTTACAAGCTTTTATGATATGTAAAACAGAATTCCTTTATATACCTCACACGAGAATGTCCAGTGTGTCCACTGACATGTTTTAGGAAGTGGACTTCCCAAACGTGTTTTAAAGTGAGGGTGTGTCCACTGACATGTTTTAGGAAGTGGACTTTAGGAAAGAGCAAGGCAGTGAGTATATGTCTACCGATATGTTTTAGCAGAGGACTCTAAGAAAAAAAGCAGATATGACCAGTGCTTATAATTAATATATAGAATCTAGGTCTGTTATATCTTCAATATCATCAATATCTTCAAGTTCTTTTTGTGGCTTTGATTCTTCTGGCTCTTCAGGCGTCTCAATCTCTTTAATTAATGTTTCTGATAAGTCAACAGCCTCACTTTCCTTATTCTCTTTAACTTGTTCAACTGTTTCAAGAGTTTCTTCTGGTTTTTCTTCAATAGCATCATTAATAGGGCTTGGCATGAAATCCTCTTTACTTGGTTCTTCCCTTGTTTTTTCTAGCATAATTGTTTCTTCCACGGGCTCTTCCACAGCTTCTTCTTTTATAATTTCTGATGTTGATGATTCTTTACTTGGCTGAGTTTCTTCCACAATATTATCTGATTTAACTTGGACAGTCTCAACTTTATTTTCTTTTACTGATTCTTCTTTTACAGATTCAAGTTCTTTGTCTAATCTGGCAATTTCTTCTTTAGGATCAGGGTTTGTAAAGACTAGTTGTGGAATAAATTCAATCCGGTCAAACATATCGTTTTTATTAGTTCTGCCGACAAACTTTACAATCTGGCCAAGCAACTCGTTCTTAATATCTTCAAATGAGCTTTCTTTTTTTGCAATAATCTCTTCATTATTCATATTAAGCAGGTTTTGGACTTGGTTACGCCATAACACCACACGGACATTTTCTGTCCCGTCATCTAAAAATAGATTAAGAACATATGCATAACTAGGATCTACTTTATTATGAACATCACAATAAAACCCGTCTTCTCTTTTTTTAACCCGTTTATTACACTGAGGACACACTTCAAAGAACCTCGGATCAAATACTTGAACTATTGTACCTAGAATTTCAACATTATTCTCATTTTCTTTTAAATCAGCTATCTTCTTACGTTCAGCTTTATCTTTTACTTCAATATCTTTTACATCATTGGGAGATATTGTAACAGTAGTTTTCTCACCAAGGTGCACTTCCATTCTACCCCTATTATCTCTAGAATAGCCGTTCTCAATCTTTATTATATCATTTTCTTTTATTTTGCTTAGAAGATCAGCCTTATCATTCCACGCCACTACTCTTATCATGCCTGTTTCATCACCTATTATGAATGAGCCAACCCTGCCTTTCCTATTATCTTTTTCAAAGGTTCTGACTTCATATATATTCATGACCTTGCCTGTTAATTCGACATGCCTCATCCCAGCCAAAACATTTTTTATCTGCAGTTTACCTGGATCTTCCAATATTTTAACGCCGAGCTCATTTGCTATAATATGTAAGGCGCCTTCCTCGCTTATTAATCCAGATAATTGATCTAGTTTATCTTTTACTCTTGAATTTATTTCTTGGTCAGAAAGGCCGGCTTTCTCTTTGATTTTTTCTATTATGATGTGTTTAGGAATCTTTATCATGCTTAACCCCCCAAAATGATTTCTTTAAAAAGAAAAGTTATTTATAAAAATATTGGGATAAATTTTATATAGTTCTCTTTACAAAATATTTTTCATGTATAAAAAAGCACAGGCAACTTCGTGGTCATTAAAGGAAATAGGAGATTTATTGTTGAGGATATTTGCTGTTTTGATATTAATTGTGTTTTTAGTTAGTGTTGTTAATATATTTACACAATCAAAACCTATTAGGAATGTATATCAAGATTTTGAACGTGTTATTGGCGAGATAGAAGATTTGAACGAGGGAGAAGAACTTCTTGTTCCTATATTATCTGATGGTTATCATATGATTGTAAGGCCAATGGACGTTGTGAAAGAACAACAGTTTGGCTGTAGATTAGATGAAAGTGATTATTGTGCTTGTCTATTAAATGAAGATGATCAAATCCTTAGATGTAAATCTTTTAGCAAGAAAGATGATGAAGGCATTGTTGAAATAGATCCGTTAACAGATGTTTATTTAACAAATAGTCGGGGAGTTCTTTTAAGTTATGATAACGGAGAAATTAATTTAAGTTAGAGACATGATTTACAGATTCTGCAATATCGCCATTATTTCCCAATATACAACCTTGCTTTCCTAATTGAGCATATGCTCCTCCTTTACAGAAAGCAGCGTTCATTAACATACTTTCTGAACAACCGCTATTTTTCATAGCTTCCCCTAGTTGTTGAGCAGTCAGCCATTGTCCTTTTACTTTGAATCTGTAATAAGTACTTCCTGAATAATATTCAGCACCCCATTCAGACCTTACACCTAAACCATTTGTTATAGTTCCACCGCAACTTCCCTGTAGACTGTGAGTCAGTTCATGTCTAAATAGAGTATTAAGTTGAGCTATGCTTGCACCTGTTAAAGCTTCTTCTTTACAATAAATACCATTACCACAACTACCTGAAACTCTCCAACACCAATAAGCAATTGGACTTGGCGGTTGGCACTCACCACTTGGAGAGACAGGATACAATTCCATAGAACTTCCCATATCGTTCTTTATTTTTTCATAAATTTCCATATACGTCCCATGATAAGTTTCGCCTGAATAACCAGAAGGATAATCATCGTCAATAACAATAACATCTTCTATTTCATCATATTCCATTACACTTTGTTGTCTCGCACCACCAGTATGCATTGTTAATGCAAACTTAACATCTACAGGTTTTGTTTTATAGGCATTATCTTCATATATGAAAGCTTCAGCATCTGTATCAATACAAAATTTAAATATCTTAGATTCATCATATCCTTCTGGTTTATCTATGCAACCCACACCATTCCAAACTTTACCAGAATCATAACAGTTTTTTGCCAAAAGATTGTTTTTACAGTAATCTAAGTTCCAATTTGTTTTACCATTGTTATCAAGAACTTCCAAAACACACTCCCTATAAGTTTTGGTTAAATCTCTACAAGATAGTTCTTGTCTGTCTTCTTCGCAATATTGTGGATTATTATCTTGATCTAGGCAAGTTGGCTGATTAAATTCAAGTTCACAAACATATTCTCCAGCTATTTGATATCCATCCGTATTTGTGTAACAATCTAAAATCTGGCCTTCGTCATCACATGTTAAAGGAACACCATTTTCATCATAACATATAGTTCCACTTGGCAATCTCCCATGACAAGTATAATCATAGAATGCACATTCTTTTACTTCTGTAATTAACTGGTTGCTGGCAAAAGACATATCATTATGGATTTCTGTAAAATCAAAGTCAAATTCTTCATTTATTTCAGGGTTAAGGAAATAATATCCTGTATCTGTCTCAGACATTAATTGTGATAATGCTTCTAGATCAAGCACAGTAGTTACTTCGTCTGCAGAATCCGTATTAGAAGGATTCCATTCAATATCTCCGGGACATGCACCTTGAAATTGAGATGCTTGTGTATGAAAATCTTCAACATAATTTTGTACTCTTCTTACAATATCTTCATAATTTGGTTCATTCTCAAATGCAGGGGCTCTGCAGCCCCAACCATTATAGCCACGTAAGGCCATATCCCAACCAGAATATACAACATGTTTATTATCAAGGGAAGGGAATTCACTATTATCACAATCATAGGGTTTATTAGCACTTGGGTTCCGGCAGTTAAAAGCATTGCATTTCTCTAATAAAATTTTAGCACCACATTCAATGTTGTCATTTAGTTTATAGATGTCTAATGGATGACCATCTATCTCACTATTACCACAATCTCTTCTACCAGTAATTTGCATAATACCAACACCACCATCGCCACTTACTTTAACAGTGCCGTCATTTCTATAATGGTTACCTCCACTTTCTTTCTGGGCTATTGTTAATAATATTGTTCCAGGTATATTATATGCATTTGCAACCTGGCAAACTTTCTTTTGTTGGTCTGACAGTTCTTCATAAGTTAATCTACCTGTAATTTTGTCTTTGTCAGGAACAAAGATAAATAATCCTACTACCAGAATTAAAACAAAGAATAATGAAAAAACAATCAATTTGTTTTTTTTGATATAATAAACAATCCCAATTATAACAAATATTAACAATATTACAATTATTATTGTTTTATAAGATCTTTCAGGTTCTTGAATAATAACCTCTTCTACATTAACTTCTTCTTCAACTATTTCTTCTGGTACAAATTCAGGTGGGGTTTCTCTTGCTTCAAATTCATGTTTGCATTCTCCAATACAACATTCAGTTGAATCTGCTGATAATACTTGAGTACCAAAACAATCTTCATCATAATTACATATTTGTCCACCAGTTTTTTCACACGATTCGTATTGTTCGTATATTTCTTCATCAGGTGCTTTCGGTATGAAATCAAATTCATCAAATATTGTAATATCTTCAATTTCAGAAACTACAGATCCAGTAATTAAATTTGGTTCATCACTTTCTGAATTCTCATCTTCACATACTCTTTTAGCGCCAATATAATGTTCATTCCAATGATCTTCTTCCAAACTGTCTATTTGTACAGGACTTCCAGCATGAATAAATTGACAATCACCATAATAAATACCTACATGTGATATTCCTTCAGTATGTGTGTCTGCAAAAAAGATTAAGTCGCCTTTTTGAAGTTCATCACAATTTGGGATTATTGAAGCATAATTATCAACATCTAATGTTGGATCATGGTCAACAGGCTTTCCAATATTGTGGGCTTGCCAATTTGCATTTCTTTCCTGAATGAAAAAACTATCATCTCCTGTTTTTTCAGAATAATAATTGTATACCCATTTAGTGAATGAACTACAATCTATAGTACATCTACCAGTTTCCCTAGTCAATAATCTCCACCTATTAGCTGTCCATCCTAATTCTTCTAATTCTGGCGAGATACTAGGCAATCTACAATTAGAATCTGTTGGTGGCAATTCATCAGAGGGCCATTCACGAGATCCTAGAAAATAGGGGTGTCCTATACCTTTTTCAGCAATTTCAACTAGATTTTCACCACAACTACCTGTAAAAGTAATTTCTCTTGTTGTTTCACTAACTTTGTTTCTTAATCTATATGTGCTCTCGCTCAAAAGTAATTCTTGTTCATCATTAATTTCAAGTTTCAATCCTCTGTTATATCTGCCATATAAATTAAATCCTGGGCTATCTTCAAAAAAATAAAAGTTGTAAATTGGATAAGGAATTCCATCGTTTGGAAATACTCCAGTGTATGTTTTTAACAAGTTAATTAATCTATAAGTTACAGTACCTTTTACATTTGCTACACAGTTTTTAGAAGGAGTATTTAATAATTTGTAGCCGTAATAAGAAGGTCTTTCAGAATCACATACCCAATTATAGAGAAAACCTGTATTTGCACCTTCATACAATGCCTGCATAAACGCTAATTTTGTTGAAAAATCAATGTAATTTTGGACATTTTCAGCTTTTTCATACGCGTCCATCAAACTAAATTGGGTAGTGCCAACTTTTTCATTATATATAGAGAATTTAGCCCACAACATTGTTATAATTGTAAATACTAAAATAGCTGTAATAAATACTAACCATAAGGAATATTCAGTTGCTTTCTTACGCATTGTTAAACTTTACCTCTATATATGAAAATGAATCTTCAAATATTATTGGCAAATATGTTTTAGCATCTATCTCGCCAATTTGTAATTCAGACATATCCATACAATCACGGCTGTTTTCCCTAACTCTAGTTCCGTTAATATTCATGGTCCAGCATAATGGATAACCGAAAGCGTCTTCCAATAAACTATTTACAGCAGTCTTTGTTCTGGAAAAATCTTTTTCCTGGAAATCTTTAATTATGGTTTGTTCAATATTATTGTCTTCTGCCCTTAACAAATTTAATAAAAATAAATCAGAGTTTAGTTCTTGTTTTATTTCATTTAATTTATGTGTGGTTCTGCCAAAAAAACCTACAGAAGCTAATAAAATAATGAATAATATTAATATAATAACAACAGCAATAATATCAACTTCTACAAATGCTTTTTTCTTCATTTTCTCCATGCAACCTCTATCAGCATATTACCTGGGTGATCATCTACTAATACAAGGTAACGTTTTTTTACGAGCAGATATTTTTCTGAAAAAGTTAATGGCTCAATATCTTCAAAATATTCTTGGTTATAATACAGAATGTCTTGATCATTATTGTAATTTAAAGTGATTCTTGCACCGATTGCTTGTCTTGTAGGTGCCATGCATTTCTGTAGATTTTCTTGTGTAAATTTTTCTGAAACAATATGACCAGGATAAGCTCTGTTATTTTCTACTTTAATGAAACAATTCCTTGAATATAAGAATCTCTCTGCTATAGAATAAAATTTTAAATCATCGATGTCAAGGCTTTTTTCTATTGTGCCATTTGTAATAAAAACTAATAAACCAATTACTAATATTGTGCCTATAATCCTCACTATCCACAATACATTCTCGCCTTGTTCAGCTTTTTTATTCATTAATCAGTTCCTCTTTAGTATTATAGTAGCGGACAGTATCGCCAGCTTTTACTATTGCAATTCTAACAGGAATAACGTATTCAGGTGTTTCTCCAACATAAGTAACAATGGGCTGGACTTCGTCATAATATAACTTTGTAGTAGGATCTTCAATAAAACCATACTTTGCAATACTGCCCTCAATAATTGTGCCTTTCTTGTTTATTACCCGAATATTGTTTTCTTGGATGTCAAAAGAAAATTTTTGTGTGTCATGTGGGTAAACATATATTAAATCATTCGGACTTGCTAATACAGTATCTGTCAATATTCCTAAATCTATAGCTAAATAATTCTTTTCAAAATAATCTGAACTTGTGACCTGCATGACAAAAGCAAACACTGGCAAAAATATGAAAACAAAAACAACAATTAATCTAACTAATACATTCCATGACAATGTAAAATATTCAGAGCCTCTTTTAGATTTCAGCATGGTTTTATTTTTAGCATAAAGACTTTATATACTTTTTTGTTAAAACTGTTAAAACCAAAACTTATTTATAGTTAATAAATAGAGAAAATATTAATGTTTTTGAATAAAAAAAGTCAAGTTACAACATTGTCACCGGCCACAAAATTAATAGGCGTAATAATTTTAGGTGTTGTCTTATTATTAATAATATACTTTGTATTCAAAGATAAATTAGCTGAAATATTGGTGAGCAATTATATATGAAAAAAAGAGCATTCATAGAAATACATGGTTTAGTTGAAATTATTTTAGTGTTAGTTGTGATATTCGTATTATTAGGGATAACTGGTTATTATAAAATTATATTAAATAGATTTGGTGAAGATACATTATGCCAGGGAAGTTTTGTTGCTAGTGCAATGACTAAGATGTTTGGCCAAACAACTATAGATCCTAAATGCCGTACTAATAGAATTACTTTAGTAATGGATGTTGAAGATGAAGGCGAGACAGAAACAGGCGGTGTTAAAATGGCTCTCAAAAAAGATTATCCGCCCCCAATACCAAGTCAAACTTGGGATACTAAATTAAGAGTGGATAACTGGAATGAACAATATGAAGAATTTCCTTATCCTTATCCTGAAGATGCTCCATCAGGACTTTCGGCAGAGGAAGAAGATGAATACGTTACAGTTAGATACAACATGGACAAGATCTTTGCGGATGAATTAAAAAGATGCTGGACAATTGTCGGAAAAGGTAATCTGCCATTATTTGATAACTGGTTTAGATTTATTGAATGTAATGGCGGTGAATGTGAAAACATAATGGAGGCTATGGGTGCAATTGTTGGTATAGGTGGTAGTACAACACCAACTGCAAACTTTTGTGTTTTATGTAGTAGAATTAAATTTAGTAGTGAAGTTATGAAGGGTTATTCAGGAGAATTTAATTCTATTAACCAGTGGATGAAAAATAATCCATGGCAAGTTGGTAGGCGTACTAGTTATTTAGAATATTTAATGGAAGAAGATCAAAGTTTTTTTGCAGCACCTTCATTTTCATATTCTACGAATGAGCCACAAGCAGTTGTTTTTATTAGAGTAAACTTCCACCAAATTCCTGTATGGTTATTACAATCTGCTGACTTAGCAGACACAGCACTATCTATGTTACCTTTTTATGAAGGAACGGAAGATAATCCTGTTTACTATGCAAATGCATTAAAGATATTGCCGTATAATGAACTTTCAGATCCAAATAGTCCTTATCAATGTGATTATATAGTTGGAAGTTATATTTGAAAATGAATAAAAAAGCTGAATTAACTATTGAGACAATTGCAATATACTTATTAGCATTATTTTTTGCCGCTGTTGTCATTTATTTAATAATGACTAATGGTTATAAGATACGCGAGTTATTAAACATTTTATTTGGGATATTATGAATAAGAGAGCATTAGTGTTTAGGACAGTTGCATTCATTATATTAGTTTTAGCTTTGTTAGTAGTTGGCTTCAATATCTTGGGCGTATTAAGGGAAGCAGGTATAATCTCACCAGGTTCATTTTTAGATGATTATGGTACTTTTACTCCTTATCATCTTGCGCCAGAAACTGCAGCAGAAGTTACTGTTCAAGATTCTGTTAATGCTTTGGTATGCGCAATTAATATGGTTTCTGCATTAGATAATATACCGACATCCGTTTTAAGAGGAGGATCTGTAGAGAGTTATATTAGCAGCAGACTAAACAGAAATTTGTATGAAAGCAACTGTCCAGATGGTAATTATATTGAATTTACAGAAGAAGAATTAACAAATGTTAGAGGCAGTAAATGTTTTGAAAATTATGGTGTTTGTGTTTCAGAAGTTGAAAATGATAAGGCACATTATGAAGATGCTGATTATAATCCTAATGATGATATTACATGTCCTAGAACAAGACCGGAATGCGAATTGCAATGTAAATTTGCATGGGGGAGATCTTGTGAACCAACCTCTTCTGAAAAAAAAATTTGTGATAATAATTATGCCAGATATTGTATGGCCTCTGGTTACTGGTGCCAGCAATTATGTTCATACAGTGTTGGTTCCTTAGGCTATTCCAGGACTGCCCCAACAGGGTGTGAGGTGGAAAAAGGTAATGTGTATTGTAATGGGGTGAACGGAGAAATCAATTATGATTCAGAAATTGAAGAGAATATTGAAGAATATGCAGCCCAAGTAAGAACTGGTTATGATGTTGCTTTAGAGTGTAATGAAGGTGTTTTATTTGGTTCTAGCTGTGTTAAATGCGAATTAGATGAATCACGTTTCAAATGCAAAGTTAATAATTTTTATCTACCACAAACAGGAGCAGGTGACAGAGGTACTTTAGATAGGTGGATTGCTGGGTTAGGAGATCCTGAGTTTGTTTTATATTATGAAGCATTTCCTGAAGGGGAAGATGAATATTGGAAACCAGATTATGCTAGTTATTCACCATTATTGTTGTATGGTGCTTCTATAGCATCACTAATTCTTCCAGCAGATGCTGAGTTGATTAAGGCAGTTCACCAAGAAAGAAGACTTACAGATATTTTGGTAGATAATACTTTAATTGGGAAAATAGGAGGATCTTTGTTTAAACAAGCCCAACGTGTAAAAAAGGGGCTTTTTTTATTAGGTGTTAAAAATGCAGATTTTGCAGCCAGATTAGATTTAATTGAATTGGCATTAAGAAAATCTGATATTATGTTTCAGGATTCAACAGAATTTTTACCTTTAATAAGAAAATATGTTGATGAAAACTCTTTAAGAATCACTGATGAAATTGCTCTACAAAGAGAATTAGCCGGAGAATTCGAAAGACAAATTGCAAGAGCTGAAGGTGTGATTCCTGGTTCAACTGGAGCAAGAGCAATAGAACAAATAGCAGAGGAAGAAGCATTAGCTTTTATGACACATATCAGAACTGGTTTAGGATCATCTTCTGTTGATATTGCCAAAGCACGCATGGCCAGAAATCTAGGGTTGTCCTTAGATCAAGTTTATGAAAACGGTAAAATAAGTGTCGAAGCAGTTGGTGAATTCCTAAAAGATAATCCTGATAGGGTTGAGGCTTTTGTTGAGCTTATGGAATCAGGTAGTTTATCCGCAGACCAGATGGGGGATTATATAAGACTATTAAGAGATACAACAGATGAATTTTCAGATAATTGGATGCAGTATCATCTCATTGGAAGAAATTCAGATGGTTTGAATGATTTTATGGCTGCATTAGGTCAAAATCCTGAAGAAGTAACAAGGGTTGGAGGTCTTATGCGTAGAATACCTATATTAAGAGCAGGTGTTCAGATGGCAGAATGGGGCAGAGCCATTGGGTTAGGTGCTTTAAGCTTAACAAGTACAGAAAATAGATGGTTTACAATGGCCTTCTTGTATTTTATGGGAGATTTAATTGACAGCGTTAATAACAAATTTTTGCCACATGGTGTGAATAATTTAGTTATTCAAACACCGCACATGCTTGGACAAGCCTATACATACGAACTTGAAAAATCCACACCTTATTCCATAATTTTAAACAATAATCAAAAAATTGGCAGATTCTATTTTGCTAGTCCATGTAAAGCAGACCTTACAGTTGAATCTGAACAGTTTAGTACAACTATCTCAGATATAGGTGACTTATTAATTTATGATTTATATGACTTTGGATCTGGGTTAATGACAGTTAAAAAAGGCACATTGGATTATAAAATACCAGCTCCAAGTTTATATGATGAAGGACAAAGACTAAATTCAATATCTAATTATAATACAGTACTTACTCAATTAAGGAATATTGACACTAGTTTTTCAACTGTTTCGGGAAGTACATCAATTGAAGATCTGTATAATTATGCAAAAGAAAAATATGCTAATAATGAGTTTGAAAAGGCACTTAAAGTATTCATGATAATAACAAAATATTATCCGGTTTCTATCGAAGCATACCATTCATATTCAATAATTGATGAGTTCTTAACAGATTACGAACTCTTTTTGAAAATTCCACCAGATGAATTAAAAAATATTGCTTTTGAGTTTTTTATTGATGATGATGACACAATAAAATATTATTCAGAGTTTTGGGAAGATATTTATAATAAACTTGAAAATGGCGAGATATCTAATTACCCCGAGGCTGTTCGTGGACACGCTTGTATGAATGAAGTTACATATAGAGAAAATCTTGGATTATGTATGCAGATTAGTAAAAATGTAAATGCTTATTATTCAATAATGCAGGATGAGTTTAATGTTAATGGTGTCCATAGACAAATATTTGATACACTTGCAGATACTCAAAATCGTGAACTATACCAAAAATATTTTGAGGTATTGTTTTATATTTATGAATCTGAAGGAGCACAAAGTGTGTTTGAAAACACAAATTCATATAGTGAGAGAAAACAAGCATATGAAGATTATATGGTTTATCCTGAAGACGTTATGTACAGAGATACAAATCCAGCATATACTTATTTTGGTGCTAATTTGGGAAACTCTTGGTACAGGCACGGTAGAGTTCTAATCCCAAAACATATCAAATATATGAAAACCGAGTTAAATGATCAAACTGTTTCAAAATATCCGAATTGGTTAGAGTTTAGCCAAGAATATGCTCCAATTTACAATGCTTTTGACATGGACACAACATATAGTAATGATAATGCAAAAGCATTGTTTGATAAAAAAGACTACATTGAATTTAAAGCATCTATGATTTTTATTGGTCAAAGATCTGAAATGAGAGAAATGTATAGAAATGATATTAGAAACTGGATAGCAATTAACAGAGAGATTCAAAGAAAAGATTTAGTTGATCCGGGCTATGCTGTCAAAGCTATTAAAGATATCAGATTAAATGATGAATTTAATCCAGATGAAATTACATTGACATCTTCAGGAATAATGATTACTACTAGTATAGATAAAGAAACAGATCCTAATTATTGTTATCAAGAGTTTAATGAAGCAAGAGAAAAATTATACACTGCACTAACCATTACTTCTTTATTTATGGATGATGTTGTCGGTGGATTGTTTGCGTACGGATGTGGTCAATCTGTTTTGTTGGCAGGAGCAGCACCTTGGTGTTATAAAATTGGAAGTTCTGTAGCAAACCTTGGATTTGCATTCTTAGATAGAAGCTTAATGAGAAATACCAAATGGCCCAGAAGAGGAGATTAAGTTTATTTTAACCTTACAATAATTGTATTCTGAAGATTATTTTCTAATATATCTTCTTGATTTACTTGTCCAACAATTATTCCACTATAATGAATTTTATAATCTTCGCTAAATCTGGATTTATCATCTTTTACAGAATCATAATAAATCCCGTTTTCGATTTCCTTATAATTAAAGCTTTTTTCAGATTGGTAATCTTTACCCCAAACAATGTTTGTGTAATCTAAACTATTTTTCCAGTCTTCATCTAAAAATATATGTACAATTGGTTCATTGTTTTCAATAACCTCAAAAATAAAAATTTCAGGTATATTGTTATTTGGTTTGATATTTTCTGTAAATCTTATCATAACTTTATTATCCAAGACATATTCATCTTCAAAGTAATTACCTAAATATGATCCATCATGTTGAAAAACAGTTTTAATATCTCCTTTATATTGTTGTCCTATAAAGTCTTGATATGACAAATCCTTGGTTGCTTTTTGCACATCAATTTTGCCGTTCTCAATCCAGTCCTTAGGATTATCTGAATAACCTTTAGGCCAGAATTTAATTGCAACAAAAACACCAATAATAATTACAACAATAATAATTATGTAAAGTTGTTTTTTATTAATCATAGAAAAAATTTACATTATTAAGTATAAATAACTTTTGGAAAAATATAAATAGTTGTTTCTTTAAATTTAGATTATGAATAAAAAGGGAATAGAGATATCACCGCCTTCTTTAATAGTTGTTGTTGTATTAGTTCTTTTGGTTTTAGTAATATTATTATTTATTTTTGGCAGACAGAGCGGAGATTTTGTAAATATAATCAATAGATGGAAAGAAGATATTACAAATAAAACTACGTGTGAAAATATGTTGCTTGGAAGATATTGTGATGCAAGTAAATGTCCAGATGGTTATACAGCAAGAGCAGTTCCTGAACCACCAGGAGATGAAGGTTGGGACTGTGGAACCTGCTATGAATGCATTCCAGTTAATTAAGAATTCTATTCATCAAA
>CAZKFC010000001.1:176033-182847 GCA_964552005.1 uncultured Methanosarcinales archaeon
GTCTCACATGTATTCGTTGTTTCGAACCAATCTCCTATCTGTTTACCGAAAACAAACACCACAATTACTAGAACAAGTAATGCAATAATAGCAACAACAATTGTATTAATAGAGATAGACTGAGCTTTTTTCATCCTACTACCTGGCAACATACTTTGTCTTTGTCTGGATTACCATCTGGTCCGTAACACACTAAATCATTTCTAATCTTTCTTAAAATAGGACCTTCACTAACACATTCTTCTACACATTCTGCACCGCTAGATTCGCATGCATTAGCAGATCTGTTAAATCCTGCGAAACTATTAGTGAAAATCATAACTATCAAAATCATGACTACTAAAGCTATTGCTGCCACGACAATTGTGTTAATAGATATAGACTGTGCTTTCTTTTTCATACTCAAAATATTATTAAATTAGGTATATAAAAGTTTTGGTTTTATTTACATAACTGCAATTTCATTACTATATGCGGTCTAGTAGTAATATAATAATAACCGGGTGATTCTTGCTCATCAAAATCGCCGCAACCACCATTAATAATAACAGGATCTATCTGTACATTATTCTGCTGGGTTATTGACAATGTAGCTTTCCTAGACCAATTTCCTAATGTGGCGTCCATTGCATTTTTTATAGTAGCATAAGCGTAATCACAACAATCTACATTGCCGCATAAATCCTGTCTATTGCTGTAACAATCTTCAATAATATCTGAAACAATAACGTTTTTTTCTGTTTTAGTATTTGCTATTGTATAAAGAAAACTGTGCGCTAATTCTGGATCAACAAAACTATCACTTGGTAAAGATTTTTTTCTGGCGCTTAACCCTATTAAAAAACCGCCAGCAACTATTAATATAATTACAATAACAGCCACCCCCAAAATTTCTGTTTGTGCTTTTCTTCTCATTCGTACACACCCAAATAAATAACACCGAAATAATCACTATTGCTAGTAACATCTCTTAACAAAACAGGAAACTGCACTTCTCTATAACCTTTATCTTCTGCTTTCGGATTATCATAGACAAGCCATTCATCTTTCCAGGAATTTATTTCCGGGCTAGGGTCAAATTTTCTAATTAAAATCCTCACATTCCCTAATAACACAGGATAATAATCCTTGTCATTATCAAATATTTCTTTCATAACTTCAATTTTTAAAATATCATAACAATCTGGATCAAGATCATTATTATCAGAACACTGCATCTCTGGCAAAAAATTCAGAACGCGAGATTTCTTTATTAATTCTAGTTCTTGCAACTCTCTTACTTTGTCTCGTTGGTTAGACTTTTGAACAGCAATAACAAATATCAGGGCTAATATTAATATTAGAAAAATTACTATTAAGATGAAGGTATTTTCCATTATCTGCAATTGTGCTCTCTTTCTCATTTTTCATACGGAAAAAATCCACTGGATTTCTGTGTCTTAAAAAACTTGAGTTTTTTTAATAAAGTGTGGGGCATGATTTCCTGTTTAGCTTATTATTAATATTTTGCAAATCTTCTTTTATATTAATTAGAGATTGTATTTTATTTTTGCTAACAACTTGGGTTTTAGTCTCATCTTTTAACTGCGTTAACAATGTTTTTGCTTGGTTATATGATGATGTTTCAGATTCGCATTCTGGCAATAAATTTGATTTTGTTATAAGATCAATTCTTTTTACTAGCATATTACTTATCTTGTTAATTCTGAGCATGGCTTTCTTTAGGTTACATTCATAACTTCCTGGATTATCAGAATAAATAGCAGCAAACAAAGTTGCATCATCTATATAATAACTAATACTTTTTTCTGTAAGAACATCACTGTCTTTTTCATAATAGGTAATGCTTTTATCATTTTCATTAATATAAACACCAGTAACATCTTTATCTGATAATTTAGCAACGCTTCTTGACACTTCATCATTATCTAAACTAGAATAAGAAATAAACTTAACCTTGTAATAGTTATGATTAATAAATTCTGGTACTGTGTTAACCTTTTCCTTTGTTAAATGGTCTGGCATATTATCTTGCAAATCAATAATATCTAAGCCTTGACCAACATATACATATGCAATGTCAGGGCTGGTTAAATAAAGAAAATAATTTGTTCTGAAAGGAATGTCCCATCCAATTGAATAACTTAAAATTTCTTTTTTAATTAAATTAGGGGAGAAAACAGGCAAATATTCTGTGGAGCGTCTACCAAAATCACTGTCTTTTATAGCATAATAGTTACATACTTCATCATCACTGGCCAATTCTAATTCAATGCCGGGCAATGTAATGGAATGCTCAGTTTTTTCACTACCCTGCAAACTTGTAAAAATCTCGTCAAAAATATTGACAGCTTCAATTGCTAATTGCTGCTGCGCACCTTTTCTGATACCGCCCGCAATATTAATGAATATAGTTAGTAATATCACACCGACTACTGCAATGTATATCCAGTTAAACTGTATCTCAATAGCTCCTTTTTTAGTTATTTTCATTTATGTATAATAGAGCAGTTTTACCCGTGCCTTTAAACCACACAGTTATTTTGCCGGTATTTTCCAAACATAAGAAATCTTTTTCAACATCTAATTTAGGGATTTCAATCTTATCTTGCCAGATTTTGTTTTTCAATAGAAAGACATTGCCTTCAGCATCGTTTACAATGCTATCATTAATAGAGGCATATAACCTTGGATTGTTCTTTACATTATTACTAAACAATCCATTTGTCCGGGAATCTACAAAACATATCTCGTCAAACGAATCGTGCAACGTAAAATCGTATTTCTTTACAGAACCCGGTTGGTTCGCAATAATAGTTACAGTGTCTGTTAAATCAGATTTGAAATCATCAATATTAACTTGTTGCATTGTATTTATCATAGAATATATTGTTTTACCACCTACAATTAAAATTAAACCAGCGACAACAGCTGCCAATATATAGATGAAAACTTGCGCTGATATCTGGGCTTTCATTTTTTATCTTTTTCTGCTATCTCGTCAAGTTCTTTGAAAACATCCTTTTTAGACTTGTTTTTCTTGTTTTTAGGTAATTTATCAAGCTTTTTGTAAGCAGGATGTTCTTTTTCTTCATCTTTATCTTCAGCGAACTCGTCAAAGATTGAACTCATTTTTTTCATTTTTAACATCTCTCTTTTTCTTAATAATTCAATATCAATATTTTTACGGGGCCATGCCACGGTTTTTTGAACAGCTGTATGTTGAGCCTGTTGTTGCATTTGCTTTTTTGCATCTTTAAAATTTACTATTGGTTTCTTGATTTCTGCCTTTGTTAGTTTAGGCATTTTAAAACTGGGTTTGTCTTGGCTGAACACAACAATGCCACCAATGATAAATCCAAAACCTAATATGAATGATATTATATTTAAAACATAAGATTTTGGAAAGTCTGCGCTATTATCAGGATCTGTTCCTTTATCTATTTCAACTTTATCTGTATGGCCGTCTCCATCAGTGTCCTTTATGTTTGGGTCAATATTATATGATCTATATTTAACACATTCTTCATAATTTGTTAGACCATCTCCATCATTATCATCATCAGCGTCGTTTTTAGTACGGTCTAGGCCACAAGATTTTTCTCGGCTCTCAGTTATGCCATCATTATCTAAATCACCATTATCTGGATAATCCCTATTATTATTTGGATTACTATCTCCATCTATCTCTTCTTTATCTGTATATCCATCCCCATCAGTATCTTTCTTATCAATATCTGTTCCATATGTTAAACATTCTTCTTTATTAGTTAATCCATCCCCATCATCATCTAAATTAGCATCTGTCCCGTCATTTGCATTTAAGTTACATTCATCTTCTTTTAAATCAGGTATACCATCATTATCAGAATCAACTTTCTCAGGATCACACACAACATTACTTACAACACTACAATTTAGATTACAAACATAAGCTTCTCTACCAAGACAACAATTTGGAGATGTGGTGCAATTTTCGAATTTTACTGTAAAAAAATCTTCTGTTGTGGCATTATCATTATCTGTCATCTTATAACATAATTTAGAATCTTCTGTAATAGAAATTGTTGAAGCTGTTAAATATTCTTTATAACAATCACTGCAAACGCCACATTCTTTATCAATGTCATAAATAAAATATTCTCTCTTGCTACATAATCCGTCATCATCTTTGCATAATAATGTTAATTTAACATCTGATTCTGTTAACACAGCGCTAACATTAACATAGGGCAACTGGTTTTCAATACATAAAGTATTAGTGTCTGATAAAATAGTAATAGGAGAACTTTTCTTGGTTAAAGAAGCATTATTACCTGCCAGGTCTGTTGGTTTAACTTCCCAGACATATCTTTCTAATCTTTTTAAAGAGAGATTTTCTAATACAACAGCTGATTTATTGGTAAATCTATAATTAATAATTTCATCTCCAGATGAATCTAATAATCTGTAATAATAACCAGCTATTCCGATATTATCGGTAGCAGAAAAATTAGCTTTCAATGATTCATTATTACAAGTAGATGTATCTGCTGATATTATTGTATTAGTAGGTTTTTGCAAGTCAACAGTAAATTTAATAACATCTTCAACAGTGCTCCAGTCTGCAAAAATACACATCACAGGAATGGAATAATTCCCTTCATCAAGGTTTTGTTCTTCATAATAATGGATTTTTGAATTACCTTGTGGAAAATCATTTGGATAACCTTCCCCAAATTTGCAGTCAGTGTTTTTATTGGTCTCAACTCTTACTTCAATATCTTTATCAGATATGTAACCAGACGGCGATAATTTTGTAATTAAATTTGCCGCAGATAAATCCACGCTGAAATTTATCGGAATAATCTGTGGTAGATACCACCCTGCAAGGTTCATGCAATTAACATAAAAAGTATAATTTTTTCCGTCTTCAATTTTAGGATTTGTATTTTTTGTATAAGTTACAGTATGAGTTTTCTTAAATTCAGATTTATCATGGTTATCAAACCAAGCATAATATTCATTGGGATCTTGCTCAACATGTCCTTGCATATCAAATCTACAAATAGTTAAGTCATCTGTTTCAGCAATTAAATCAACCTCTAACTTTTCAATGACTTTAGGTGGATCTGCGTACGCTTTTTCAATAACTGGCTCAGTCCTATCAACACTTAAATCTATAGGTACTGGAAACTCATTGTTTTCATAGCCAGAGTCGTCTGCTTTACAATATATGTAGTGGGTGGCAATAGTATTGTCTGGCAAATTCAATATTCGCTCAGGTATGTTATGGATATAGCCATTGGTTGTGTTGAACCAGTTACTCTCTAAATCTATATCAGAATAATTTTCTTGGTTGCTGGAATGAAATTTACAATGGCTTTTATTGCTTGTCTGGATACTAAAATTAAATGTGCTGATCTTGGCAACTCCATATTTAGGAGTTATTAAGGAAACATTGATTAAACTAGCATTTGGATAATTGTCCTTATTGCTGCAATTTGTTTGGTATTGGAATTCTTTCCAATCGTTATGACCATCTTCATCAGTATCATTTTCTTGCGGATGACAACCAAGTATATATTCTTGGATATTAATCAGACCATCTTCATCAGGATCTTCAAGGGTATCATCTGTTTCATTATCTAATCCATGAGCTAATTCCCAATCATCATCCATACCATCATTATCTGTGTCAGTTCCTTGGGCAATCACAAAGTAAGCAGAAATTAATAACACTAGCAAAACAACTAATTTTTTGTTCAAACTTATGACACCTACTTTTTTATAACTAAGAAATAAATACCAAGTAAGGGTTTAAATATTTTGCTTTAATTTAGTTTTAGTTAACATTAAGCTCTCTGTATAAAACCCTATTTTTTTATTATAAATATAAATTTACAAATTTACTGATTTTCCCTAAGGAAGTTAATTATCTATAGAAATACCCTAACTTTTCATCAACTTCTTCAGCAATTTTTATCATTTCTCTAAAGATTCTCTCCATATCTGTTTTTACTTCTTCAAGGCTTTTCCTTAAACTTTGGGCTCTTAATCTGTATGAATTTCTTTCTTTGACAATTATTCCTGAATCAATAAAGCTGTTAAGATGGTGGATTATTGCCCCTCTTGTTAATCCAACTTCATTAGCAATCTCTTCGCTTTTGACACCTTCATCTTCTGCTACTCCTCGCTGCACAATTATTCTAAATATTTTACCAGCTGTTTCATTCTTGTCTCTATTAGAAAAATATCCAAGTGACTTGCATAAATAGTTAATATCTTCCTCAATACTACCTTTTTTTGGAAGTTTAACTTTTTGAATATTAATATTTCTAGGCATATAAAAAAGAAAACATAAGCTAATATATAAATTTTATTATTTTTTTTAATTATTAATCAATTTTGTTAATTTAAAGTTAACAAAAACATAAAATATATAAATAAGTTAGTCTTTCTTTTAATAAACCGATATCCATAATGAAAAATGGGAGGTGATAACAATGCCAAGAAGATGGACTATTTGGGATGAAATGAGAAGAATACAAGACGAGATGGACAGGATGTTTGAAAGCTTTTTTAGAAATGAGCCTTTTGGTTGGGGCAGTTCTACACCACTATTAACTGGTCCAAGTAGCACAGCAGTGCAGACAAGCAACTACAGGCAGCCGCTTGCAGATATATGGGAAACAGATAAGGAAGTTATAGCTACTGTGGAGCTTCCAGGTATTGATAAACAAGATATAAAGATACATGCTACAGAGGATGGCATTGAAGTGAAAGTAGAGAAAAAAGACGAAAGAAAAGAAGAAGACAAGAAAAAAGGAAGATA
>CAZKFC010000002.1:0-100150 GCA_964552005.1 uncultured Methanosarcinales archaeon
GACTTATCTTGCATAACCTAAGTCTTACACTCACAAGACTTTTTCTACAGAGCCGATATGAAAGATAAGCTTTAAATAAGGTTCGATGTTGACAAGCATTATGGTTAAAAAAACTACTTTGAAAATCAAAAGTATGCACTGTGCAGGCTGCGCAGTTAAAATAGAAAAAGGCTTACAAAAATTAAAAGGTGTTAAATCTGCCACTGTCAATTATGCCAGTAATAGAGCAACTGTTGAATTTGATGAGTCTAAAATAGGAATGAAAGATTTTGAAAAAGTTATAAAAGATAAAGGTTATGATATTGATAAAGGAGAAGAAAAAGAAAAAAAGCATGTGCACATGCATCATCACGATGAAGTTTCTGAATTAAAAAATAAACTTATTTTATCAATAATTTTTTCGCTTCCTTTTGTATATTTTATGTTGGCACATTTATTCAATTTGCCGAATTTAGAATCCCAAACATTATCTTGGCTACAACTTTTTTTAATTATTCCGATTGTATATGCTGGCCGCTCTTTTTATATTATTGGATTCAAAACATTATTTAAAAGAAATCCTGGCATGGATTCTTTAGTAGCATTAGGTACTGCCGCAGCCATTATTTATAGTTTACTAGTTACTTTTTTTCCAAATACATTTCAAGGATTATATTATGAAAGTGCTGCTTTCCTTATTACTTTTATTTTACTAGGACGCTATTTAGAAGCTGTTGCAAAAGGTAAAACTAGTTCTGCAATAAAGAAACTATTGGATTTACAAGCTAAAACAGCCCGTGTTCTTAGAAAAGGAAAAGAGATTGAAGTCCCGATTAATGAAGTAAAGAAAGGAGATATTATTATTGTAAGGCCCGGTGAAAAGATACCTACAGATGGCGTTGTTATAGACGGTCATTCTTCTGTTGACGAATCAATGGTCTCAGGAGAAAGTATACCTGTAGAAAAAAACAAGAATGATCAAGTAATAGGAGCAACTATTAACAAAAAAGGCATGCTTAAAATAAAAGCAACTAAAATTGGCAAAGAAACTTTTTTGCAGCAAGTAATTAAATTAGTAGAAGATGCTCAGACTAGCAAAGCACCTATACAAAAACTAGCTGATAAAATTTCTTATTATTTTGTTCCTATTGTAATTATTCTATCAATATTAGCATTTCTGGCATGGTATTTTATTATTGGCCAAAGTTTTGTATTTTCATTAACAATATTAATTACAGTATTGGTTATAGCATGTCCATGTGCTATGGGCCTAGCAACGCCAACAGCAGTCATGGTGGGAACAGGCATTGGCGCTTCCAATGGTATCTTAATTAAAAATGCTGAAGCTCTTCAAAAAATACAAGACATTGATACGATTATTTTTGACAAAACAGGTACTTTAACAAAAGGACAACCAGAAGTTACTGATGTTTTTGCATTTGATAAAAGAAGCCATGTTGAAATTTTGAAATGGGCAGCTATTGCTGAAAAAGGAAGTGAGCATCCACTAGGAGAAGCTATTGTTAAAAAAGCAGAAGAAGAAAATATTAAGATCAGTGAAGCTAAAAAATTCAAAGCCATTCCTGGAAAAGGCGTATCTGCTGTTTTTAATAAAAAAACAATTCTTTTAGGAAATAGAAAGTTAATGAAGGATAATGGAATAGATATAAGACATGTTGAAAATGACGTCCGTAAACTAGAACATGAAGGAAAAACAGTTACGTATGTAGTTACAAATAAAGATTTAATCGGATTAATAGCTGTAGCTGATGTGTTAAAAGAATATTCAAAAGAAGCTATAGACTATTTACATAAACAAAATAAAAAAATTGTTTTGTTAACAGGAGATAATGTTAGAACTGCGGACGCGATAGCTGCTCAATTAAACATAGATGATGTAATTGCAGATGTTATGCCAGACGAAAAGGCAGAAACTGTAAAATTAATCCAGAAAACAGGTAAAAAAGTTGCTATGGTTGGTGATGGAATAAATGACGCGCCTGCATTAGCACAAGCTGATATTGGTATTGCTCTTGGTAGTGGTACAGATGTTGCGATTGAAACTGGTGATATTGTCTTGGTTAGAAATGATTTAAGGGATGTGACAACAGCTATAGATTTAAGTAAATTTACATTAAGAAAAATAAAACAAAATTTATTCTGGGCGTTTTTCTATAACGTTGTTTCAATACCCATTGCCCTTGGAATATTATATCCCTTCAACGGATTTCTGTTAAATCCTGCAATTGCGGGACTTGCAATGTCTCTAAGTTCTGTAACTGTAGTTGGCAACAGCTTATTAATGAAAAGATTCAAGGCAAAGATTAATTAGGAAATTCTTTCAGAACTTTAACATTATACTTATTAGAATAATTTTCTGCAATTGCCGTGAATATGTGGTGTTTGTCTTTTGTTAGGATATCTGCTTTTAATTTAATAGCTAAAACAAATAAGACTGCATCGCTAGGGTCTTGAACAATTTTTAAAATGGACTCGTCAAAATCTCTTACATATTTACGTTCAGAATCTTGATCTCCTGGAAGTACATGTATTGGTATATTATACAATAATTTTTGTTTCAAAAAATTTCTAATATGATGGTCCATCTGGCCTGGAAACTTATAATCTGTATGCAAGAATTCTTCAAAATTAAAAGAGGACATGCCAACTTTATTTTCTTTACAAAAACCAACTAATTTCTTAACTAAATCATTCTTAAAAACATGAATAAAAAAGCACGTATCTAGTAGATAATCAACTTCAGATGTTTTTTCTAATGACTCAATAAGTCCTTTCATCAGTTATTTACGAAATTAAATATTATAAAAACCTATGCATTTAGAAATCATTAAAAATACAATAATAAACCAATTAAATATGGATGTTATTCTAGTAGATGTTAATGATACTGAGATTGGTGTTGAAGAAAAAATAACTGTCCATAAAAAAGGTAAGTTGCATAGGGCGTTCTCAATATTTATCTTTAATTCAAATAAAGAATTGCTTCTACAAAAAAGATCCATGAAAAAATATCATTCTGCTGGTTTATGGAGCAACACCTGTTGCAGTCATCCACAACCCAATTCTAATTTGAAAAAAGAAGCAGAACAAAGATTAAAACAAGAAATGGGCATTAATTGTAAATTAAAAAAAAGTTTTAGTTTTACTTATAAAATTAAATTTGAGAATGGTTTAATAGAAAACGAATTTGATCATGTGTTTATTGGTGAATTTAATGGTGAGCCAAAACCTAATAAAGATGAAGTATGCGATTGGAAATGGATTTCCTTATATGAATTAAAAAAAGACATTAAAAAAAATCCCCAGAACTACACTTACTGGTTAAAAATTTGTTTAGACAAAATAATTGAAAAAGTTAAATAGCTTTAAGCATGAAATCACTAAATTCCATAAAAATTTGTTTATAATGTTCTGATATATTTAGTTTCTTCAATAATTCTTTTGCGTAATCTCTTTTTTCTCTTGCTAACCTTTTACAATATTTAACAGAATTAGTGTCGTGCATTATCTCAATAACTTTTTTTATTTCTGGCTCAGATGCATCTTCCTTAATATTGTTTAAAACTTTTTTTTGATCCTGTGTTGCCTTTTCTAATGTCTTTATCATTAACAAAGTCTTTTTTCTTTTTTTAATATCTGAACCTTGTACATGGCCTTTTTCTTTAGTTAAATCCAAGATATCATCTTGTATCTGATAACTTAATCCAAGGTTAATACCAAATTCTTTTAACAAATGTCTTTTATTATCGTCTGCATTTGCAAACAAAGCACCAAGCTCAAAACACATACCCAGCAAAACTCCTGTTTTTAATCTAACCATGTTCATATATTGCTCAATATTTGTTTTATCTTTATATTCCATTAAAATATCAAACATTTGCCCGTGGTAAATTAGTTTATCAACCTCTTCAATCATATTAATTGCGTCATACTTCGTTTCCCGCGAAAATCCTGATAATAGAATTGCTTTTTTAGCTAATATACTGGTTAAATTACCTAACATTATTGCAAAACTCACTGCAAATCTTGAAGATTTTTTATTAAATAATGTTCCATTGTAAGTTTCTTCAGAAAAATTTTCTAAGTAATTTTGTTTAAGTTTTTTATAAATAGTAGGCTTATTTCTTCTAAAGTCATCTTCATCCATAACATCATCTAATATTAAGAAATAATTGTGGAATAATTCAATTGCAGCAGCGGGCAAAAATATTTTTTTCTCATCTTGACCGCCTAATGCGTTATAAGATAAAATTAAGGCAATAGGCCGTAGCCTTTTTCCTTTATGTAGAATATAATCTTTAATTAATTCATAACAATATTTTGTAAAAGGTTCATCTATGCTTTTTACTTGATAATTTAAAAAATTCTCCAGCTCTTCATTAATCTTTTTACGGTATCTTTTAATTAATTTATTCATTCAACCACCGTATAAATAACTTCTTTTGAAATTTTTTTCAATTTCTTTATGACTTCATCTTTAACCTTATCATCAACTATTGCAATTATGTTGCCACCTTTACCAGAGCCTGCTAATTTAGCACCGTATGCGCCTGCTTGCAATGCAATTTCAACCATTCTATCTAATTTATCATTTGACACGCCAAGTTGTTTCAACAAATAATGGTTTTGTGTCATAAGAATGCCTATCATTGTAATATTAGATTCTTGCAAAAAAGGTTTTGCCTGGCTTGTAATCAAAGCTATCTCTTGAAATATGTTTGAATATTTTTCTCTGTCTTTATCATATCTTTTTCTTACTTCAGAAACAACTTGTTTTGTATTAGCTTTAATACCAGAATCTGCTATAACAAAGTCTAAAGGATTTTTTATTTTTAATAACTCAACTTTGCCTTTTTTATAATAAACAGGTTTTTCATAGGTAATAACAGTATTATCTATACCAGAAGGAGTACCGTGAAAAAATTTCTCGCATTCAAATCCGAGTTTATTTATATATTCCTCCTCTAAGTCTAGGTGAAAATGATCTGATATTGCTCTAATTAAAGAAATAGATAAAGCAGCGCTACTTCCTAATCCTGAGGAAATAGGAATTGTAGACTCAATATTAATTTCAAGATTTTCTTTTGCAATATCTAATTTGAAAAATAAAAAATCTATTAATTTATTTAATCTATCTTTCTCCTCTTTATAGAGTTTTCTATCAGCTGAATATGAAAAAGAATTTGATTGATTAATCCTTACATTTATACTAATCTCTTTAACAGGCAAAGCTATACCTGGATAACCGTAAACAACAGCATGTTCCCCGAACAAGATTATTTTACCGCAAGCACCCCCCATAACCAATAAGGAAGGTTGAAGAATATAAAAAGTTAATCAACTTTAATTTGTGAATAAATACCGTAATGGTCTGACAAACCTTGTTTAATTGTCTCGCTTTTATAGGATATTTTTTTTGTTTTTGAGATTTTCACCAAGATATAATCAATTTTTTTATTACCTTGGACCTTGTTATCCCACCACTTTTTATGATACCTATTATCTTGAGCAAAGGTTATTTTAGAATTTTCAGCATAACTATAAAAACCATTATTTACCCTATCAAAATGTTGTTTGTCCATGTTTAAATCTCCGCATAAGAAACATATGTTTTTTTTCTCCATGATGCTTTTTGTAAAATCAAATTGTTTTTCAAGTAGAGAATTATAATTATCTTCTTTGACTAAATAAAAATGTGTGTTATACACACTAACTTTATTCTTAAAATGTGTTACAAACACTCCTTTTGTTATTATTCTTTCACTTTTGGTAAAGATTTTCTCTTTAGGAAAAGGAAAAAATTCAGTTTTCACAGGTTTATCCTTAGATAATATTACTAATGCGGATTTGTTTAGAACCCTGCCAGAATGATGTGAAACAAAATATTCAGGCAAGTTTTTTTGTATATATTTTACATGTCTTTTCAGGGGAATTTCTTGTAAAGTAACAACATCTGGTTTTCTAATCTTAATAAAATCAACTAATTTTTTTAACCTGTCTTTATTGTGTTTGGAATAATAAAAAGGAAGAAGCCACATATTGATGTTAAATATGCTGATTTTCATCTGTTTAATTTTTGATGCACCCTTGCCAAATCTTTTGAACATAATGCTCCCAACAAAGAAATTTCGCCTGCTAAAACAGCCGTTGCTATAATTTCCGCTAGTTTTTTTGAGTTGCTTCCAACAGGATTACCCGGACCTGCCACCCCTAAGATATTAAGACATTCTTTTTGTGTTTTTAATCCTGTACCACCACCTACTGTACCAACATGTAAATCTGGTAAAGTAACTGAGAAATTTACACCATTGCTATTTTTTTCTACTGTAGCAAATCCCAATGAGCCATTAACTGTATGTGCAACATCTTGGCCTGTTGCTATAAACATGGCTGCTATTATGTTGGCAAAGTGCGCGTTATACGCTAAACTACCGGATGCTGCACTTCCCAATAGATTTTTTCTATAATTCATTTCAATTAATTTTTCAGGAGTTGTTTTCAAAACATCCTTAACAACATGATTTGGAATATTGACAGAAGCGACAACTCTTTTACCCCTGCTATTAATTAAGTTCATTGCACTTGGTTTTTTATCAACACACAAATTACCTGTTTCTGATATAAAAGTTACATTATCATAATTTTGAGTTATGTGATCAGCAATTTTTTTACTTGCAATTGTAACCATATTCATACCCATTGCGTCGTTTGTATCAGCTTTAACCCTTAACCATACATTTAATCCAACCACATAAACCTCTATACCTTTTATTGAAATAAATTTTTCATCCTTTTCTCCAATTTTTTTCAATTCATAAAAATTATTTTTTATCCAATCAGAAAATTTTTTGGTTTCTCTTACATTACTTGTTTTAAACAAGATAGAACGTGTTTGTTCATTTTTTATTATAACAACGTCAGCACCGCCTGATTTATTTATTACATTACAGCCTCTATTAACAGAGGCAACTAATGCACCTTCGCTTGTTGCTAAAGGCAAATAATATTTGCCATCTGCAAATTCGCCTTTAACTTTAACAGGGCCTGCTATTCCTAATGGTATTTGTGCACTCCCAATCATGTTTTCAATGTTTGGATAACAGTCTTCAGGGTTAAGTACAGATGACTTAACATTCTTTAAATTTAGTTTTAATTTATTTTCCAGTACTTTCAACCTAATTTCTGTTGCTTTCTTTGCTCCAACTAAATTATCTAGCTCGTGGAACTTGATTTCTCCTTTCAATGTTTTTTCAAACAAGTCTGAATTTGTAACCATATTGGATAATCCCTTTCCTGCTTTTTTCTAAGATTTTTCTAAACACAACTTCAACTTTTTTTCCTATTGCAACCTCATCTAGTGAACAATCAACAATCTGTGCCGTTAATTTAGGACCTTCCTCCAACTTAATTATTGCTAATACATAAGGAATATTTCTAGCACTTATTTCAATGTTTTCTAATTCAGGATCACTTACAGGCGTTCTTATTATTGTATATGTTATAATTTTACCTTTACCATTAAATTTGTGATTTTTTAAATCAAAATGGCCACATTTTTTACATACATATCTAGCTGGAAAATATAATGAACCGCATTCAGAACATTTACTTCCCATTAAATTGTAATATTCGGGTATTTTCCGCCATATTTTTGGTACTGCCATTTTACCTTCTTAATATATGAACAACAGATGTTCCACCGCTGCCTCCAACATTGTGTGTCAATGCAATTTCTGCATTCGTATTGCGCTTACCTGCATCTCCTCTTAACTGCAATACTGCCTCAATAACCTGTGCTATCCCTGTAGCGCCAACAGGGTGCCCTTTGGCTTTTAATCCGCCAGATGTGTTTATAGGTATTTTGCCGCCAATTTCAGTCTGGCCTGTTTCTATGAACTTGCCGGATTCTCCTTTTTTAACAAAACCAAGATCTTCTAAAGCAAGTAACTCAGCAATTGTGAAGCAGTCATGGACTTCCGCCATTTGAATGTCTTTCGGCTGTATTTTAGATTGCAGATATGCTTGCTTAGCCGCAGCAACACTCGCTCGCAATGTTAATAAATCATCTCTATCGTGCAGACTAATAGAATCTGTAGCATGACCGCTACCAGATATCCAGACAGGTGTATCACATAATTCCCTGGCTTTTTTCTCACTTGCCAATATAACAGCAGCCGCACCATCTGTTATTGGCGAGGCATCTAATAATTTTAACGGATCTGCTATCAACGGAGAATTTAAAACATCATCTACAGATATCTTTTTTTGAAACTGTGCGTATTTATTATAAAGGGCATTTTTATGGTTCTTAACAGAGACATACGCAAGTTGTTCTTCTGTTGTTTTATATTTATACATATGTAGTTTAGCCATCATTGCATATAACCCAGGGAAAGTAGCGCCAAACGCAGCTTCCCTTTCAGTATCAGAAGCTGTTGCCAACACCTTGGTAATTGAATAACTGCCAATATCTGTCATTTTTTCAACTCCTCCAGCCACAACAATATCAGAATTGCCAGATTTGATGTCAAGATACGCTTGTCTCAAAGCTAGGCCGCCAGACGCACACGCAGCCTCCACCCTTGTGCTTGGGATATTTTTAAAGCCGGAATAATCAGATATCATGCTACCTAAATGCTCCTGGTTTATAAATAAGCCGCCTGACATTGTTCCTATGTAAAGTGCTTGGATGTCTTTTTGATGAAGGTTTGCGTCCCTAATTGACTTTGAACCTGCTTCAACTGCCAAATTAACTAAGTCACGGTCCCAATGATGACCAAATTTAGTCATGCCAACACCAATAATCGCTACTTTCCTCATTTTAAATACCCTGTATTTTTCAAATATTCTGGGTAAGTAACATACTTTTTGTTTATAATGTAAGACTCAACAGACTTGGTTTTCCTTTTAAGGATTTCTTCTGTTACAGTAATATCAAAACTGTCACTGCCTGCACCAGAACCATAAGAAGTTAACAATATTCTTTGGCCCGGCTTTGCAATGTCCAAAACAGCTGCTAACCCTAATAAAGATGAACCAGAATATGTGTTCCCAATCTTATTCACCAACAAACCCGGCATAATCTGTTCTTTTGTAAAACCAAGTTTTTTTGCTACTCTTAATGGAAACTTACCATTGGGTTGGTGAAATATCGCATAATCATAATGTTCTGGTTTTGACTGCACTTTTTTCATAAGCAATTTTGTTGCCTCAATAACATGTTTATAATATGCTGGTCTTCCTGTAAATGATCCAGAGTGTACAGGATATTTCTCATTTTGTCTGCGCCAAAAATCTGGCGTATCAGTTGTATAAGAAAATGTCTCATTAATTTCAGCAGCCACCTTTTCTAGACCTATTAAAAAAACAGCGCCGCCTGCAGCAGCAGTATACTCTAATATATCTCCTGGAGTAGCTTGCGCAGTATCTACGCCACCCGCTAAAGCATAATTAACCATACCTGACTTAACTAACCCTAAAGAAACTTGGATGGTAGCTGTCCCAGCTTTACACGCAAACTCAAAGTCAGCCGTAGTATAATTATTACCTAGAGAAAGAGCTTCCGCAACTATTGTGCCGGTAGGTTTAACAGCGTATGGATGGCTCTCACTCCCAATGTAAACAGCGCCAACATCTTTAGGATTTACAGTGTCGGCTAAAGCGTTTCTAGCAGCCTCAACTGCTATTGTAACAGTGTCTTCATCAATTCCTGGAAGGGATTTCTCAGTAATCATCAAACTATTTTTTATTTGTGCAGCGTTATTACCCCAGACTTTTGCTATATCTTCTACTTTAAGTCTATATTTTGGGATATAAGATCCCCAGCTAACAATACCTGCCATAAAACCCCCTTGTTAACATGATTAAGAGAATATTTTTAAATGTTGTTGTTAACTTAAGACTTCATATCCTTTATTAACAATATTAACGTTTTCAAAGATATGCAACCTTTTTTTGTTTAAGAATTCAATCAGTTTATCCCGGTTTTCATTACTACTACATATAGCCAAGATTGAATCACCGCCTCCCGCTCCAGTAAGACCTGCAGTAAGCGCCCCATTCTTTTTCATGTCGTTCATTAACATGGTCATTGGTTCTGGTTCTATTGGGACATGCGCTAATTTACCTAATTTCTTACGCATTGCCCATGACTGTTCAAGGAAATATATGATCTTTTTCGGCCAGTTCTCGTCAAGTGCCTGTTTCACGTTTAGGTTAATCTGGTTATATTCTTTCATGAACTCTGTGTATTTATAAGGTCTTCTCATTTTAAATTTAAGTATCTTCTGAACAAGTTCTTTTGTAGAAGCGGATTTGCCTGTAAACACAATCAACGGAAAAAAAAACAAAGGCCATTCAAACTTTTGTCTTGTGATGATATAATCTTTTGACTGCAAATCATCAAGAAAATCACTTTCTCTTAAAGGTTCTTGTGAAATAAAATATTGGCTGCCGAAACACGCCGCAGATATATCATAACCACTTCCCATATTGCCTTGGCTTTTATGATGCGCATGCTGCGCTATTTTATACACAATCTCTGGATTACTTATGCCATGCAACTCTAAAATAGCAGCGACCGCTGATACTGTTGAAGTAGCGCTGCTTCCAAACCCTGTCTTAAACTTTTTTTCAACATAAAACTCTGGGTCATTATAACTTATTAGCCTGACATCTCTTATTTCAACACCAATCGTGCTGAGATATTTATAGGTGTATTTAACAGCATTTTCAATATATCTTACAATTTCCGGGCTTTTTGTCAGTTCTACTTTGCCTTCTTTAACCACACCGTATACTTGTATCGCAAAATTTGCCATGTCAATAACAATCCTGCCTGCCTGAGTTTCTTGAGCAGTTGCTGTCGTGCCTTTATCAATATTAACAACCAAACCAATATTGCCAGGCTCCAAAATAGAATAAGCTCCAAACACCAATATTTTTCCGTATGCCTTTACACTCAGTTCCATTCTTCAAAACAAATGTTTTTTAGTTAGTCTAACGCCTGCGCCAGGTTTTGACACAATAATTTTAACATAGGATAATTTTGATAATGCATGTCTAAGTTCTGGTATGTGTTTTTCCAAGGTAATAATGTGTGCAT
The DNA here is from genome assembly GCA_964552005.1 of uncultured Methanosarcinales archaeon. Lineage (GTDB taxonomy): Archaea > Nanobdellota > Nanobdellia > Woesearchaeales > GW2011-AR15 > CAZKFC01. Next base: position 11,105 of record CAZKFC010000002.1, read on the forward strand.
TTGGTCCAGCATCAAAACTGTAGGCGGCCTTTAATTGTGTATTGTTTAATCTTTTAATAATTTGCTTTATATTTTCTGAGGTATCATTTAGATATTGAATTCCTGTTTCATTTATACAGGCATGCATATTATCTGAGTCTCGCATGATTAACTTTGCTAAGTCAGGAAAATTTTTATTAGTTATAGCCATTTTAACAGAGTCCAGTGTTTTAGTAAGTGTATTTATCCGTTTCCTGTATAAAGTGCTTTTTTTAACAGATATTTGCATTGCTTCCCTTGAACTAAGTGGTTTTTCTTTCTTACTTACTATAACAACCATATCTCTTAGTTGTGGCCAATGATGTTCATCCATTAGTTGTTTAGCATATTTTCCTTCCCATTCCACAAACCCACCATAAATGCTTCTTGTGGCACTTCCGCTACCTAACCTTGCCAATCCAGACAATTCTTTTTCAGTCAGGTTTAAGTTCAAAGCACTAGATGATGCAGCCGCTAGTGCAGCAAAGCCTGAAGCAGACGATGCGAGACCTGAAGCTGTAGGAAATGAATTAACAGAAACAACTTTTGCTTTTAGTTTTGTATGTGCTGTCTCCCTTATTATATTAAGAAAGTTTGATACTCTCTCACTTTTATCGCCATGTTGTTTTACATTGTTAAGAATGAAAATGTCTTCACTATATTTTTCAGAAAATTCAATCGTGGTTTTTGTGCTTAACTTTTCATCAAGCGTCATTGATATACTCGGATTCATAGGTATATTTAATTTGGAATTTTTTTTCCCCCAGTATTTCACAAAGGCAATATTAGAATTTGCGATAGAACTTGCTTTCATCATATTAATTAAAAAGTGTTGATAGTTAAATTATTTTTCCTCAATAATATTGCCGTTTGGCTCTTCCTCTTTAAAAACCTGAGCTGAAAACTTGTAGATTTTAGTATCTTTATGTAGCCATGCATCTTTCGGCAAATTGGCTTTTTGGCATACCATTTCTAATGCTTCTTTTGGCGTACTTTCATAATTAATAAACACTTGTGGAAGCAACAATCCTGAATAATAACCAGACTTAACAACTAAGCCGTGTTTTCCTATTTTGATTTTATCTAAATATTCTTTTGGATTATCAACTTCAATTAATTTTGGCTTTGTTAGAACTGAGACTTCAATAGTTACTTCAGAAAGTTCATCCTCAGTTAAAGGGGGAAACCTCGGATCTTTAAACGCGGCCGCCCTGGCTGCTTCAAGAACTGCTCTATTCAAAGGATAAACAGGCTCAGGATAACCAATGCAGCCTCTCAACCTGCCATATAAATTTAAAGTGACAAACACGCCCCTCTTCTCTGTAAAGTTATCTACTTCATTATAATTAATAGGTTTACCAGAGAAATATGTTTCAATAGCATGTCTGGCAAACTTTACTAAGATTTTCCCCTTTTCCAGTATCATCGCAAAGATTTAACTTTTTTTAGTAAGGTAGAATTTTTCTTTTTTAATCTTGTAATGGCGTTTTTCAGCGCTTTTTTTGGACTTTTAGAGCTAGTTTCTATTATAAAAGTTGGGATCCCAACTAAAGGATGGCTGATATTATACGCGCTGATTGTAACGGATTTATCATTCCATAATTCTTCTCTCAGAGCATTGCACAAGGTGTGGCCTTCACCCTTTAACTCAAAAACAAGTCGTTTCTTTTTATCTTCTATTATGTTAATTTCCATGCCCACAAGAAAACTTGAATGATTTAAAAAGGTTATGAAATTAAGGCGCAGGTTTATATGTTTTGAGTAACAAATTTATGTGTAGAACAATCCTTAATCCTATTACAATTAAGCCAAATATTGTTAAAAGAAGGCTTGACGGCGGCAGCCCAATTTTATAACTAAGCCAAGATGCCCAAATTGAATATTTTTTTATAGAGAAATGTATCATGACAAAAACAAACGCTATATACCCAGCCCTTAACAATGGTCTCCATGACTGGGCTAATTTTTTTTGAGCTGTCTTGTTTGAAATTAAGGTCATGAAAGCAAAAAACAGCAAAGCAAATAAACCAAACAAGAATGCAACAACATTTGAAATTTTTATAGAGAAAAAAGTCCATGTCTTAAAAAAATTATAAATGCCTGGTGGAGCACCAGGATTGAAAAAAATAACTAAATAAGGAAAATAACGCGTGTATTAAACCATAAACAAAACCTGTTATGCCAAGATATCTTCTATAAATTATCAATGGAGAAAAACTTTGCCAGTAATAACAGACACCAGATAAGGCAAAAGATAGCCCGATTAAAATAATAGCTGTGTCCGCAGTTGCCCTATTAGCAATAAAAACATCATAATTACTCAATCTGAAAAAAAGATACAGGCTAAGCACTGTGAAAAGGATTATACTAAATACAAAAGTATTTCACCACAAATTAAATTCATGATAAACAGCTGTGTTGTGTATTTCTTCAAAATAATCTTTTTCATTAGACATAACCTTATTATAAGGTACAAATTATTTAAAAGTTATGGGTAAGTTTATATATAAACAGAAATACCTTTATAATATGAAACATGAACTGTTGCTCCTGCTATAATAGTTCAGCGGCCTTTTCTTTTATTTTAAAAAAATTTTAATATGACTAAACAACTCTAAATGGTGGTAAACAATGACAAGGTTAAAAAAGATTCAGGAAAAATGGATTAAAAGATGGCAATCCTCAAAAATATTCGAAGCTACGCCTGATAAAAGAAAAAAATTTTTTGGAACTATACCTTATCCTTACATTAATTCTTACTTACATTTGGGCTTTTTCTATACATCTATGAGATATGAAGCTCTGGCAAGATTTAAAAGAATGCTTGGTGAAAATGTGTTATATGCGCAGGCATGGCACTGTACAGGCAGCCCTATTATTAATGCTGCAAATCGTGTCAAGGAAAAAGAGCCAAAGCAGATTGCTATACTGAAAAAACAAGGTTTTTCAGAAAAAGAAATTGAAAAATTCTCAGATCCTAAAGCCTGGGTAAAATATTTCCCAAAAGAAGCTAAAAATGACCTAATAGAAATGGGTTTCTCTATAGATTGGAGAAGAGAATTCATAACCACAAATTTAAATCCGCACTATGACAAATTCATAAGATGGCAGTTCCGGAAATTAAGAAAGAAAAAATATGTTTTAAAAGGCAAATTTCCAGTAGTCTGGGATCCTATAGAAAATTGTCCAGTTGGAGATCATGCGCGTGTTGAAGGCGAAGGGGAAACTCCACAAGAATATGTTTTAGTAAAACATAAACTCGGCGATAAATGGGTAGTAACCGCAACCTTAAGACCTGATACAATAATGGGCATAACAAACTTATATGTTAATCCAAAATCCGTTCTTGTGAAAGCAAAGGTTGATGACGAGCAGTGGATAATATCTGAAAAAACTGCTTACGAGTTAACATTCCAGGATAAGAAAGTTAAAATATTGAGAAAGATTAAAGGCATTGATTTAATTGGAAAAAAAGTGTTACAGTTTTCCGGAACAATGGTTCCAATACTACCAGCAACCTTTGTTGACACAAATGTTGGGACTGGCATAGTTCATAGTGTTCCCAGTGATTCAGCCGATGACCTTATTGCATTATATGATTTGCAAAAAGATGAAGAAACATGTAGAAAATACGGACTAGATTTTGATGAAATAAAAAAAATAAAACCTATTGCAGTTATAAAAGTACCAGGATATGGTAAAATACCAGCTGATGATATTATTAAAAGATTAAAAATAAATAACCAGAAAGAACATGATAAACTGAAAAAAGCAAAAGATATTCTCTATAAAGACGGTTTTTACAAGGGAAAACTTAATAATTTATACAAGTTTGGCAAGTTCAAAAAAGACTATTCTGGAAAATCTGTTGAAAAGTATAAAGATGAAATAAAAGATGAGATAGTTGCAACAGAGTTTGGCGATGTTTATTACCAGTTGACAGGCAGGGTTGTGGCTCGGTCTTTAGGAGAATGCGTTGTAAAAATTGTGGATGACCAATGGTTCATCGCCTATGGTGATAAGAAATGGAAGAAAAAGGCGCATAAATGTTTAAATAATATGAAGCTGTATCCAGAAAAAACTAGGTCACAGTTTGAATATGTCATAGACTGGCTGCGCAATTGGGCTTGCACCCGTGAATTAGGATTAGGCACTAGATTACCATGGGACGAGAAATGGTTAATAGAATCATTATCTGACAGCACAATTTACATGGCTTTTTACACAATTTATTATAAAATCAAAAACTTAGACGCGAACAAGTTAGACGATAATTTCTTTGACTATGTTTTTTTAGGCAAGGGAAATAAAAAGAGATTAAAGGTAAATTTGAAATTAGCTGACGAGCTAAGAAAAGAATTTAATTACTGGTATCCTATGGATTATAGAAATACTGGCAAAGACCTAATACAAAATCATATGACATTCTGCATTTTTAACCATACTGCTATTTTCCCTGAAAAACATTGGCCAGTGTCTTATGGACTAAATGGGCATGTGTTGGTGGACGGCGATAAAATGTCTAAAAGTAAGGGTAATTTTATTACAATTAGACAGGCCCAGAGAGAGTATTATGCAGACCCTTCCAGATTTACTGCCCTTTCAGGAGGAGAAGGCGTTGACGATGCTAACTTTGACACTGAGCTAGCTAAAACAATGAAACAGAAATTAATTTCCTTAATTGAATTTTCTAAAAACAACTATAACAAAGGCCGATATAATAAGATTACAATTGATAAATGGATGGAAAATAAACTTAACATAATTGTTAAGGAAACAACCAGGTTTTATGAGCGAACATTATTCAGAAGTGCCTTACAGAGTTGTTATTTTGACCTGCAAAATGCATTGAAATGGTATTTAAGGAGGGCTCTTAATAAGCCATGTAAAGATACTATCAACAAGGTTATCGAGACACAGGCTTTACTATTGGCGCCGATAACTCCATTCACATCAGAAGAAATATGGGAAAGTATTGGTAAAAAAGGTTTTATTTCAACAGCAAAATGGCCCCTCTATTCTAAAATCAATAAAGAGATTGACATATTGGAAAATTTTGTTAAAGATACTTTAGAAGACATTTATTCCGTACTTAAATTAGTAAAGATAAAACCAAAGAAAATCACTTTATTCATAGCTGAAAAATGGAAATATGGCTTGTTCAAAATATTGAAAGCCAATTTAAAGAATACCAGAGATTTCGGGAAACTTATGAAAAAAATAATGAAAAACAATGAATTCAAGAAACATAGTAAAGACAGTGCAAAAATAATACAGAAAGTTCTGAAAAGTGATCTTGATGAGATAACAACACAAGAGAAGGAATTAAAAACATTACAAGAAAGCAGGGATTTTTTTGCCGCTGAGTTTAAAACAGAGATTGAAGTTATAAAAGCAGAAGATAGTAAAGAGAATAAGGCAAGACAAGCTCACCCAGGCAAAGTTGCTATACTTGTCGAATAAGACAGATACTTTTATAAACGAAACTTATTTTCAGAAAAAAAATGATAGTCCCAATAAGATGCTGGTCGTGCGGAAAACCAATTGCACATTTGTGGGAAGAATTCCTTACAAAGACCAATAATAGGACAAAAAATGTTAAGGAAACTCTTGATGATCTTGGTTTGGAAAGATATTGTTGCAGGTCCCAGTTCATGGGCCACGTTGATTTATTAGATGTTGCTGCTGCTTTCAAGAAATTTTAATTTTTGGCTGCATTTCTTTTATATAAACATAATCCTGGTGCCACACATTTTCTTTTTTTCTGAACTTATCTGGAGATATAGAACCACCAAAATGGTCGTTCCTGCCTAAGGCAATATGAATACCTAATTTTTCATCTAATAATGTTTTGCCACACGGTTTAATACCAAAATCTGATAAAACGCCTATTCCAAATTCCGCTATATTACCCACTGCTGGATCCTCCCTAATTTTCTTAATTAAGTCATCTTCGTATTTAGCAGAAATGATTTTGTTGTGCTCAACTTTGTAAAAATTAACTTTATTATTAATTTGAATTGGCAAGACACCGTTACTTTTAGAAGTTGGTAAATCGTTTGGTGCAATAAACGCTTCTCCGGTCGGCAAATTTATGACAGTACCTTTTTTTTTGCAATAACCATCATCCTTTATTGGTTTTCTATTCTTAAGATCTAAATGCAAGGAATATTTTTCATTATCCACAAAAAAATTAATCTTATGATGTTCTTTCTGCAAAGATTTGTATGCAACATCAACTTTTTTTCTTATTAATGAAAAATCTAATTCTAAAGCTGGCATCATTTTTTTGTTGAACCCTGGCATACTTGCTGCCCTAAACTTGTGTTTTTTAGCAAGATGTTTTAATGGTGCAGTTGCAGAAAATTCTGTTAACGCTATAACAATATCTGTATTAGATAAATCAATATTTGGGATATCAGCATTATTTGCATAAGTCGCATTATATGAAATTAATTCAGCATTTAACTTATCAGCCCATCTTTTAGCTAAATTACGTCGCCATTTCCAATCATCATTATCAGATTTAGTTGGAACATCATAGATTATCGTGATTTTTTCATTACTATATCCAAACACATCTCTCAACAATTTCTCATCCATTCAACACCATAAAATAAGACAACTTTAAATTCTTTTACCCATAAGTTTTTATATTTGTTATCATTTAACAATAGTATGAAGTCAAGAATTTTGTTTCTTGGCACAGGGGGTGACGCGTTTGTTATCGGGAAGCAGTACAGGGCTTCCGGTGGTATTATATTTATAGCTGATAACAACCAGTTTCATTTAAACCCTGGTCCAGGATCTTTGGTAATGGCAAAGATGATGGGTCTTAACCTGAGAGAGAATACTGCTGTATTTATTTCTAAAAATGACATTTACCATGCTAACGATGTTAATGCCGTGATAAGTGCCATGACACACGACGGTTTGGACAAAAAAGGTGTTCTTGTCTGTCCTTCAACTGTTGCTATTGAGACAAGAGACTGTCAACCTTTCTTAAACAAAGATTACAAGAAATGCCTAGAAAAGACAATTATAATTGATAATACAAGAAGATTAGCCATAAATAATGTGGACATTGAAGTTGTCCAGTTGAAAGAACAGATTAAAGATGCTTGCGGGTTTAAATTTATCACGCCAAGATTTACCTTGGGTTTTATTCCGGACACTGTTTACTTTGATCAGTTAGGAGAAAATTTTCAAGATACAGACATCTTAATTATATCTGTTATGGATCCATATAACCAAAAAAGAAAAGAACATCTAAATAGTGAGGATGCTGAAAAAATAATTGGGAAAGCAAATCCGCAACTAGCAATACTAACTGGCTTTGGAATAAAGATGTTACAGGCTGAAACATTATATGAAGCACGCGAGATACAAAAAAATACCAGTATTCAAGTAATTGCTGCGAAAGATGGTATGACCATTAACCCTGTATCATTTGCGGCTACTGTAAGACAAAAAAACTTGAAAGGGTTTTAGCACAATATATTTAAATAGAAATTTCTTTTAATTAAAAATGCTTTTTGCCACATTAGGTAAGCTTGACTTAATAACTGTAATAATTCTAATAGGGGCTGCCGTTTTCCCAAAAAAATTATTATTATTTGCTGCCCTTTACTTATTATTGAAAGGATGTATCTTCATATTCCTTAACAAGGACTTTGCCAGCTACGGTGATTTCTTTTCAGGCATATACTTGGTCTTTTTAGCCAATAATGTGAAGATACCTTACGTGCACAATATTGTGCTGTTTTGGCTGTTGCAAAAAACCATCTTAACATTTATTGGTATAGGATTAAAACTATTCCTCTTCTATTACGAAAACAAAGAAAGAATGCCTTCTTTCTTAAGATAAAATATTTAAACATCGCTTTCTTTAAAAAAAGGTTATGAAACAAGTTTTGGCGTTGGATGTGGGCGGAACAAATACAAGAATTGCTTTAATCGAGATAAAAAACAAGCCTGTAATTAAAAAACAATTAACATATGCAACAAAACAAGTTAAAAATCTGGCTACGATCATAAACAACTTTAATAAAAACATAGTTAGTGCGTGCATTGGTTTTGCCGGGCCAATAGTTGGTGATAAAGCAAAATTAACAAATGCAGAGTTAAGTGTTGATTTAACCAAATTAAAAAAGAGCACTAAGCTAAAAAAAGTATGCCTTATAAATGATTTTCATGCTATTGGTTATGGCGTTCCTTTCCTAAAAAAATCTGATTTCCTCATCTTAAATCCGGGAAAAGGATTTAATAATAATGTAAAGATGGTCGTCGGTCCCGGCACTGGATTAGGCAAAGCATATATAATCAACAACAAGGTTCACCCATGCGAAGGGGGCGTGACTTCATTAGGGATTGAGGACATAGATGATTACGCATTATTAGATTTCTTAAAATCAAAATATCCTGAACAGATTTATTATGAAGACATTGTATCAGGACGCGGATTATTAAACATTTATGATCACCTTGAGATAAAATCAAATTTGAAAATAAACATGAAGATAAGGAAATTGATTAAAAAAGAGCCGGTCCATAAAGCACAGGTAATAACAAAGTATAGTTCTAAAGACAAACTATGTCATATGACATTAAGCATATTCACGAAGTTCTATGCAAGGTTCGTTAGGGATTCTGCCTTAAACTTGATAAGCTCAAAGGTTTATCTAGTGGGTGGCATATCTAGCGCAATAAAACCCTATCTAAAAAAATATTTTGTCAAAGAATTTCTTAGGCACCGAAGTCATAAAAGTTTATTGAAAAGGGTTCATGTAGCAGTCATCCTTAACCAAGACGTTGGTTTAATTGGTAGTGGTGCAATGGCAGGCAATCTTGTTTAGATAATTAAGTAGATAATTGCAAAACCTATAAAACACCCCAATGAAATAAAGGGCATTGCCGGGTAAAACTTGTCCTTCTTGCTTTTTATTAATAGTAAAAACAAGGCCATACCAGAAGACAAGGATATAATCAATGAGTAGAAAAAAGAAAGTTCTTTTGACAGACCCTGTTGAATCAGCCATGTCATTATAGCTCCCGTAAACAATAACGGGAAAGCAATGTCTCCCCCTCCAAGGATAGCAGACTTAATTTCTTTTTCTTTAAATCCTTTTGGAATCTTAACTTTGATCTCGGATTTTTCAACAACTTTATCATGAGGAACCATAATCTTTGATTTTGAATAGGGTATAAATAGACCGGCAAACATTTTTTGGTCTGCTTGAGCTTTTGCCAGGGTTATCATGTGTTTCATTTTCCAAACCGCTATCATGTCATAGACAGAAATGGCTATCAACAACATTATTGCCCAAAACACTGTAAATAACGGCGATATCAAAATTGCAATACCACCATACATAAAAACTTCTGTGATGTTGTGTATTATTACATTAGGTTTATACAGTTTTAATATTGTCAAAATTAACGCTAATAAGACAGCAAATATTTCTGAAAGAAAGACAGAAAACGAGATTAATAAAGCACCCCATATTGCCAAAAAGAACCATACTTTCCAGACTTTAAACAGCTTAAATTTTATTAAAAAAAATAAGATTAAAGTGCCAAAAAAAATCATCCCCAAGATATAAGTAAAAGATTCCTGGCCTTCCAACTCTGGCCTTCCTGTAATTGGCTCTTCATACTTAACTATAATGCCTGTGTCAGTTATTTCAACAGTTTCTATGCTTTGGTTAAGCAGGTATAATCCAATAACCTGTGCTGTAAAAAATAATATTATTAGGAAAAAAGTTACCTTGAGATTATGTTTCATTTATATCTCTTTAATATTAAGCTTTATAATATTTTTGCAAAAAATCTGTTATTGCTTCTGCAACAGGTCTCGGCCTTTCTAAGGAAACTATGTGCCCTGCCTTGTTTATTGCCCTATAACTAAAATTGCCTTTTTTTCTTTTCAAGTTTTGCCAGGCGTTCCTTATATTTACTAGCTTATCTTGTTTACCATAAATTAATAGTACTGGAACTTTTATATTATCAAGAACTTCCTGAAGTTGTATAGTTGTTACTGAGATTCCCATTTGTATATAGGCTTCTTTCTTCATCTTTTTCTTGCCAATCATTCCATATGTGTCTATTAAAAATTTGTTAAACTCGTACATATTAAGATATTTCGCTGTTAAATATGCAAAAAACCTGGTCTCAATAATCTTTTTTATTACGGATTCTGCTCTTTTTCTCCCATTGACAAGTTTCAACCAGAATTCTATAAATTTACTCGTTACTTTACGTTTTTTATCTTTAAACACTGCACCGATTAAAACTATGGTTTTTGTTAGTTTTGGGTAGTTTTTCCCAAAGCAGGACGTTACAAAAGTGCCCATTGATAATCCAATAACTGCTTCAGGTTTTATTTTCAATTTTTTTATAAATCCTGCTAAATAATCTGCAGCAATTTCTGCTGAATAATGTTGCAAAGAATCAGAATCGCCAAACCCTGGCAAATCTAGAATATATAATTTGTAATTGTTTTTTAGGATTTTAGCTAAGGGTATCCAGCCCATCCAGTTATTTGTCCATCCATGTATAAACACTAATGGTTTTCCTTTGCCTGCTGTTGCGTAATTAATTGTAATACCCTTTACTTTTACTTGCATAATCTTAAAACAATTCATAATAGACATGCTATAATAACTTATTTTTAAGGGTTGTCATTAGGAAACTTTTTTATTTAAAACAGATTATCTTTATATTAAATGGGAGTAATATTCTATTCTGTTTCAGGGGAAGGCATGGGTCATGCCACAAGGAGCGAGGTTGTCATTAAACATTTACTTAAAAAACACAAACTGGTAATTTTTTCTTATGACAGGGCATTTAAATATCTGAAAAAAGAATTTTACAAGAAAAAAAATGTTCTTGACATTGTCGAAATTTCCGGCATAAACTTTGTTTATGAAAAAAATGAATTTAAACTTGGGAAGACTGCTTTGCAAGAATCTGCAAAAATAAAGCCATTCCTTATAGACAATAATAAAATTATAACAGATAAGGTTATAGAATATATGCCTAACATTGTAATAGCTGATTTTGAACCATTTTCTGCAACAATCGCTAGCTTATTAAAAATCCCTTTGATTGCAATAGATAACCAAGGAATTTTTTCAAAATGTGTCTTGGATGAGAAATTTGAAAAAAATTTACAGGTGAAATTTGTTCAATATTTACGGACTTTTTTAGGAGATTATAATTTCATTATAACTGTGTTCAAAGTTCCAATTAAAAAAAAGTGTAAACATAACACCTATTTAATTCATCCAATACTGCGAAGCAATATTATAAAAGCAAAAGTAGAAAAAAAAGATCATATATTAGTCTACCAGACCTCTGTGTCAAATAAAAAGTTGTTTGATGTTCTAAAATCAACAAATGAAAAATACATAATATATGGTTTTAATAAAGCTAAAGTTGATAAAAATCTAATTTTCAAAAAACCCAGTAAAAAAGAGTTTTCTAAAGATTTGGCTTCGTGCAAAGCTGTAATTACAAATGGCGGCTTTACTTTAATAAGCGAGGCTCTTTACTTGAAAAAGCCTGTTTATTCAATTCCTGTAAGGAAACAGATTGAACAAGAAATTAACGGTTTTTATTTAGAAAAATCTGGTTATGGCATTTATTCAGAAGAGATTAATATTCAAAACTTAAGATATTTTCTTAGCAACCTAAAAATATATGAACAAAATTTGAAAAAATTAAAATTAGATGTGAACAATTTTGACATGCTGGATAAAAAAATTAATCAGTTAATAAAGTCATATGAAATTCCGAAAAGAGCACAGATGCTTTCTAATATAGTAAATAAGCGAGATGAGCTTGTTAATAAATTTCTAGAACAAAGAAAGAAACTGGAAAAGTTTACTAAGAAAATTACAGAGCAGATTATAAAAAGTTAGTTATCTCAGACAAAATTTCTTCAGGAACATTAATTACACTAACATGATTCGTGTCAAGTATTTTTAACGTGGAAGTTTTAATCAGATTCTTCATTTCATGTGCAACCCTAACAGGGATGATTAAATCTTTTTTTCCGTGTAGGATTAACACAGGTACTTTAATTTTTTTTAATATACTTGTAAAATTAACGTGAAGTGTGTTTTTAGTAAAGGGTAGAAAAGTTCTAAAAGAGGTTGCTCGAATATCTTCGTACAACCTTTTTAAACTTAAATCATGGCTAATCCGAAATTTAGTATAATTTAAGTGCACATGGTTCTTTTCAAAATGCAATGGGTACAATAAAAAAGACATGAAATAATAAATAAAATATACTAACCAGCTGGAAACATATCTAAAAATATTGCTTGAAAAATTATAATGAGTGTTTATTAAAATAATTTTTTTCACATAATCTGGATTTTTCTCGTAAAATAATTGTGAGATCATACCACCATAACAATGACCTATGAGAATAATTTTTTTAATTTTTAAAACACTCAATAGATAATATAAATCCTTAGAAGCATTTTCTAAAGTATATTTTTCATTACCACTAGGCTTATCTGATAAACCATGACCTCTAATATCAATTAATAAAATTGCATGTCCTTTTTTTTGTAAGTCTGGATAAAAAGGACGCCATGCTGAAGAACTTCCTGTTAAGCCGTGTAAAAAAACCAAGCAAGTTTTTTTACCTTTAATGTATTTATACCAAATTTTTGTATTGTCAAAAGATTTAAAGAACTTGCCTTTATTCATGTTTCCCAAACTCATACTTAAAAATGTCTTTTTTAATCTCTTTCTTAAAAAATCTATAAATTTCAGAATAGATATATTTACCTACTAACGTTAACCTCCCTTCTTTATCTAATCTTCTTACTGAAAATTTTAGAACTGGTTTAAAGAGATATGAAAACTTACCTTTTTTAGATGCTCTTGTAATATATTCATGATCTTCTGCATGAACAATTTTTTCATTATATCCTTTAATCTCATTATGAAGTTTTCTTCTAGAAAAAATGCACATTCCAGACGCATGTGGCCATATTTTTTGTAAAAAAAAGAAATAAATATTCATGAAAAATGAAAAAAAATGATCAAAAAAATTTTTACCTTCCGGCAATAAATATACTGAAGCAAAATCAAATTGTTTTTTTTTCTGTTGTTCAATTAAGGTTTCTAAAAAAGTTTTTGAGAATGTAACATCAGCATCTAGAAACAACAAATAATCACCTTTTGCGTGCTCTGCGCCATGATTTCGACCTTTTGCAGGTGAACCGCCTTGCACTAATTTACAACCATATTTTCTTGCAATTTTCTTTGTTTTATCTTTTGAACCGCCGTCTGCAACGATCACTTCATAATCTTTATAGGATTGTTTTTTTATAGACTCTAACAGTTTTGGCAAATATTTTTCTTCATTTAATGTAGGAATGATTATTGAAATCATACTAACTAAATAATTTTAAATACAGTTAATAAATCTTTTCTAATTAATGAAATATCTTCATAATATAGAGATGCGCGTGTTTTCTAAAGAAGATGATAATGAAGAACTTATTATAAAGAAAATTAAAGAATTATTTCCTTTTGACTTTGAAAAAGAAAAACTTGTTATTAAAAGAAAAACTTCTTATGGGTTTGAAGATAAAAAGATTATTGTTTTTACAGTATTCGTCAAGAAACAAAAGCACACCAATTTAGTTCTGAAAAATTTGTTTTCTAAATTAAATAAAGAACAAAAAGACCTGCTATTAAAACAATTAGACAGCAGGTTAGATGAAACTTTACATTTTTATTTAAGATTAGACAAAGACAAGCTGCTTAAAAATGAATATTGGATAACTGATACTGGTAATTGTTTTCACTTTAAGTTTGCTATAGCTGCTTACCCGCATAAAAGAGATGTTGCAAGAGAAATTGTTAAGGAAATTCTTAATTTAAAGTAAATTTTTTATATAACAACTGCCTATATTGCATTATGACAGCAAAAAGTGATTGTCGCTGGCACTTGTAATTCTTTCTTAGATAAATCTATACTTGGTGGTTGTCGCTGGTGTTAAAATTGGTGTACTTGGAGGCATTGGTCCAGAATCTACATGTGTTTTCTATTCAAAATTAATTCAAGAATTACAAAAACACAAATTAGTAAAATCAAATATTGATTTTCCGACTATAATAATAAACAGTATACCTGCTCCTGAATTAATTCATGATAAACATCTCAAAGAAGAAATTAATATTTATCTACAGGGATTAAAAGAATTAGAAAAACACAAACCAAAATTTATTGTCATGATTTGTAACACAATTCATTTTTATTTTGATTATTTGTTAAGTGAAATTAACACACCAATAATTGATTTAAGAGAAGAACTGAAAAAAATAGTCAAATCTCTGCATAGGTATGTAGTTTTTGGAACACCGTTGACAATAAAAAAAATGTATAATTTTAATGAAAAAAACCAAATGATTCCAAATAATAAAGACATTAAAATTATTAAAGAATGCATATTTAATTATAATAAAGGTTATAAAAAATCTAAACAAAAGAAAATTATTCATGATCTTTGTGAGAAATATCACAAAAAAGGTGCAGAAAAAATAATTTTGGGATGTACTGAATTAACACTAATGGTAAAAAAGCCTTATACTATAGACACAATTGATGTGCTTGTTAAAGCTGTTGTTGAAAAATGTCAATCATAAAAAAAATAAAATCACAAATTGGTTCTGTTAAATTAGTTGTTGTGTCAAAATCAAGATCTGCAGAAGAGATAAAACAGGCTATTGATGCTGGAGCAAAAATAATTGCAGAAAACAAGATACAAGAAGCAGAACAGAAATATTCTATACTAAAAAATTATTTCAAAGACAATAATACTGAGTTTCATTTCATTGGACATTTGCAAACCAATAAAGTTAAGAAAGCTGTTCAAATGTTTGACTTAATACAAACTTTAGACACCTTAAAACTGGCAAAAGAGATTGATAAACGCTCTGCAAATATAAACAAAAAACAAGATGTCTTAATCCAGATAAATATTGGCAAAGAACCTCAAAAATATGGTGTGCTGCCTGAAAAAACAATCGGTTTTGTAAAAGAACTGGAACAATTTGACAATATCAAAGTAAAAGGTTTGATGTGTCTTCCTCCCCTTAATAAAGATCCTAGGCCTTATTTCAAAGAAATGAAATCTCTGTTTGACAAATTAAATTTACAAATATTATCAATGGGCATGTCCAAGGATTATAAAATAGCTATAGAAGAAAGTTCTACAATGGTAAGAATTGGGACATTAATATTTGAAGGAAAATATTAAATACTAAACAAGGTTAAGGTAAAGATAATGGCAAAAATAATTGATCCATGGGGCACTACTTTAATAGAAGATTATAGTAAATTGATTAAGGACTTTCATTTAGAAACATTTAACCCGAAAATATTTCCCAACCCGAACAGATTAATGAGACGCGGTGTTGTTTTTTCTGGCATAGGTCTTAAAGAAATAAGTGATGCAATCAAAAATAAAAAATCGTTCTATGTATTATCAGGCATTGTTCCCTCTGGCAATAAAATACATTTCGGAAATAAGATGGTGGTAGAAATGATTTCTTATTTCCAGAAACAAGGTGCAGAAACCTATATATTGGTGGCGGATTTAGAAGCTGAAGCTGCCCGCGGCATTTCTTTGGAAGAAGGCAGGAAACGTGCATTGAAATTTCACATACCCGCATATATAGCTCTTGGCCTTGACCCAAAAAAAACCATCTTTTATTTCCAATCTGACAATATTGACGTTATGCATGCTGCATATAAATATTCAAAAAAAATAACAGAAGCACAGTTTAAAGCGTTATATGGAAGCGCAACCCCGAGCAAAATATTTTCTGCACTTACTCAAGTAGGTGATATTTTATATCCTCAATTTAAGAAAAGAATGCCAGGCATAATCCCGGTAGGCGTTGACCAATGCCCCCATATCTTATTAACAAGGGATATTGTAAACAGGATAAGAAAAGAAAAATTTTTCCTGCCAAGCGCAACTTTTCACAAATATACACCTTCTTTGAATGGTCATTTCAAGATGTCAAAGTCAATGCCCGAATCATTAATAGAACTGCCTGAAGATCCTAAAATAGCATGTAGAAAAATTAAAAAAGCAGTTACTGGCGGCCGCGATACATTAGAAGAACACAGAAAATATGGTGCAATAATAGAAAAAGATATGGTTTTTGAGTTAATGAAACAGCATTTAATAGAAGATGATAATGAGTTAAACCATATTTATAAAGAATATAAATCTGGTAGAATGACTTCTGGCGAATTAAAGGAAATTGCTTGCAAAAAAATAACTGTGTTTATGATTAACTTAGAAAAAAAAATTAAAAAAGCTCGGCAAAACGTAAATAAATTAAAATTTATAAAAAGAGGGTGATAACCATGAAAAAAAGAAAGTTTAAGTTTGCTCCATTATCCGGAGCATACATGGCTGTATCAATACTTGGCATTTTAATTTCATTATTATATGTCTTAAAAGAAAATTCTGACTGGGGAATTACATTTACCTTTCTATTCGGGATAATGTTTGTTGCGTCAATGGTATCAATGACTGTTGCTGATCCTGATGAATTTGTTGAATTAGAAAAGAAAAAGAAATAATTAAGAAAACACAGGACAAAACAAACCCAGTTCTACTCAGTAAACTTAACAGCACGAGAAATTAACTGAATTTCTCGTCAAACTTTTCTTTCGCCTTGTTTTCCTTAAAGTAAATCTCATGAGATGCCCTTTTCTCAAACAAGGCTATTGCCATGTTAACCATATCTGTCTGAAACGGTTTTAAAGCTTCAGCCTCAATAATTGACTTGGCATCTTTGATGCACTGGTGCATCTTTTTAATATTTTCCTGTCTTGCTATGGACTCTTGCTCAGCCTCCTCTGCTTCTGTTAAACTTATTTCTTCCCATCTTGGATATACAGATTTATCTGTTGTTCTTGGAAAAGATTTGCTAAATGTCATTATTACCACCCCATAAATAAAGAGTTACATAAAGAAATTTAAAAAGTTTTGTCTTAAATATTGAAAACTTTCCGTTCTTTGGGTATTGCATGAGGAGCTTCACCGCCGTGCCAGGTAAACCTTGGCCTTATCCTAATAGGATACATCCTTTCATTATTATCATCTAATACTATTGCGGCACCAGCTTCTTTTGGTAAATCATCTAAATATTTATCCAGACCTTTCCTCATGTAAGACTGCATCAACATGCCAAGAGCATCAATGTCAATCTTGGCTGTTATCCTGTGGCTGATAATAATGTCTGCCTGGGTCATGACATCTGTATGTATCTTGCCTGGCTGTTGGCTCGCTAACACCAGAGAAATGCCAGGCTGTCTGCCCTCTCTTAATATTGTTACTAAGGGATCTGTTGCCGCTGTTTTTCCTTTTACAGGAAGGAACTCGTGCGCTTCATCCACTATCAGCCATACCAAAGGATATTCCATTTTTTTAGAATTATCATCAGCAAAATAATGCACGTATTCGTGCACTTCTTGAAACTCTTCATTCCTCCTAGCTATCATTCTTTGAGTAAATAATTTCTTGCTTATCAATCCAATAACTAATGATTTGATGTTCCAACCATTGGGCATTGTTGCATATACACTTACATCTAATACAGTAACTTGGCCGCCTTTAACTAAATCATTTATGGAAGTGCCTTTCTCATCAAATAATCCCCATTTCTCTGCATTAGAAAACATATTTGTTACTGCATCTTTTGCTTTTTGCGACACTTTTAAATCGTCAAAAATTGCCTTTTTTATATCTTCTAATGAAAAAGATTTGCTACGTTCTTTTAACTCTGTTATAATACGCTCAACCAAAACACTTTCCTCGGAATTTCTTTGTAAGCCTAATGTCAATATCCAATCCTCAATATCCAGCTCATCCGGCCTTATTGAAAACGACTTATCAGTTGGAATGCCTTTTTCTTTAAATTCTTTAAAATGACCTTTGGGAGTAAAGATATTTATGCCTAATGATTTCGGTTTTATATTCCATTCATCTAGCAAGTCACGTTCTTTTTGGTTAGGATATTTCATTGTCCAGTAAATTCCCATTGTATCTAGAATAACAACAGCAATATTATCTTTTATTCCGGAAGGCAAATCACTTATTCCCTCTGCTATGACGCCCATTGTAAAACTTTTTCCACTGCCGCGTTTACCAGAAACAAAAACAACATGGCTCCTAGTTACTTCTAATAAAATATTATTAGACATTGAGGTTACCTGGCCCATCTTGACGTAATGTTTTCCTAGTAATATAGTTCCTTTTGTGCCGTATTTCTCCAGATCTTTTTTGTTACGGCCAATTACTATATCATACATAAGAAATATCAGTGCTTACTACATTTATATACTTTATTATTCCGCAACCTTTTTATATACGATAATTTTCGGTCAGAGGTATAAGGGGGTTATTATGGCAAAAAAAGTTTCTAAACGTAATATTCCAAAGAAAAAAGTTAAAATATCAAAAAAAGAAAAAGAATTAAAGAAAAAAGCTGTTAAAGTCATTAAAAGAAGAAGATTAGTCAACATTGGGTTAAGTCTTGTCTTAATATTTTTAATAATTTCAACAATTTTAATACTATATCTTAACAGTATTACTGTCACAGAAACAACCCCCCTTTTAGTTAAAAAATTACTAAAATTAAACAACCTTTTTTTCCCGCCCGCTCCGGAACTAGCTGCTGTTGTTAATCAAGAGCCAATTACATTATCAGAATTAGACGAGAGATATGCGCTTATTCCAGACCAGTATAAACAGTTTATTTCTAAACAAGAAGTATTATCCCAGATGGTTGATGAAAAAATATTATTACAAGAAGCAACAAAACAAGGTTTTACTGCGACTGAAGAAGAGATTAATAATAAGATTAACACATTACTTTTAGAAAACAGTATTTCAATTGACGAACTAAAAAAATCTATTGAAAACAGGGGCCTGGAGCTGCAAGATTTAAAAGATTTTTATGCAAAAGAAATTTTACTATCAAAACTAATTAATTCTACGATTATGGATCAGATAAAAATATCTGACGTAGACATTAAAGACTATTATTTCAGAAACCAAGAACAATTCACCATACCAGAAAGTGTCAATGTTTCTCATATCTTAATCTGTCATAACCAAAGTTTAAGGTGTGTGTCTAATTTGAGTAGAGAACAAGCTTATCAGAAAGCCAAAGAGGTTAAGTCATTGTTAAATGAGACTAATTTTGCTGAATTAGCTCTAGAATATTCAGATGAACCTGCTGCTCAAATCACAAAAGGCAGTCTTGGCTGGGTTTCCTTGAAAGATCCTTTCGACAAAACATTCTTAAACAATACTTTTAAACTAAGCAAAGGTGAAGTTTCTGAACCTGTTGAGACTGAGTTTGGCTTCCACTTAATTAAAGTCTTTGATAAGAGACAAGAGCAAGTTCTTGATTTGGAAGCAATCTATGACCAGATTAACCAGAGTCTCTCGTTAGAGAGACAAAAAGAGTTGTTCAATAATTATATTGAAGAACTAAGAAACGAGTCCAACATTATTATTTATAATAAAGAAAAATAAAAAATTGCTTGAGGCAATTTAAAAATCCTCAACAGTCATTTGGACAACGCTAGAAGTTCTATTTTTT
The DNA here is from genome assembly GCA_964552005.1 of uncultured Methanosarcinales archaeon. Taxonomy (GTDB): domain Archaea; phylum Nanobdellota; class Nanobdellia; order Woesearchaeales; family GW2011-AR15; genus CAZKFC01. Next base: position 30,779 of record CAZKFC010000002.1, read on the forward strand.
ACTTTATTATCCATACCTATAAGGAAGTTAATGTTAGCTTTTTCAGCTGTTGACAATAATTCCTTGTCAATTACACCGTCAAAAATTACTGCGTGAACGCCTGTGTTCAAAGATTTCAATGTTGTCTGTAACTCAGATATAGGTACTTTCCCAAGAATATTTAATTTAGCATCTAAGACATAAGCACCTCTTGTCCCTATTAAATCTTCTAACATTTCGCTGAAAGATTGTTTTTCATTAGCATTTAAAGTTGCTTTTGGTCTTTGCTTAACTGGCTCTTGTCTGGCATTTCCTGGGGCTGGTTTTACACTTTTTTTGACAGTTGCTGTTGGTTTGGAACCCGCTTCCAGTTTAATCTGTTCAGCAGAGATCCTGCTCCTGATTGCCTTATGAATTTCCTTCTTTGTCATTTCTTCAACTTCCTTGCCATCAGGTGCTTTTGCAACAAAATCAACTTCTGTAACATTCATTAATTCTTGAACTATTAAGTCGCCACCCCTATCACCGTCAACAAACGCAGTTAATATTTTTCTCTTACCAAGCTCAACTATCTCTTGTGGTACAGAAGTTCCATTTAATGCTATAACATTCTTAAAGCCGTGTTTTAATAAGTTAAGAACGTCTGCTCTGCCTTCAACAACAAGGATTTCGTCAGACTCTTCGACCGCAGGCCCTGCGGGCAGCCTAGCTTTACCGTATTCCTGTATTTCCATTACTCTAACAGAATACGCAACCTCATCAGCCAATTCCTGTGAATCCGGCATGATTGTATCCATCATCTGTTTCAACAATGCTTTAGCTCTATCAACAACAAAATTTCTTTTTGAAATTCTAACATCTTCTATTTTGTCAACGTTAATCTTGGCGTTGCAAGGACCTATTCTTTGTATAATTTCCAATGCTGCACCAATAATAGCGGTTTCTGCTTTATCTAAACTAGACGGTATAACAATTGTTCCTGTAGTTTTCCCAGACTTTGTTTCTGTCTCGACTTCTATCCTTCCTATCCTGCCAGATCTTTGTAGTTCTCTTAACTCAAGTTCACTTCCTAGTAAACCTTCTGTCTGGCCAAAGATGGCGCCTATAACATCGGGTCTATCCACAACACCTTCTATCTCAATATTTGCATGTACTATATATTTAGCTGATACTGGGCTTATTTTCCCCATTTTTAATCTCCTCCTGTTTTAAGCCCTAGTATAAGAAATAAGTGGTATCAATAACTCAACCTTAATTAATTTTTTACTGAATGATGTGATGAACATAATGGATAACCTTTTTTTTCTTATACTGGACTTGTCAGAACAAGCAACCTTTTTACCTAATACAGTGAAATGGTGATAACAATGATTTTGCTTGTCCTTTGAATATAAAGTTATGTCGCCCGAAACACTAACTCCCAAGTTCATGGCTTGCTTTTAGCGTGAGCTTCCTTGAGTACTCTCATGACGGGCTGGATTATGTAAGAGTGTCTCAAAATCATTGAAAATCTCATAGAGATTCTCAAATGAGGACCCATTTACATAACATGTCCAGGGATATAATACACACTTATAAAGATTATGTATTTAGATTAAATAAATAATTATTAATAAAATTTAACTACCAAACAATAGTAAAAACAGAAAGATTTATAAAGGGCAGATGATTAAAGTGAGGTATGTGTAAAAAAGGAGGTAAAAATGTATGATTTATTAGGTGATATGTATGCTCTGCTCCACTCAGATCCAGAAGCAGATGCAGAAATTGAAAAGATTGCAGGACCAATATTTCCTCAAGCAGAATTATTAGACTATCACACTAATTTGGGGATAGTTGAGCCTCCTCCTGGCTTGCCAATAGATGTTATTAACCAAACTGTTAGATATATGAATGATGAAGGCATTGGTAGGTTTCGTGGGTAAACAAAAATTTTTATATAATCCTTCTTATTTTCTTATTAAAAATGGCAGTTCCAAAACATTTAGGAATTATTATGGATGGTAATAGAAGGTTCGCCAAAAGGGTCATGATGAAGCCGTGGAAGGGGCATGAATGGGGTGCCCAAAAACTGGCGAAAGTATTATTGTGGTCCAGTGAATACAAAATAAAAGAATTGACATTATATGCATTCTCAATACAAAACTTTAACAGGCCAAAAGACGAGTTTGATTATTTGATGGGTGTTTTTAAAGAAAATTTTGACAAGTTAAAAGACGATAAAAGAATTTTTAGAAATAAAATTCGTATTAATGTAATTGGAAGAATATGGATGTTCCCGAAAGACGTTCAAAAAAGGATGTACGAAATAATGGACTTAACCAAGAAACATAAAAAGTTCATAATAAATTTTGCGATGGCATACGGAGGCAGAGAAGAAGTTATTGATGCTGCCACAAAAATAGCAGAGCAGATTAAAACAGGCAAACTAAATATAAAAGATATTAATGAGGATGTCTTTAAAGATAATTTATATTTAAAATCTGAACCAGACTTAATTATAAGGACAGGCGGTGAGAAACGCACTAGCAACTTTCTGGCTTTCCAAGGCGCGTATTCTGAGTATATCTTCATAGACAAGATGTGGCCGGAATTTGAGAAAGAAGATTTTGTTTCTTGTATAGAGGAATATTCAAAAAGAAAAAGAAGGTTTGGAAAATAGTTTAGCCTACGCTGGCTCTAATCTTACCTGTTGATTTTCTCGCGATACTTGAGCCAACTGGGTAAAATGATACTGACATAACACCTTCAATCTTTTTTCCAGAAGGTACTTTTATGTCGCAAGGCACTGTTACAACATTAGTTATTTCTCCATTCACCAATATATTTGAGTAAGTTGTATCGTTACACCCCCATAACCCTAAGTTATTACCTTTGCCTTTTATAGACACAGTAAAGTTTTGTATATTCTTTCCAAGTGTATTACGTAATTCCAATTGCACACTATCTTGCAGAACAACATAATTTTCACATGCAAAAGCATCTCCTAACTGGCATTGATCAGGCAATAAACCGCCTAAATCTAATACGCCAAAAGCAACTAATGCACCGACAGCTAACATAACAATTAATATTGCTATTCCATAAATAAGTAAAGTCTCAACAGCTAATTGAGCTCTTTTTTTCATTTTGAGTCACCTTTCATTTTTTTTGCAATCCTAGATAGTTCATTTACATTCTCTGTAAATGTTGGTAATACTTTAGAAAAAACCTTTTCCATTGCCTTTATGTCTGAACCAACTTCCAATATGTGCTTATCATACTCATTAACTTTACCGACAACAGCCTTGTTTAAATCTGAAAAACTATCTTTTAATGTTTCTAATTGAACCTCGAGTTCAGAAATCTTATTTTCCATCTTATTTTTCCATTCAACTATTTTATTGACATCTTTTATTAATTCTGACCATTTTTCTTCAATTATAGCTTCTACAAGTTCTTCAGTTTTCACTTGGCTGTCTGTATACGTACTTGGACTTAATTCCATTGTAGAACTTGGTGTTGGATTTGCAAATGTGCTTGAAGGTATGTCTGAAGGTGGCTGGGTAAACATTTGAGGGCTGGGCTGTGGTTCTGGTTGTTGTACAGAAGCTTGTTGCGCTGGTCCTGGTTGAGCGCCTTCAACTGCCATTTTGGCATCTGCCTGATTCATTGCATCAAATATTTGCGTGTTTGTATAACCTGATCTTTGTAAATTTTGGATTATTTGGTTATTAGACAAACCTTGCTGTTTCATCTGAAGTATGTCGTTGATAGGAGAACCCTGTGCCATTTTTAACAGTAACTAAGATAAAAAGAGTATAAATAACTTTCGTTATTTCTCATTTAATAATTTTTCAGCTTCTTCCTTAGTAAGATAATTAAGGGGTTGCCAATAATCTATATATTTTGCTAATACATTAAAATCTGTTTTTTTCACTGAGTGTTTTACCTCTTGCCTTAATTTAATAATTTTCTCATTTAGTTCTGATATATCGCTCTTTAGTTCAAGGATGGTTTCATGCATAATCTTAATCTCAGAAAATAATTCTTTTGCGTCCTTTAGCATGTTTTGCTCTGTAAACTGTGTTTTTTTCCTTAGCCCAGAATAACGTTCTTCTAATAATCTTAATCTTCTCATTAATTCGTTCATTTGTTTTGTTACTGCATTTGACACTTGAATTTCTTTAATCTCTGGTTTTTTTTCTGGTTTCTTTTTTTGCTCTTTGTTTTCATCAGCCATTTTAGGTTAAAAAAGTAATTTATTTAAACTATGTAACAATATGATTTCTTATAAATAAGTATATAAAGTTTTGCACGGAAAATGGCTGATAATGAAATTAAGAAGCATATTGAGTTTTCTGTTGATAGGATTGGTGAAGAAACCATATTGAGAGGAGATTTTTCTCAAAGCTCAATGATACCTTCTCTTGAAGATAGTCCTTTTACTATGTCAAGCGTAATTGAAAAACTTGCTCAAACAACCGGAATTACAAAAATTGTTTTTTTCCAGAAAAGAGAATATGAATATGATTTCCAGCAGACTTCTTTATTAAAAGAAATTGCAAAATTATACAGTAAACTATCTCGCGAAAAGGATAAATTCAGCATAGCTGCGCTAACCTTTGGGAGATGCAGGAATTTTGCAGGTGCTTGGTATAATCAGTTGAAAGATATTGTCTTTAATCTATTATTAAAAGACCCATTAGGAGCGTATGTTGAATTAAAGCGTATAAAAAGAAGGCAAAAAATTTTTTTAGAGAAATCAGATGACGAGCACGCGGTCTACTGTTTAACTAATTACATAGCAGTCCTGGATTATTTAATTGAACACCTGGAAAACACAAAAATAGTAATAATTGCAAAGCCTTATCTGGCAGGGTATGAAATTGGAGACAGGCTTGTTTATAGACGTATCTTTAACCCGACAATAAAACCAGATTTTATGTATGCAAAATTAATGGCAACTTACCCAAAAGATGGTGAAGAGATTGATAGTTATACTATTGGCCAGGACACCGAGATTACTATTTTTAAATTAGCTAACAGCGTAAAAACACTATATCATATGATGCCTCCTGAATTTAAATTAAGCGAGGAAAAATATGAGTTGTTGGACACTGCCCGGAACATAATGGCAGAGCATAAGCCAAAACGAAGCGATTTTGTTGACCCTGGAAGAATGCGTGAAGTATTTTATAATGTGGGAAAAGACCTTATTGAAGAGCTGGCAGGTTACCGCCATATTTCTTTACGAGAAAAAGAACTAGAGCAACTAACTCATATTTTGGTGAGGTATACTGTTGGCTTTGGTCTAATTGAAGTTTTGTTGCAGGATGAAAATATCCAAGACATCTCCATTAATAGCCCAATGGGGCGCACACCAATGTTTATTGTACATAGCACGCACGAGGATTGTTTTACCAACATAATACCAACGCCGCAGGAAGCTGAAAGTTGGGCTGCTAAGCTAAGAATGATTTCAGGCAGACCATTAGATGAAGCTAACCCTATTCTAGACACAGAATTATTATTGCCCGGAGCATCAACAAGGGTCTCTGCAATAAATCCTCCTTTAAATCCTACTGGATTAGCATTTTCATTTAGAAGACATAGAGATAAACCATGGACACTGCCTTTGTTCATCAAAAATAAGATGATAAACCCGCTAGCAGCAGGATTATTAAGTTTTTTGATAGATGGTACAAGGACATTAATGGTCTGTGGAACTAGAAGCAGCGGTAAAACAAGTTTTCTCTCTTCCATAATGGTAGAGATTATGAAAAGATACAGGCTAATTACGATTGAAGATACTTTAGAATTGCCCGTACCACAATTACGAGATTTGGGTTTTAATATACAATCCATGAAAGTAAGCAGTGCGCTAACCAAGACAGGTTCTGAGGTGGACGCTTCAACTGGTATAAGGGCTACTTTAAGATTGGGTGATTCTTCCCTTATAATAGGAGAAGTGCGTAGCAAAGAGGCTGTTGCATTGTATGAGGCAATGAGGGTTGGAGCCGCTGCGAATGTTGTTGCAGGAACATTACACGCAGATTCGCCGTATGGGTTATATGATAGAGTTGTTAATGATATTGGCGTTCCTAGAACAAGCTTTAAGGCAACTGATATTATTTTAGTTGCTGCCCCTATTAAATCTGCAGACGGCTTACATAAATATAGGCGTATAATACAAATAACAGAAGTACAGAAAACATGGGAAAAAGATCCTTTATTAGAAAAAGGTTTTCTTGACTTGATGAAATACGATGCTAAAAAAGACGAGTTAATACCCACACCAGACCTGGTAAATGGCGAGTCTGAAATTTTGAAAACAATTGCAGGAAAGATAGCTGATTATGCTGGCAACTGGGACGCTGTCTGGCAGGACATATTATTAAGAGCAAAATACAGAGAAGATATTGTTAATAAAGCTGCTGAACTAGAAGATGATGATATGTTGGAAGCTCCTTTTGTTATTTTATGTAATGACATGTTCCATATTATTAGTGAAAGAGTTAAAGAAAAGACAGGTAAATTAAATCATGAAAAAATTTACAGGGAATGGAAGATATGGTTTAATCAGGAATTAAGAAAAAGAAAAATTAAAAAACAAGAGTAATTATTCTGGTATAAGGCACTGATGCCACCAATCCCCGTAACTGCCTTTTGTTTGATAACAGTTTTCCACACTGTAATCACAATATTCGGCTGTTCCACAAATATGGACTTTTGCTTTTGTGGACTCTAAACTTGGCTCACATAGTATCATCGCAACATATTCTTTTCCATCAATCGTGACAAAATCACCTATAAGACCTTCTTTAACTGTTCCATCTGCATCAGGACAATGTTGTGGTAAATCCAATGTTTTTTCAAAACAATCTTCAATACCATGATAGATATAATTAATTCCATTAACTGGTGTTTTACTTTCAGGCGTTTCAGATGGCTCATCATATGTACCATCTTCATCACAGCCAAAGCATTTGTAAACAACATTATTAGAACCAACTTCACTCCCTAAATTCTGTAATCTTATTGTAAGATTAATACAAGGTCCTCCTGGCACAGGTTCTTCAATGCCGCATTCTGTTATTGGAGTATCGAGCTGGCCCAATCTGTTATAAATGTCTTTGCCAACACATTCATTTTCGCATAATTCAACTGTCCAACTATAATTTATTAGAGACTCTGAAGTTACTGTTTCATCACCTAAATGGAAAGGTATTACTGCTAATATATTAGCATCAGTTAACCAATTATCAAAAGATAGTTCCATTTCATCAGCATAATCATCAGCTTCATAATCTGGCAAATCTGGCTGTACAATATCTGGATGCGGGCCCCACGCTGTTTCTGTAATCATAATTTTGCCAATGCATAATTCGTCTGGCTGGCAAACAACTGCTGTATTTTCTGTGCTTGCTGTATTTGGACATAAATCAATATCATCATCATATCCGTCATTATCAGAATCTTGGCATGCGTCTCCTATGCCGTCATTATTCCAATCTTTTTGCAATGGGTTTGGGTCATTAGCACAGTTATCACAGACATCTCCTATGCCATCACCGTCTTCATCTTCTTGATTAAGTTGGCATTTTCCACTATCACATTGGTCATCAGACAAACAAGTTATAGTATGATCGTTTTTGCAAGTTCCCAAGTCAGGTCCATTTGGCGTATACATGCAGTTATCAACACAATCTATTGTAATGTCTTGAATATCATTATAAACACATTTTTGTGTAAATCCAATCTCCGGAATACCGTCATCGTCTGTATTATCATCACATTTATCGCCAATATCATCATTATCTAAATCTTTTTGGTCTCTATTTGGTTTATCCACACAGTTATCACAAGTGTCTGCCCACCCGTCACCATCTATGTCAGTTCCTTCTTGTATTGTGTTATCATCTGGACATTTATCATCAATGTCTAAAACACCATCGCTATCATAATCTTCACACGCATCACCATAATCATTGTTATTCCAGTTCAATTGATTTTCATTTGGTGTGTTAATACAATTATCTTCTGTATCTTTAATTCCGTCATTATCTGTGTCTTGTGCATCAATTGCTGTACATTTTATATTGAAGTCTTGTGTTTGGCTGCATAATGATTTTACTAGTTTAAACCTATCTTTGTAGGCCTGCATACCAAAGGGATTAGAACCGCCCGGATATGTATCAATATCATCTACAGAAGGATATGAGTGGTCTGCGTATAAATCCATTAAACTACACACTTGTGCACCATAATCAATATCAGATAACATTTTAGTTAAATAGCTATTAGTATCAACCTCAACATTTTTTTCATAGCAGAATTTTTGGAATGTTTCTTTAATTCTCTGTTGTATTACTTTTGCTTTGTCGACTTCTGCCATATCACAACTTTCTACAGGGATATTTAAATCAGAAAAAACATGTTCAAAATCTGTTTTATAAAAATCATACCAGCTCAAGATGTGTTTGATATAATTCTTTTTTGGACTGCATATACAATTTTCTCTTTCTTGTTGTGTATTAAAACAATCAGTTTCTATATATAATTCATCATCACATTCTGGATCAACATTAGTGTCACAACGATTACAAACAGGGTCACAAGAAGGTGCAACATAATTGTCAGGTGTTTCACCTGTACAATAATTCTTATCTCCGCTCAAATAGTCTGTCATATATCCCAATAATTCACAATCAGCTTTTGTAAAACTATATTGCTCAGCACCTCCATTATATTTTTCAACCATATCAAATGTGGATGGTTCTCCATGTGTATCTTTAGCATAATAAGGGCTTAACTCACATTTTTGTTGTCCAGTAGTTGGTGCTAACCCTGCAGGCATTATTTTTATAGAATTACCATGCGGCAAGGCTTTTATAGCAGACGCCATCTCAACAAAATATCGTGCATATTGTTTAATTTCATAATCTGTAACAGAAATATCGTTCCATTCTTTAGCTAAGTTAGGTTCTTCACCTATTTCTATATACAAAGTCCATTCAGGTTTATCTGCATGTATTCTGTTAATTAACTCAACTGCTTTATCAATATCAGTAGTATAATCATATATAGGAATGCCTGTTGTTCCATCTTCATCCTCACCATAAATACAGTCTAAATTATCTGCACACTCTCCTGGATGTTTAGAAAAATCGTTTGCTTTTTCTTTTTTTAATGTAATAACAGGTATTAGTTCTTGATCATAGATTTTATTAAACACAGTTTCATAAAACTCAAGATAATTATCTACATCAGGGTCATAATATGTTATTAATTTGACATAGCCACATGGACCGCTAAATTGGTTTGAGCATGCCAAATCCCTGTCAACTATTAAATCGGCAAAATCTGAATCTTCATACAAAATATCATGAAACATAACTTGCAGACCTTGTTTAACAGAGCCTTCACAGCTTGCAGACCACTCAGATAAATGTGGCGTAGATGTTTTTACTTTGTTTTTTTCAACATCTGCAGAACTCTCAACTGTTACCCAATGGTTGTCTTTCAGATAAGCAAGTTTAAAAGATTCTTCAACAGCAGCTCCTGACACATGGTTATCCTCATATCTTATTGTCAATAAAGCATCTGGAGAGAATTCAATACTTTCAGGAGTAAATTCATATTTTACTTTTCCTAAAACAGAAGGATCATCTGGACATTCTTCTTTAACATAAACTTGAATCTCATCTAAACCTGGTGTTACTTTTGTACCTTTTTTAATACTTAACTCTAAATCCAAATCTGGACTTACCAACACCTGGTCTTTAACTGTTTTTGAATTTGTGTCAAGTTCTAAAGAAAGTGATTTTGTTCGGGGTAATGATAAACTAGATTTTTCAAATTTTACAACTGTATCATCTCTAGAAAATTGCATGGGATACACAATATCAACAATAATTTCTTCTTCTGTTATGCGGACATCAATTTTATCTGGCCTGCTTTTGGCAGTAACCTCATAGCCTTTCCTCCTATATTTATCAAAACCAATACATGTTGACATCCCTCTATTGATTGTTCCCTTAATATCATTTTCTTCACACAAACCATAATCATCAATAGACTTTAATAGCAAAGTATATAAACAATCATCAAACTGGCTTCTCAAAGAACTTTGAGTGACAGTTGTTGGTGTCTCTCGGGTAAGCTGTTGTTTTTTAACAACTGTGCTCCTGTATGCAAAAAAACTTATCATAAGTATTAATAAAATACCAATTATGACATATATTGTAACTTGAGATTTAGATTTCATTTTATACTATAATGCTTTACTTAATGTATATAAATTTTTCCAGAGAATTATTTTTTCTTTAATACAATTATATTACCGCGGCCTTTCTTAATTTTCTTTATTTTTCCAAGTGATTCAAGTTCTGCAATCATCAAACTGATTTTTGCTTCTGATAGCGGAAATTCTTTTCGAATTTCTTTTTGAGTCAATCTGCCTTTATTCTTCCGTAACAATTTTAAGATTTTTTTTAAGTCATCATCTGCCATGTGCATTTCTTCTTCAATTTCTTTTTTTAGAATCCTAGTATTAACTTTAACTAAAATGATCAAAAAAACAAACATTGTTATTGCAATAGGAACCAATAACCAAAGTATGTTAAACTCTTTTTGAACTGGATATGGATTTTTAATATTTATATCAAGACCTTCAAATAAATCTTCTTCATCAAAATAAGGATATAAAAATAAATCTAAGATGTAAATCCCGTCATCAACAACAGTGATGTTTTCCTCAGCTTTCATGATGCCGCCGTTATTTTGATAGGTTGCTGTTATTGTATATTTACCGATAGGTATCTCAATTTCATAAGTGCCGTCAAGTGCAACAATTCTTTGTTTAGGATTGGAATTGACTTCAATAATTGCATTTTTAACTTTGTTCAAAGACAAATCATATATTGAGCCAGAAATTGTTGCTCCTTGGACAAAACTAAGAAAAAAAGTAAATATAATTAATAAAGAAAACGCGATTTTTTTCATAATAACAATCTGATTTGTTTTTGTATAAAAACATTTCTATATCTTAAAAATAAAAAATAATCCTTTGTAAAGTTTAAAAACGTCAAATATAGCTTATTTTTGGTTTATAAAGTAAAATAAAGTTTTATTTTTTTGAAAAATGAAAGTTTATTTATAAATAATATGAGATTTATAGTTTCTAAAAATAATTAAAATTAGTATAATGGAGGCTAAAAAAATGAAAAAGATAACTACTTTGTTTGTATTGCTAGTATTTATACTGAGCACCGTATCAGCAGTTGCTGAACAAAACGCTGTTTCTGGAGAACAGCCTGAAGTTGTTGCTGTGAGTGCTAAAAATGTTCAAGAAATAGATGATGAGATTCCTAATAGTATTATGGAAAAAGCAAGAAATCAAGACAGCGTGGCATTATGTGTCAGATATTTAAAAAATAAATATCCAGATGCTACAGCAGTAAGACTTAACGCCATATGCCAAAGACTTAAGGCACAGGTCGCCAAAGGTAATATTGATAAAACAGACATTGCCCAAGCAAGAATGCTTACTGCAGAACGGTTAAGAGCTTTTGCCAATCTTGATGCAGATAAAAGAAAGCTATTATTAAACATGAAACCTGAAGTAAGGGCAAGACTGGCAAGACTTGACAATGATAAATTGCAAAGATTAGTAAATTTAGACAGGGCTCAACTAGAAAAATTAAAATTAATGGATCGGTCCAGGTTAAAGAAACTAGCTGACAAAGATCCTAAGGAAATAAAAGCCGCACTAGATAAATTCAGAGTAAAAAGGATAAACCTACAAGATTTATACAGACAAAGAGAGATTGCAAAAAACAGATTAGAAATTGCAAAGAGGAGATATAATCAAGCAAAAGAAAGATATGAAAAGGCAAAAGAAAACTTAGAAAAAGCACGAAAAGAATTCAGGGCTGCTGTTGAAAAGGGAGATGAAGAAGCTGCTGTTGAACATGCAAAGGAATATTTGTTGCATGTTGCTGACATTGTTATAAATTCCCTTGAAAAAATTAAGGCAACCACGGAAGAAGATGATGACCTTACAGAAGAAGAGGCTAATGAAATAATTGCAGATCTCGATGAAAAAATTGTCAAGATTGAAGATCTTAAAGACCAAGTGGAAGCTGCTCAAACCAAGGATGAAGTAAAAGAAGCAGGCATCCAGATAATAAATGCTTGGAAAAGGATGCGCCATAAAATAAGGTTGCAGGCAGGCAGGATAATTAAATCTAAAGTTATGGACGTATTAAAAAGAGTGGAACAACTTGAAAGCAGATTAGACAAAGCCTTAGCTAAACTTGAAGAACAAGGTTATGACGTTAGTGATGTTGATGACCTGGTAGACCAGTTTAGCAGTAAAATAGATAGTGCAAGAGACAAATTCAGAGATGCAAGCGACAAATTTAAGGAAGCACACGACCTTGCTGACAATGATAATGCAAGCCAGGAAGAAATAACTAACTTGGTTGACGAAGGGAAAAGTTTAGTAAAAGAAGCGCACAATGATTTAAAAGAGGCACATGAACTCTTTAAAGAGATTGTAAGAAAGATAAAAGGAATTGCAGGAGATGATGCAGAAACTGCTTTAGAACAGAGTGAGGAAAACGAAGTAGAAGTGATAGAAGAGATAGAGTGTACAACTGATGCTGAATGCAGTGAAAACCAAGTCTGTGAAGAGAATGAGTGTAAAGATGTAGAAGAGGAAGAAATTGATGACGAAAAGGAAACAGAAGTTGAATATGAAGATTTATGTGAGGATAATGAAGGAACTTGGCTAGAGGACTATTCAGAGTGTGAGTATCTTAGCCAAGAAGTCTGTGAGGAAAACGGGGGTACATTCTCAGAATGTGCATCTGCCTGCAGACATGACTCAGAAGCAGAAATCTGTACTTTGCAATGTGTACCATTATGTACATTTGCATAATTTTTTTTCTTTTTTTCATAAAGTTTATATACTCACATAAAAGTAAAATGATGATAAAGAGAGGTATAATATCATGAAGAAAACCATTATTGCAACTCTATTAATAATATTGATAATTTCTGTATTTATCAGTGGCTGTGCAAAACAACAGGTTAAAGAACAACAACAAGAAACTGTTGAGAGTGCTGGTGAACAAGTAACAGGCAGTATAACAGAAGTTGACAATGTTGACTCAGAATTAAATGATCAAGAAGTGGATACTAAGTTGGGAAATCTTGAAAACGATCTAGCCAACTGGTAAAATAACAAGTAAAGCAGCAACAACCGCTGTTATTGTATATATTATTTTATTCCATCTAAATATTTTTGCTCCGTCAAAGTTCATAAACGGCACTAAGTTGAATAATGCAATAAATGCATTAATTTGAAAACCATAATTCAAAACTAAGGACACTATAGCGGTTGGCAGCAACACTAGTTTTAACATTAGAAAAATTATTGCTAAGATTATGTTGGTCATTGGCCCTGCTAAAGATATTATTCCATTTTTTTTAAGAGTAACATACCCCCTTATTAAGACAGCACCTGGCGCTGCAAAAACAAAGCCAAAAAACATTGCTCCGATAATTGCAAATATTAACATACGATCATCTGCCCTGAACTCTGCCCAACAACCGTATTTTTGCGCAACGAATTTATGAGCTATTTCGTGCAATAAAAATCCTAGGCCGACTGTCAACAAAGATATTATAAAAAACAGTAAAAATGTTTGGGAAAATATTGATGTATTTAATACAGCAAACGCAAAGCTAACTGCAACCCAGGCTTTAAGCAGATGCTCTTTTTCTATTTGTGAAAATTTCATAGCTTGAAAGAAGCTTTCATATTTTTATAAAGTTTTTCTATAACATAATCCGCTATTTTCTTTAAATTAATTATATCTTCTTCATTATACTCTACTAGCAGATTTAGATAATATTTATCACCCGTTGCCTTAAAGATGCGCCATAATTTCAAAGGGTCTCCGCCATATAAGCAATCAAGTATTATGTTGTTTCTTTTTATGTTGAGTTGCTTTTCTATATATTTTAAACCGCCTTTTAATCCTATCTTAGTGCATAAATGTCTTAGATCAATATGAGGTATTCTTGGCAATAAGTTTGGGTATTTTTTGTTAAGATAAGGAATATCAAAAGAACTTCCGTTAAATGTAATGATTAATTTATACTTTTTAAGCTCATGTTTTAATGCGCTAATATTAAGATTAACATTTCTAACCATGATTTTAGTGTCATCACCATCAAATAAACCAATTACTGTTAAATATGAATCAAGAGATGTTGAACTTGATGTCTCAATGTCTAGGAATACAGATTCTTCCTTAAAGAAATTGTATAATCTCCATGTTTCTGTGCTTGGTAATTTATTATAGAAATAAGCAGAATCATTATTACGCAAAGCAGTTTTTGCTTCTGTAATTTTTCTGTTGTAAAATGCTTTTGTTTTTTTTGAAATGCCTTTTACATCATTGTTTAGAAAATCATCCCAGTCCTTAATGCCTTGTTTCCATATTTTTAATTCGGTTTTTTGTTTTATTTTTGGTAAAAACAAGAAAGTATTTCTAATCATAATAACTTAAGTTAAGAGTTTTGTTTTAAAAGGGTTACGCCAGAATGTCCAGTGCAACTTTTTGTCCTGGTGCCAAATTATGCCTCTCACTAAACCCTGCCTTAACTTCAATAACATATAACGCGGGTTCATCTGGATCATATAAATCACATGGCTCTTCTGTACAAGGCTCTACTCTTTTATGAATTGTAACTATTTCTTTATTTTCATTAAGAAAAATAATATCTATGGGAATCTTCATGTTCTTCATCCAGTACTTATATTGTCCTGGTTGTTCAAAAACAAATAACATAGCGTCTTTCTCATCTAAATTATCTCGGAACATTAATCCCAGGGTTCTTTCTTCTGGCGTATCTTTAATTTCCAGATTAACACAGTATCCATCAGAAAAACATGCTTTGTCATTGTTATCTGTTAATGGGATAAAAAAGAGTAATGTAATAAGCAACATAATTATTAAAATAAAGATTAATTTTGTACTATTATGTTTCAACTGAAAAATAGATTTTTTTTCCATATTATGTAATTGTAACAGCAATTTTTCTGTTAAACTATATAACATTATAATTACGTATAAGTATATTAAAATTCTGCTTTCCACAAAAATATTTATAATAACAACAACAGGAAATAGTATGGCAGCAAGTAAAGCAGCATAGTTTCTCATGAAAATTAATTTTTCAGTTTTTACTTTACTTATAATCTGGATAATAACAAAATAACTAAATAAGAAAATACCTACAAAAAGATATTTTTTAATTAAGTCTGCTTTTAAAAAATAAAAACTTACAACTGAACAAAGCACAATAAAGTTGTCAGCAATAACATCAAATTTTTTCCCAAAAAGTGTTGTTAATTTTAATTTTCTAGCTATAAAACCATCCAATACATCTGTAATTAAAGCCGAACAATAACTTATCACAAAACCAAGTATGTCTCCAATATAAGCAAAACATATCATAATCAGACCAAGTAATAATCTGGAAAAAGTGATGATGTTTGGCAACATACTTTCCTAAATATCAGTAATTTATATAAATCATACTTCTTTTCTAAGCATAATGGCAAGACGTGATAAAATTAACATGCCGATGTCTGGCGCAGGTTTAACACGGTATTTTGATGATTATAAGTCAAAAATAGAGTTCAAGCCTGGACATATTGTATTTCTAGCAGTTATAGTAATTCTATTAGTTATCTTACTCCATAACATGGGCAATAGGTTATTAGGTATTTAGAAACAGCGAAAAAAATTAAAATTTTTTTCTGGCTTTGAAAATTGTTAAAATTTTCAAAAGATTTATTAAAGACTCTATATACTAATTTCTCTATAAAAAAGGGGTATTATATGGAAACAAGAGCTATTGATTCTTATCAGCTTATGGTTAATGAGACAATTCCCTTACAAATTCATATATACAGCCAAAAAGGAAAGGCCGTGCCGTTCTACCATTTATCTTTATTGGATATTACTGATGAAACTAAAAGGATTATAGAGAGGATAAGAGAAGATATCATAACAAGTTTAAGTTTTGAGTTAACTAAGAAAAAAACAAAAGAAGGCGAAGAAGAGATAAAAGAACAGTTTCAAAAAAAACTTAAAGAAATTATAAAGACGCAATTTTCAGATTTAAAAGAGAAAGATATTGGTTTAATAACAAATTACATAATAGTAACCAGTCTAGGATTGGCAGAGATTGAGTTTTTATTAAAGGATGCTGAACTTGAAGAAATTGTTGTTAATTCATCAAAAGATCCTGTCTGGGTCTACCATAGAAAATACGGTTGGTTAAAAACCAATATTGTGTTCAAACAAGAGAATAAAATTAGGCATTTTTCAACTTTAATAGGAAGAAATGTAGATAAAAACATTAGTTTATTAGAACCATTATTAGATGCACATCTAAAATCTGGGGACAGGGTAAACGCTACATTAAGCCCAATAACTACAAAAGGCAATACAATAACAATAAGAAAATTTTCTAAGACACCATGGACAATAACTCATTTCATAAAAAATAAAACTATAGATTATACTTCTGCAGCCCTTATATGGCAGGCTATACAATATGAATTATCAATATTAATAGCAGGCGGAACAGGCTCAGGAAAAACTTCTTTTCTTAATGTAATAAGCAATTTTTTTCCTCCTAATCAAAGGATTATATCTATTGAAGATACCCGTGAGCTTAGATTGCCCAAAACCCTACATTGGGTCCCTATGCAGGCCCGTCTACCAAATCCAGAAGGCAAAGGCGAAATTACCATGCTAGATTGTATGATTAATACTTTAAGGATGCGTCCAGATAGAATAATAGTTGGAGAAGTTAGACGTGAGAAAGAACTTGAAGTTATGTTTGAAGCAATGCACACAGGCCATTCTGTTTACAGCACGTTTCACGCTAGCAACATAGATGAAGCTATAGCCAGACTAACAAATCCGCCTATTAATTTGCCAAAACAATTGCTTTCCTCAATAGGCCTAATTGTTGTACAACATCGGAATAGAAGAACTGGAAAAAGAATTACTTTCCAGATAGCAGAAATAAATGAATTAGGCCAGCCCGTATTATTGCTACAGCATGATTATCTCGGAGATACTATGAAACAAGTTAATTCGCCAAACAGAATTTTAAAAACATTAAACATGTATACTGGCATGTCAACAAAACAGATATACGCAGACATACAAGAGAAAGTTGCGGTATTAGAATGGCTTGTAAAGCAAAACATTACAGACATCAATATAATAGGATTAATAATGAGTGATTATTACACAGAAAAACAGCACATTATATCTTTAGTACAAACAAACAGCCCATATAAGTCAATAGGTGAATAAATCTGTTCTTCTCAAAACAATTTGAGGAAACTTTAAAAAAAGCCCAGCTTGGATATGATATAGAAAAATTTTCAAAATTAGTTTTTACATTTAGCTTTATTGGTTCTATATTATTAACTTTATTTGGATTATTATTTGTTATGCAATTAAAATTGCCTTATTATTTTCTTACAATAATTTTTGCTATTTCATTTTTATTAATATTCCAATTAATAAAATTAATCCCTTCATTCAGTGTGCAAAATAAACGTGCATTACTTGAATCAGATTTATTATATAGTACTAGGCACTTATTATTAAAATTAGAAAGCGGTTCTTCTTTGCTTAACGCGTTAGAAAGTGTTTCAAAATTAAAGACAAATTCAAGTGTTTTTTTCAAAGAAATAATTTATGATGTGTCTCTGGGAATGCCAATTGAAAAGGCATTAGAAAAAGCAATTGAATACAGCCCAAGCAAAGCTTTTACTAAAATAATTGAGGAAATACAAACCTCTTTGGTAACTGGAGCAGATTTGCAGAAAACATTAAAATCAACATTAAAAGATGTAACAAGACAGCACCTAATAGCAATACAAGAATATGGTAAAAAACTTAATCCCATGTCTATGTTTTACATGATTATTGGCACAATAGTTCCTTCTTTGGGAACAGCAATGACAGTTGTAGCCACAAGTTTGTTACCGGGTGCAATAATAATTGACAGGCGAATTTTAATGTTTATAGCTGGTTTATTATTAGTAATACAGATTTTTTTCATATTAGGATTTAAATCATTGAAGCCAATGGTGATTGAATAATGTTTTATGGATTAGGAAAAGCAATTTTACCAGATAAAATAAGTAAACATATTAAGAAATATGTTCAAAAAACTGGCTTATATAACGTGCCTTATTCATTATATGGAAGTTTATTTGTATTATCAATCTTAGTTTCAATAGGCGTCTATGTTTTTTTTGTATTTCCAAGTTTAAAAACAGCCAATCCAATTGTTTTAGGATTAGGATCGTTTATTGCACTTACAGTAATTGATTTAATTTTAATAACTATAATTGCTTTAGTATTATGGTTGTACTATGAATTTATAATCTTTAATAGAGTTAGGCAGATTGAAGATGTTCTGCCAGATTTTTTGCAAGAAGTTTCTGTTAATTTACGAGCAGGAATGAGTTTTGACAAAGCTTTGTGGAATAGTATGGAGCCGGAATTCGGTGTATTAGAAACAGAAATAGAAACAGTTGCAAAGAAAGTCATGACAGGTAAAGATACTGAGCAAGCATTAAAAGAATTTTCTCAAAAATATAATTCAACATTGCTACAAGAATCCATGGACATGATTATTGTTGGATTAAGATCTGGTGGCAACATATCTGATTTAATAGACAGGATAGTTGATAATGTCAAAGACGCGTATTACTTAAGAAAAGAATTAATTGCTTCTGTCACAAGTTATGTTATTTTTATTGCATTTACTGCTGTTTTGATATCTCCAACACTGTTTGCATTATCCTTTAATTTAATGGAAATAATCCAAGGATTAGGAGAAAAATTATCCACTACAAGTTCTTATGGTGTGCTGCCTTTTAATGTGGGTTTTAAAAGCATTAACCCTGAAGATTTTATTTTGTTTTCAAAAATTTCTGTTATTATAATATCAACAATATCTGCGATGATAATTGCAGATTTGCGTGAAGGAAGTATAAAAGCAGGCCTTAAATATTTACTGGCTTTTATACCATTGGCTTATTTTACATATATTGGCATGTTAACAATATTCACAAGTATTTTTGGAATCATAATTTAGAAACTAATAGTATCATCTAATTTAGTTTTACTTTTTTTAATAGTGCCTTGAGGCAGTTCAATTACATAACTAGCTTTGTTTTTAGAAACATAGATAGTAAAGGGTTTAAAATTTTCCTTAATTTCTATTACTCTTTTATTATCATCTAAAAACAAAACATCTATAGCATAAAAAACAAAGAACATGTGTAAATCTATTTTTTTTGGCTTTGAAAATTTAAATATATAACCAATATCAAGAATCTTTTTAGAAAACATTAATCCTTTTGCTCTTGAAAGAACACTGGAAAGAATTTTTTTATTTTCAACTAATACAGAATTTTTAGTTTTATTCTTAATCATTTTAGCAGGGACTTTTTGATAAATCATTAACACCGTACAAAATGAGATGATCATTCGGCACTCGTTCAATCCTAAACAATTCACGAACATCTGTATCTAAGTCAGTAAAATCACAGTAATCTTTACCAATGCCCGTTGTTGTTTGTTCACCAAAATAGAGATAATCAATAACAGACCTGTTCTTTTTCAAAAGTCCTTGCTCAAACAACTCTTCGACATTCACCATGCTCTCAATTCCAAAGGGTGATGATGATAAATTACCAGTAAATCTCATTAAGAAACTTGGCGCATCTGTATGATTAATATAATAAGAATTTAACAAATGCCCTTCTAAAATAGTAGTATCATTATTAGGACCAATAAAAGTCATATTTGGCGTAATGTTTACTAGATTAGTAACTTTGTCTGAGGTTTCAACCGTATAAAGCGGATCTTCAAACCCAATTATCGAAAATTCTTGTTTGTATTCTTTATCAAAAACCCATGATGCCAGACCCTTAACATCGCTTATGTTTATGGTTGCGTTAAGCCTTACTTCAACCGTCCAAGGTGTTATATGTTGGATACTTACTTCATGGACTTTTACTGAAGTAATAATATTAAGTTCATCTGCTTCTTCATTTACTCTGGCAACCCAACTATTAATGTCTGCACCCTGTGTTTCCTGTCTCATTAAGCTCATTGTAATATTACCATTGTCTGCTGTTCCATTTACCAATATCTCTGTAAATGTTTCGTCAAGATCTGTTACATAACCTTGGATTTGTCTAACGTAAGCGTTCATACTGATTAGTGCCCTATATCCTCCTATGAATAACTCCCTTTCCAAATCTTCATCAAAATCTTGGATAAAATTGTTCATTGTTTTAACTCTTGAATATATTGCACTGCTTCTTTCTCTATATCTATATGTATCTTTAGTAGTTACAACTGCCACCACCAAGATAATAACAAACAATGCTATAAATGTAAAAAACACGCCCTTATTATTTATCTCCATACTCTTACCTCAGCTAATGCAGGTCCCCATGGATATGGGATTTTACCAACTGAAATTGCGCCAATAACAAAATTTTGTTCTTCAATATTAACATATATACGGCCGTCATCATCAAAATCTAAGTTATCAAGTAAATTATACATTGCATCATCATACGTATCATTAGCATCATAACTTATAGAAGCGTTTGTGTAATAACATTGTTTTGTGCCTGTATATGTTGGCGGTACATCCACTGTTGTATTTTCTCCATCTTCAAATTCAATAGACCATTCACAACCGATGGCTTTTTCTAAAACATCGCTATATGAAACAGAAGCTGTAAATTGCGCAGTATAAATCAAGGTATTATTTTTAGAACATTCAGTATAATTTAAAGGTGAATCACCTGTTCTAATGAAAAAACTATTGTTACCTGCTTGCAATGTTGGCACAGGTATATTAACTAAGAACGGATCACCCATGGCTGTATAATCTGTTGAATAATCACTTAGATTATATACAGAATTATTGTTTACTATTAAAGCATCTGTCCAGTGTTCAGATGAATATGACGTTAACTTTGAGTTTGAAACACGGACATCTCCAGGAATATATACATTGAAAGAACAGCCTGGGAAATTTTTTTCTTCTACGATAATTGAAATTTCGCCAAACTCTGGCGGGTCTACTAATGGATCATATTCTATATCTATATTAGAGTCACCATATAAAATACTTTCAGAGATATCTCCTGAACCTTCAATTTCAATCGTCTGTGAATGTCTAGTAGCAGAGATTATTGTAGAGGCAACATCCTGATAAAATTGCTGCAGAGCAGTAATATTATCGCTTTTTCTATATATACCATTACCGCAATCTGCTATACCCTGTAAAGTTGTTTCATCAGCATTATCACTAAAGCCAACAGCATAAACTGTAATACCATACTCTTGCCTAGCATCACAAGCTGCCTGGATAGCATCCTGGATAGCGTCTCCTGTTCCTTGCTGAGCGCATTGCCTATTTGCAACACCGTCTGTCATGACCATTATTGCATCTTCCCTTGTGTCATTTAATATTATTAATTCTAAATCAAATTTGGCTGCTCTTGCAGTATTTGATAAGTCAACAGCAACAACATTATCGCCTTGCTTAAAATATTCTCTTGGCACTTGTATACCGCGAGCATTCCAATATTGGGCAAAACTTGGATTTGGACTTATATATATTAGTTGGCCATTCAAATATACTTTTGCTGTATCATCATACAAAACATTAAGAACTCCTCTTCCAACTTGATTTAAATCCGCAACATTAAAGTGTTTTCTAAAATAATAATGGTTTGTTTTATTAGTAATTTTTAACTCAATGTTGTCAAATCTCCACCAGCCGTATTCTTGACTTTCAGACGCTCGTAATTTCCCGCCAAGTTCAAGATAATAATTTCCTGGACCTGTTATCCATGGAGAAACGTCTTGGCTGTATGTGCCTGAAAATTCTGCATCGGGATTATCCATTGTAAAAATCTCAGGATCATTATCAGAGCCACCATCATTAGCATCTAAGTCTGTACCAAGATAATTTGAACTTGTTGAGCTGGACCATCTAGCTTTTACCCAGACTTGGTCAGATGTTTCAAAAGGATTGTCATTACCATCCCATTCATAATTAAATGAGAGGATTGCTGCTCCGTTTGCCTGTATTAAATTGTACATTTCCTGCGTAATATTGATTTCTATACCATACGCACCAGAACAATCATAATTCGAGCAATCATTTTGTGTAATGTCATTATCCATTTCCAATACTTTGTTAGGTCCAACAGTTACAACTTGATTATAATCAATGTTATCATCAAAACCAAATACACCATTATTATCTAATGTGTCCCAGTCCCAGCCGTCATCATTTCCAGTAATACCAAAAGTATTGGCAGTTGAATTTAAAACACCTGATGAAAAGTCGTTAGGCGGTCCTGTAATATCTCCAGTATTTTCCCATAGATTTGCATAGATTGCATCTGGGTCAAGTTCTTCAAATTCTAATTGTATATTATCAAACCTAAATGTGCCCCATTCTGTATTCTCACTTGCAAGTAATTTCCCACCTATAGCCAAATAATATAATCCTGGCCCTTCTATAAAGGAGGTAATTTCTTGTGAATATGTGCCAGAAAAGTCTGTATCAGGATTAGTACGTCTGTCAACTTCTAAAGTTGTATCTCCTCCAGAAGAAGATAATTCCGCACCTAAATAATTAGTGCCAGAGGTAGGACTCCACCAGTAAGATTTTATCCAGACTTCATCTGTGCTTTCAAAGGGATTGTTGTCATTACCGTCCCAGTTATAGTTAAAAGAAATCTTTACTTTTCCTCCGTTTACTACAGCATTATATAATTCAGAAGTTATGTTAATGGCTATGCCATAAGCACCACTACAATCAAAATTTGTACACGCATTACTGCCAGCAACACTTGTATTAAACTCTAACTGTCCGTTAACTATCTCGTTATAGCTAATATCGTCATCATATCCAAAAGGGCCTGAACCATCATTATTATTATCATAATCCCAGCCGTCATTATTGCCCGTGCTGCCGAACGTATTAGCTGTATAATTTAATATGCCAGATGAAAAGTCATTGGGTGGCCCGGGATTATCTAAATTATGTTCCCATAAATTTGCATAAGAAGTATTTCCTGCTAAAGAACTGCCAATTTCTGTATCTACAATAGGGCTATAGACAAATCCATTAGTAGAACCATAAATAGCATTATCACTATAAGACCAATCTGATTCATTATCATAATTATTATGATACCATGAATCTCCGTCATCATCTACAGGCGGCGGACTAAGAAAATAATTAGTAGTGTAATACCATTGCTCTTTTGACTGAATAACTGTGTTTTTTGAAATATTCTCTGTTAATATTGCAACAGCACTATTTATACCGCAGCATACACAAGTCGCGCCGCTGCCTTCATATCCTGTTTCTGGTACAGCTGTTCCGATTGTCTGATTTAATATATCAAAATTCGTCGTAGGATATACTGTCTCAAATGCATGTGTAGTATCATCATAAGAAATTAAACCTACTTGGTTTCCAGTTATGTTTAATATATCTTTTGAAAACTGTTTATCAAGACATTTAGCTACACTTAGCCTTGCTGTGCTTGAATCATTAAAATTTGCATCATCACAATTGCGTGCAGTGCCTGTATTATCACTATCCATACGCCAATCCATACTTCCAGACACGTCTGTTACTAATGTAACATCGGCATTTCCCTCAAAGATAAAGCCAAAACTTACATTTTCAAAGCCAACTCGTATAGGCACGGTTTTAGCATTCATTGATGACAAGGCAATATATTTAGTAATGTTCTGCACAGTTACTGTGTGGTTTTTCTCTCCTGTTAAATTACTATCTTTATAGACGGTTGAATTTCCTATTGTCAAATAAAAAGTATTATTTGTGGCATTTGTGGCATTAACAAAATAATGTAGATAAACTGATATGTTGTTTAGTGTTCCTGGAACATAAAAGGAAGAGTATAAATTAATTATGCCTTCTATATTGGGAAGCCATTCTTTTAGCGCATATTTTAATGGTTCTTGCTGAAGAACATCTGTTTGGTAATCTACTCTTATAAAACCACCTCCAATAAATGCTTCTCCTAAATCACCTAAAAACGAAATTGAAAAATTATTTTTTGCACCCTCGGCTAAAGAATTATCGCAACTGCTTATATCCCATGCATCTGCAGTCATTGTACCTGTACCTGCACTATAAATTCCGCCACACTGCACACCATTTATATCTAAATTAAAATCAGAGCCAGCATCAAGTTCTAAATATAATCCTGTGATATTAATATCAGATGGTAAGACTATAAACCCTGAAATATTGCCTTGACCAACGAAACCTCCAAAATACAGGTAAGAAGAATATTTTTTCCTTCTAATTCCTTTTAAATAAACTTTTGATGTTGCTCCTCTTAATGGCTTAAACTTTTCTATGCCGGATATTAATCTTCGGGAAGAAACTAATTCATCTTTTTTCCCTGTTGGAGAATCATTCAGATAAATAGACTCGCCATTTACCAAAATCTCAAAACCAAATTTATCTGGGATTAATTTTTCACTTACAATAATAGACAAATTTCTAGCCAACTCAGTTTTGTTCAAAACATAAAATTCGCCAATTTGTTCTATAACTGAATTATTAAGATTGATTATTTCACCTGAACTTATAAGAGACTGTATGTAAGAATCATTAACTTCTGTAATCTTTATATTAGATAGGCTTGCCACAATGTCCTGGGAATAATAGTTTATTTGTGGTTGTTGTATTTCTGAAATGAAATATTTTGATGAAAGTATTAGAGCCATGCCTATTAAAATTGTGGCAAACAACGCATCTAAAGTAAAAAAATATCCTTTCTTCATTCTTGCCACAGTACCACCTTCATTGCAATAATTTCAGATATGCCGTCATGTTTATAAACAACATATCTTGTTAAGGCTATTAATTTTTCTGGATTGGATGCTTTTACATCGTTAATAGAGGAAAGGTTTTGTGCTGTTGCAAAAGGATATGCTAAGCCATTGCCGGAGTTGTACAATCTACCAATCTCATTTAAATCTAACGCCCTGTTCCATATCCCAATTTCATCAATTTTTCCGTCAATAATCAACGACTCTGACGTGGTTGAAAGAATATGTAAACCATTACTTCCCACATTTAATGTGTTTGTATTTATATCTGTATCTCCAAGCACTCCGTTCTTATAATATTTAAATTCATTAGTTGTAGAATCATGCGTAATCGCAATGTGTTGATAGATTGAATCATTTAATGTCCAGCCATCATTACATACTGTAGCTTTTCCCACAAGAACAAAAGCTATTTTATGACCTGCTGAACAACCGTGAGAAGCAGTAGCTTCTTCTCTTATGCCCCATCCATCATCCATAAAGATGTATTCTCCATCGTCTTGTCCATTTGGTGAATACCAGAAACTTATAGTTAAATCTCCTGTTACATCAAAATCATCGTAATCTGGCGCTTCCAGAAATCCTGCACCATTACTTTCTCTACCGTCTCCAATAATTCCCGCTGTATTAGTTGTTCCTGAGTTCAATAAATCTATATTTCCTAATTCGTCTGAAAAATCATTATTGTTCAATTTATAGTATGCAATTAAACCGTTTTCTAAAGTATCATTGCCTTTATAATTATCAAATCCCCACAAAACATTTCCTTCCTTATCTTCAAAATACACTAAAAAATCAGATTTTATTCCAAACAAATTTTTTACTTTATTGCTATTCTTATTAGTAAGATTAATTAGATATTGCAGTTTGGTTGTATTTAAAATATTGCCCTTATCAACAACACCGGGTATTAATACTGTGTCTTCTGTCCAGTTAGTGGGAATTCCCATTGTCAATAATGTTTCACTTAATTTTTCTGCTTCTGACAAAACATTGTTTGTTTCCTTACCTGGTATATAAAAATTGCTTGTAACAAATTTAAAGGCTATTATTAATATCAATGTAAATATAGTTACACCCATGATAAAATCAAAGTACCATATTTGGTTTTTTTTATTCATTTTAACAGTTTAAACATAACACATTATTTTGGTTTGTAATTATATTATCTCCTTTTTGAATATATCCTGTTATGTTTGGTATTGAAAAATAAACAACATTATCCGAATAATTTAACAATAGGATGTTGTTTATTATGGAAACTTCAAAATCAAACCCCTCCAATTTTTGTGGTATGTAAAATACCCGAGTATAACCTGGCTTTGTTTGTTTAGCTATCAGGAACTCGTTCTGCAAACTGTAGCCATAATCCTCAAAAATAATCCTTTTTTTATCTCTTAAATTGTCTTGGTAGAGTTCTGAGAAAACAACTGTAAAGATTATTACCATGGTTGTTGCTGCCATTATCATAAAAATAAACTCTGTACTTACTTGCGCTTTTCTTAAAGTCCCAGAAGAACTTTGAAATTCGAAAAATTTTATTTTTTCTTTTATCCTGATATCGATACAACATCACCAGAAGATTCTATAACTATATAATGAATGCCGGGGTTAACAGAAATAGATCCTGTTAGATTAACTTGTGAAACTGAAACAATATCTTGAATGTGGTTTTTTGCTGTCCTATAACCAAAGATTATTGTCCGTGATGTTATATTAATGTAGTCTATCCGTTCTGGAAACTGTGTTTTTAAAGTGGTTTTAGACGGCTCTCCTAAGTAATATATTGTCTCTGCCTTATCTGTGATTTTTATGGCAATATTTCTTAGATGATTAGTCGCTATGGCATCCTGAACTGTGCCAGATTGATCAAAAAAAATAATTATTAAGGGAATAGTCATCAAAAAAACAAAACCGAATATCGTAATAAACTCAACACTAACTTGACCTCTTTTCATTTAACCTTGTTTATCCACATTAACTATATAAATTTAACTTTATAAATCAAAAAGATTTATATATTAAGGAGTTAATTATGTAAGCATAAAATCAAAAGGGTGGTCTAAAATTACTCAAAGAAATTTTAATCTCGACATGGATTCTTACTTAGCTAAAAGAAGAAAACCTGTTAAAAAAGAAAAAAAGAAAAAACCTACTAAAGTCAGTAAGGATGAAAAAGAGTTCAAAAAAGAAGTAAACAACTATTACTCTGAAAAAAAATCTTTTTTTGAAAAAATTCTTGATTTCATTGCAGGACCTCCAGATGAAGCTGCCACAATAAAAGAAGAAGAGAAAAAAGAACTCGAAGAAGACAAGAAAGAATTAGATGAGTTTGAGGAAAAAAAAGAAAGCAGGGGCATAATTGAGATTATCAAAAGTTGGTTCATGTCAGACGAAGAACCTGATGAAACACCTGAGGAAGAAATTGAAACTGTGCCAGAAGTACCTGAAGAGATAAGAGAAGTTCTAAAAATCCAGAACAAATGGCTGTTAAGATTGCCAAAGCGGATTATTAAAGATTTCAAAACTTCAAAGGATTATGAAGTATATAAAGAGACTTTAAGAAAATACAACCTCATAAAATAAATTTATTCTTCTTTTTCTAATATTATTTTTAGTATGAAAGAGACAATAGTTAAAGAAGCTAATGAAAAACTTTTAGTTAGTCCAGCACCATTAATAAGTTGTCCAGTTATGCCTGTATTAATTGAATTAGGTGACAGTTGATAAAAATACAGGTAACCCAAGGATAAAAGTAAAATCAAGGATATTATAAATAATAGTTGAGCATGTTTCTTGATAAACATATGTATGTTAAGTTATAAAGAAATATATATATTTTTCTATACCAATATACTAAAATCCCAACTTATTTTTTTAACTCTATTGTCTGTGTAGGGTAGGGAATCTCAACCTTTAATTGCTCCAATTTTTTCTTAATTGCCATGTTAATATCGTGAGTTGTTTGTCCTATTTCTTTAAGATTAGATATCCAGTATATTATTAAAATGTCCAATGTAAAATCGCCAAACTTAGAAAATCTAACTATTGTTTTGTCTTTTACATTTTTATGTGCATCTATTAATTTTTTTAGTTCTTTTATAGCAGTTTCAAGTTTTTTATTGGAAGTATCATAAGATAAGCCTAAAGTCAAGGTAACTTTTCGGGCTGATTCATGTGAAACATTTTCTATTATGCTGTCTGCTATTTTTGAGTTGGGTATTGTTAATTTGGTTCCATCTAATGATTCTATTACAGTTGTTCTTAATCCTATGGTTTTTACTATACCATCAACACCCTGTACTTTTATACGCTGGCCCGGCTTAAAAGATTTATCTATTATTATTGCAACTCCTCCAAATAAATTTGCAAGTAAATCTTTGGCTGCAAGGGCAAATGCCAATCCACCTATACCTAATCCTGCCAGTATAGATGCAACATCAAAACCTAAATCAGACAATATCATGATCAAAGCAATTATCACAAGAAGTGTTTTTATTAGTCTTCTTAGGAGAGGCATCAAAATATCGTCAAGATCAGTTTCAGATTTTTCTGCAAACGGCATTAAATAATATTCAATTAGCAAATCTACAACATTAATGAAGAACCATGCAAACGCAAATATAATTAGGGACTTTACAAGCTTAAAATAAACTTGTCTCGCGCCATCTGGTATAACTATAAAAAAAGACACAGCAATTAATCCAATTGAAAAGAAAAACAATAAGAAAGGTTTTTGTAATGACTTTATTATGATATCATCAATCTTTGTTTTGGTTTTTCCAATTAATTTTGAAATATATCTTTTCATAAAAAATTCAAGGATTCTACCTATGATAGTAAAACCAACTAAAATAGCCAGGGCTATAACATAATTATAGACTGGATTACCAAAATATTCATTATTTATAATATCTAGCAAGTTTATCATTTTTGCCTTGTATAATTTAAACAAGGAAAAATGAGGCAGTTTTAAAATCTTATGATTTTTTAAGACTGAAAAGTTCCCATTTGATAAGATATAAAATAAACATAAGAACACCAACAAATAAAGAAACTAACACATATCTTGTAAAGAAAAACTTTTTTAGATAAAAGCCAGAAAACAAAAATATAATAAAAGTAAAGATTGAATAAAAGGCTCCATAAACTAAAGCTAAAAAAAACTTGTTTTCTCTGATACCAAGTTTTCTAAAGATAAGCCGTAAAAACATTATATTTTATAGACTTTGTCCTGTTCCCTTACTTTGTCATTAACTTTCATGCCAATCTCTTGCCCTTTCTCTGCAGTCTCAATTGTATTGTGCTCTATTTGCATTGAAGTTACATCTTGTTCAAAATCAGTTGTGTGTCCCTTAATTCTTATTCTGTCACCTTTCTTTAATGTATCTGATAACCTCACAACGGCAACCTGTATATGGTTGTAATAGTGTAAGATTACACCCACTTCCTTTCCTAATTCATCTGACATTTAACAACACCCCAATATTATTAAGTAGAATTAATATATAAATTTTAAGATTAACACACGCTACTTCCACAATTACATGTTTTAGTTACATTTGGATTATCTATTTTAAATCCTGATCCCTGGAGAGAGTCAACAAAATCTATTTTCACTCCTTTAAGAAAGTCCACGCTGTCTTTATCTATGAATAACTTTACGCCGTGTTGCTCTACGGTTTTGTCTGTTTTATCCGGCTTTTTCTCAAAATCCATGCCGTACTGGAAACCAGCGCATCCGCCTGGAAAAACATATATTTTAAGACCGTAACCTTCTTTCTTCTCTTGTTTACTTATGTCAAGAATTTTCTCAGCTGCTTTTTTTGTTAGCGTAATTTTAAATTCTGTTTTTTGTTTTGTCATAATAATCACAACTGCTTGGATAAAAAGAAATATTATAAAGCTTTGCTTTAATTAATCTTTATTATGTTACAAAAAGGCATAGAATTGTTTAATCAAAAAAGGTTCTTTAAAGCACATGAGGTCTGGGAAAAACTTTGGTTAAATGCTAAAGAAGATAAAAAGTTTTTGCAAGGATTAATCTTTATATCAGGAGGTTATCATCATTATTTAAACTCAAATAAAGAAGGTTGTATCCTTTTTTTAGAAAGAGGAATTGAGTATCTTTCAAAGTTTAAAAATAACAAAAAGATTAATGTAAAAAGGCTTATCAAAGATGTTAAAGAAACTATAATTAATATAAACTATGAATTTAACATGCCAAAAATATATTTAAGATAAGTTTTATTAATCAAAAAAATTTTCTTGATAGATTTGTAAATATGAAGGAAATAACTAAAGTTCAGTTAATAGATATAAAAAAAGAAACTAAGAATGTTAAGTCATATTTTTTGAAAAGTTTAAATGGGCAAAATCTTGATTTCCTTCCTGGACAGTTTGTAAATTTATATGTTAAAATCAATAATGAGAGAGTAAAGAGATCTTACTCAATAGCGTCTTCTCCCTTAAACAAAAAATATGTTGAATTAACCATAAAATTGGTGCCAAATGGAAAGGTTTCGCCTTACATGCATAACGGTGTCAAGGTTGGGGATATATTTGAGATAAGTCAGCCGAGGGGAAAATTTTTTTACATGGATCATTTAAAATCTATAGTTTTAATAGCTGCAGGCTCTGGTATAGTGCCCTTTATGTCCATGATAAGATACTGCACTGAAAAAAAGCTTGATACAAAGATATCTTTGTTGTACAGCTCAAAAACTGAAAAAGACATCATCTATCAAAAAGAACTAGAAAAACTAGAAAAAATAAATTCTAATCTAAAAATATATCATACTCTCACTAGAGATTCATGGAAAAATAAGAGGGGGCATACAGGAAGAATTAACAAAGATTTCATTTATGAAACTGTTCAAAACATATTTAAAAACACATATTATATTTGTGGTTCTTTTGGCTTTGTACACGACATGGCTGAAATATTAAAAGAAATTGGAATTAATAGAAAACAGATTAAAAGGGATGTCTGGACCTGAACTTTTTTTGTGAAGCAAATTTTTAAAAACAAACTGTTATTCCAGCAAGTGTATGACAGAATTTAGTTACCAAGTTAAGATACCTAAAGACAGGATTGCCGTGTTAATTGGTAAAAAGGGCGAGATAAAAAAACAGATAGAAGAAAATACAAAAACCAAACTTAATGTAGATTCTGAAGAAGGTGATGTTTCTGTTATTGGTAGGGACGCCCTTGCTTTATATTGTACAAGAGATATTATAAGGGCAATTGGTCGTGGGTTTAATCCTGAACTAGCAATGTTATTATTAAAACAAGATTATGCTTTTGAAATAATTAATCTGCCAGATTTTAATAATCCCTCACAGTTTAGAAGAATAAAAGGCCGGGTTATAGGGAAAGAAGGCAAATCTAGAAAAGTAATTGAAGAACAAACAGAATGTTATGTTTCTGTATATGGAAAAACTGTTTCTTTAATTGGACAAACTCAACAGGTATCTATTGCTAGGAGAGCTATTGAAATGTTGATAAAAGGAAGTCCGCATTCTAATGTGTATAAATGGCTTGAAAAAATGAAGCGTGAAGTTAAAAGAAGAGAATTTGAAGAAAAAGACAAAGATTTTATTAAAGAAGATTAATTATATAAACATAATTTTATTTCATCACAATATGAAAAGCACAGTTCGTAAAAAAGGTGCATAAGTCTTATTCTTATTTGTGTTTCAATTTAAAATAAGTGGTTATTATGAAAAAAGTTAAAGATTTAATGTGGAAAAAAGGAATAAATGTTGATGAACTTGTTGAACAATTAGGCAATGTCGGTTTTCAAAGTACTGAAATGAAGAAAGCTGTTGACGTTATTCTTAAAATGAAAAAAGCGGGTGCAAAAATATTCTTTACATATACATCAAACATGGTAACGTCTGGGTTAAGAGGGTTTTTTGCTCAGTTAATACAACTTAAGATTGTTGATGTTGTTGTTACAACTGTTGGTGGAATTGAAGAAGATATTATGAAAGCGAAAGGAGAAAATTTTGTAATTGGTAAATTCAAGCCAGACGATATCGAACTTTATGAAAAAGGTATTAATCGTGTTGGAAATTTATTCATTAGAAATGAATCTTATCTGAAATTTGAAGATACAATCGGGCAAATGTTGCTTTCTTTATATAAAAAGAAACATAGATGGACGCCGTCTGAATTAATATATGAACTTGGTTTAATGTTAAATGATAAAAATTCAATTTTATATCAGGCATCAAAAAATAAAGTTCCAATTTTTTGTCCTGGAATAACAGATGGTGCCTTTGGCTTTCATTTATTCATGTTACAGCAAAAACAGAAGGATTTTGTTATAGATGTTGTGAAAGATTTTGAAAATATTTTATTTAGTACAAGTCATGACGATAAAAAAGGGCTTATCTCTTTAGGTGGCAGTATTTCAAAACATCATGCTATTTTAGCCTGTTTATTGAATGGTGGTCTAGATTATGCTGTTTATATGACAACTGCACATTCTTCTAGTGGAAGTATGTCTGGAGCAACAACCGAAGAAGCTAAGTCATGGGGCAAGGTCAAAGATGATTCTGATGTTGCAACTGTTATAGGTGATGTTACATTTACCTTTCCTTTGGTCATGATTAAAGTTCTAGAAACATTAAACAAAGAAGGTATGTTAAATGTTGAGTAAAGCTAGGTTTGTTTTGTCAAAAAAAAAATTGATGAACAAATACAATGAGATAAAGAAACTTGCAGATATTGTTTCATATAGTTATAAAACAAATCCAGTTATTGGTAAAGTTCTAGAAGAAAACACAGAGTGTATGTTCAGTGTTCACAGCATAAAAAACTTGACTCAGAAAGATATGAAAAGAGTGTGGTTTTTTGCACAGGCATGGACATATAAGGAAATAAAATTATTATTTGAAAAAGGTGTAATAAATTTTGTTGTGGATAATGAAAATGATCTTAATACTCTTCTAGGTTATATGAAGCAACAAAATAAAAAAATTAATTTGTTATTAAGGATGCGCTTAAAAGAACATACTGTACATACAGGTAAACATTTTGTTTTTGGATTTTATTCTAGGAAAATAAACCAGCTTTTGCCAAAACTTAGAAAAAATCAGAATATAGAAAAATTAGGCATTCATTTTCATAGAAAAACTCAGAATGTGAGCGAGTGGTCCTTAAAACAAGAATTAACTGATTCTATAAAACATTGGGATAAAATTGATTTAGTAAATATTGGCGGTGGCTTGCCTGCTGAATATAAAAACTTTAGATCAGAAATCATGAAAAATATCTTTGCAAAAATATCTGAATTAAGAAAATGGTTAAATGATCAGAATATTAAAATGATAATAGAGCCTGGTAGATATTTGGCAGCATCTCCAATAAAATTGGAAACTGAAATCACGAACATTTACGAAAATAATATTGTCATTAACTGTTCTGTATATAATTCAGCAATGGACACTTTCGTGGCACACATTAGGTTATTGGTAGAGGGAGAACTGCAAGAGGGAACTGCTTATACAATAAAAGGCTGCACACCAGATTCAATGGACATTTTCCGCTATAGAGTATTTTTAGAAAAACCAAAAGTTGGCGATAAATTGGTCTTTCTAAACGCCGGGGCGTATAATTTTACCACCAACTTTTGTAATCTTCCAAAATTGGATACAATTATTGTGGACTAAATCATTAATTCTCGTTGAGCAACAGATTTATTTAATTCGTGCCATGAGACATAATCTTTCTCTGTAATAATTTTATACAGAGCTTTCAACTCTCTTCTAGTGTAAAAAAAACCTACTAAAAACGTTGACATAACAACCATAATTTTTATCATTTTGACATCACCTCATTTTATAATAGAAACATCATTTAAATACCTCACACGAGAATGTCCAGTGTGTCCACTGACATGTTTTAGGAAGTGGACTTTACGAATGTTAATGAGTATGTCCAGTGGTTATAAACTAATCAAGAATAAACCTATTAAAACAGTGAGAATTCCAAGTTTTTGATTAAGAACCAATTTTTCTTTGTAAAAAATTAAAGCAAGTATTACAGTTATCGCCGGCGACAAAGAACTAACTGGAGCCACTAAACTAACCAAATCATGTTTTATACCATAATTAAATGCAACCCACGCAATTAAGAACAAGAATGAATTTGCTATAAATATCAGGTATATTCTATCTTTTTTCAATTCTTTTAATTTAATAGGAACTTTTTTTACTAGTGGATAAAGCATTAAATAGGAATTAATAACTAAAAAGGAAAAGACAGATATGTTGACAAGATTCATTGTTCCTGATAATATTTTAATAATAAATATGTGAACACCCCACAAAATCATGGTTATTACTGCTTCTTTCACTCCTTTGACCGTGTGCATGTGTTTTAATTTTCTAAAATCTGTAGAAACTAAGACAATTCCAATTGAAATAATAATTATTGAGATAATATTTAGGAAAGTCAATTGTTCTCCCAACAACAAAACTGCCAATAAAACAGTCACTAAAGAAGCAGAGGTTGCAATTGGTGTAACTACACTTACTTCTCCAATTTCATATGCCTTGTAAAAAGAAAGTGTTGCTACAAGCATAATAGCTCCTCCCCCCAGTAAAATTAAAAACTCGTTTATTGTAATGAAAAGTTGATTGAAAAAGTATATTACTATCAATAGGATTGGAACAACACCAATAATATTTCCCCAAAACATGGCTTTCAATTGACCAATCTTTCTTACAGTAACAGCTAATAAAAAATCGCCTATGCCCCAACATAACATCGCAATTAATCCTGAAATAATTCCAACCGATAACATACCTTTCAAAAGAACTATGAACAACTTAAATAATTTTTTAAATTACAAATTTTTTAGGATAATCTCATGTATATAAAAAGTTTTGATGGGACAAGGATTTATTATGAAAAGCATAGTTGTAAAAAACCTTTGGCTAGTCTTCTTTTAGTGCATGGTGGTTTTCACGGCAACCATACACGACTCAATAATCTA
This sequence comes from uncultured Methanosarcinales archaeon, assembly GCA_964552005.1. Lineage (GTDB taxonomy): Archaea > Nanobdellota > Nanobdellia > Woesearchaeales > GW2011-AR15 > CAZKFC01. The sequence continues at coordinate 65,784 of CAZKFC010000002.1, forward strand.
ATCAAATATTTAAAAGATAATTATAACATAGTTGTCCCTGATTTACGAGGTAAGGGAGATTCTGATTTTCCAAAAGACCTTAAAAATGTAAAACTAGAAGATTATGCCACAGATTTGTATGAAATACTAAAAAAAGAGAAGATTGGCAATATAAATGTGATTGGCACAAGTTTTGGCGGCCTTGTTTCATTAAAATTTGCCGAAATGTTCAACCAGAAAATTAATATTGATAAAATTGTTTTAATATCTTCAATTCACAGGTTAGACAAAGTCAGGAGAAGGACCAAAATTGTTGCCCCATTTTATAATTCCATATTTAATTTTGCTTCAATAATAGCAAAACCTTTGCCAGAGAAAAGAAAAGAACATGTTGATTATTCAAATCTGAACGGTAGGCTGCTAGAACTAAAATACGGTGTTAAATTGATCAAGAATAATTCTTTAAAAACAACCACATTAAGATATAAGATGATGAAAGCAGCAAAAAAATATAAGCTGAAAATTGACGAATTAAAAAGAATTAATTCAAGAATTCTAGTTATTCATGGAAAAAAAGATTTGTATTTCCCTTTAAGAAATATTAAAGAGCTATTAGATAATACAAACTCAGAATTAAAAATATTCAAGAAAGCCGGACATAATCTTTTTATCAGCCATGCAGAACCTGTCAGCCAAATAATACATGACTTTTTTCAAAAGCCTAATTAATCGCCCATGACTGTTCATCAACCCCGGCATTAACCCTTGTTAAAGCGTGCCCTTGCTTTGCTTCTAACGCCCATAATCCTTCCCAAGCCACATAGTCTATTATATTATAAGCGAATTTTAATAACAAAATACCGTCTGTGTTTTTTAAAGAAAATTTTGGCTTTATTATTATAGTTTCATTTGGCTTTATTCTACCAGTTAATCTTGAATTTGTTTTATTATTGCTAATGAAAAAATAAGCTAAATTTAGTGTATTAGAACCTATATTTTTTAGCTCTATAAATTCATTATTTTTGTCGTTGCCAACTGCATCATACAACACTTTTGAAAAGAATAAATCTGTTGCAGTATTAGGAATTATTTCTTTATAATCATATAATTTATTAAACTCAACAATATATTTTTCTGCAGTTTTACTATCATGTATGATTAAGAGATTTTCATCATTTCTTTCATTAGCATTTTTAGTTGGATTATATGATCCTGTAATGACTGTTTTATTATCTATAACGAAAACTTTATGGTGCATGATGTATTTGTTATTATCTGTTATAGAGAATTCTTTTAAATCATCATATCTTGAATAATCAGATATTTGTTTTTTCTCAAGAATGCCTTTAACATTAACACCAAGATAGTTTTTGTTCCAAAGTAAATTACCAATATCTTCATCTGTAAAGCTGTAAGTCATAAAAAATATTGAATGGTTAGCAGCTTTCAATGCATTAATAACTCTAAGTTTACAATTGTCTTCAGGGCAGAAATAAGATTCTATCTTTATATTGCCCAAACTAATCATTGGATATTTTACTTTTTTACCAGAACCATATTCATTATTTTTTAATTCTTCAAATTCATCCAAGTAATTTTCCGCTAAGTATTTTGATTTAATTATTACAATGTTGTTATTATTGTAATAGTTACCACGCTCTGTTGGGTTCAGGCTTCCTGTCAATACTATGTTATTATCAAAAACACAGAATTTATTATGCATTAATGCAGGAGAATAACCAGTTATGAAATCATCTAATGCATTTGAATCCTCTATAATCACTTCGACCTTTTTTTCTTTTAATTTTTCTATTAATTCTGGCAAATCTAAATCATAAAATGCACATTTAATTTCATCAGACGAATCAATTAAATCAATGATTTTTTCCATGCACATGTCTTCAGGACAAAAAAACACATTAATTTCTGTATCAGATTCATAAACAACATTGCTAAAAGAACAAGATGTTAAAAAAAACAAAATTATTATCCACTTTCTCATTGTAATTCTTGAAAACTTTTTAATAAACTAAACTTCATCTCGGGGTATTCCTTTTCAAGTTCATCTAACATAATGCCAATATTTGTTTTTTTTCTAGCTTTAATTTTTAATCCCTTTATTTTCGCAAATATTTCGACTTCTGCCTGCAACACAGTTAGGAGTAGTTTTATGTAAAGTTTACTTTTGATTTTATAATGTCCCCTATACTTTAAATCTTGATTCTCAAAAATACTTTTTAGAAAATATTCATCTTCCTTATCTGCGTTCCACGGCACAATTATTTTATTATATGCTCCACTAACAGAATCTCCTAATTCATATTTTTGTTTTTTTGTAGTAATTTTTATAGGCAGATCTTTAATTATTTTCTTTAATAAATATTCAGAAACAAAATATTCAGCTGAACCATCATTGATAATTAAGATATTATCATTTTTTCTTATTAATTTTTTCAACCTTATCTCTTTTCTTACTCGTTTTTCAATGATTTTTAAAAAGCAACTTTCACAAGCTGTCAAATTCTGTACTTTTATTTTTCCTAGTTTACCACATTTAACACACTTCATTGTAACAAAAGAGTTCACTTAACTATAAAAAGATATGTGTCACCACTCCAAAATACTGTCAAAAACGAAAGGTTTAAATATTTATTATAACTATTTTAAAGTAGAAACAGATTTGTTGTGTTCACCTCTTTTTCCCTGGGAGAGTCTCTTGCAAAAGGGACTTTTTCAGGGTTTTTAAAAAAATCAAAGATTTTATATAATGTTTTATAATCGTTTTTTTAATGGCTAAGAGAAAAAGTTCTGAAAAGCATGTTGAGATAAATTTAACTGAAATATGGAATATATTAAAAAAAAATTATCCTTACTTTCTATTATTGTTGTTTGTCTTGTTAGGTTATTCTTTGCGAATATATCATCTTGATTATCCTGTTATAGGATACCATAACTGGAAAGAAACGCACTATTTAACAGAAGCGAGGAATTTTGCCAGAGACGGTTTTTTTAAACATGGTTTTTTTATACCTGAATGGGACTATCCAAAACTAAACCAGGACCAGTCTGGAGCGCATCCTGACACTTTTCCTTTAACTTCTATTATGGTTTCGATTTTTTTCACTATTTTCGGATATAAGTTAGCAATTGCACGTTTAATCTCTGTATTGTTCAGCGTTGCGTTAATAGTTGTAATGTATCTTGTCATAAAAGAGTTGTATGATAGAGAAGACTTGGCATTAGTGGTTGCATTTTTAACAGCAATTAATCCCTTGTTTGTTTTTTTTGGCAGACAAGTTCAACTTATTAATTATGCTGTGTTTTTTATGATGCTTTCTTTATTATTTTATTTAAAATGGAGAAAATCCTTCAAATCGTTGCATATAAATTTGTTTGTTTTGTTTTTTATAATAGGACTAATAACTAAATATGATCATTTTATTGTATTATTTCCGATAGTTGCCACATTTCCTTATAAAAAATTCTTTAAGGACTTAAAGAAAAATTTTGTGAATTATGTTCCCTCATTCATATTTGGATCACTTGGTCCGGTTTGGATTCTTTATGCCAAATTATATGATCCAACATTTAAAGTTGGCGACCTGGAAACAAGTTTGAAAATAATTTTTAACGCTGAATGGTTTGCCATATTAAAAAACTATATAGCAGATAACTATTCAATTATTGGTTTTTGGTTTGCTATTATTGGGTTTTTGTTTATTTTATTATTGTTAAAAAAAGGTTTTGGGAATGTGTTTATTGCATTGTTTGTGGCGGGCGGCATAATCTGGACATATATCCTGGCGCCATATCTCAAAGGGCATAGCTACCACCAATATCCTATCGCACCTTTAATAATAATCTTAATGGGGTTTGCTATCATCACTATTGCAAACACTGTAAAAAGTATAATACCTGATAAGAAACTTAGCTTAATTGTCAAGTGGCTTGTTATTATTGGTTTAGCTTTCTTGATATATAACCCGTCAATGGAAGCAAAAGACAGGCAGTTCAATACACAGTTTTACGGTCTTGATATTGCCGGAGAATATATTAACCAGAACTCTACTCCTAATGAAAGAATTTTTCATTCGGGACACCAATCATATGGCATTTTATGGTCTGCTGATAGAAAAGGCATTCCTTTTCCGTGGAATGTAACAGTTATAAAAGAACTTGAAGACAAATATAATTATAACTGGATCTTTGTTTATCAATGGGGCATACGACAATATATAAATACGCCTCAATACAAAGACGCATGGGAATATTTAAAACATAATTATGAGTTAAAACAGTTAGCTTTTGTAAGAACAAGCCAGGGCGATGTTCCCTTTTATTTTTTATTTAAGAGAGGCGGCTCTTTCAATGAATCCAACATCAATTCATTAGTGCAAAACAAAGCAGTTATCAAGAAAACATATGAGTTGACTACTGGAAACTTTGACTTGTACTATATTAATATATAAAATGCGGAAAAAAATAATTTTTAGCGTTATTATAAGCGGCGTTCTGCTTTATTTTTTGTTATCTGTAACAAAACCTTCTGAGATTATAAGCACGTTGTATGAAATGCCTTTTCCTTACTTAATAACAAGTTTTGTTTTATACACACTTACAATAATTTTGAGAACAATGAGGTTTAATTTTGTTTTAGACACCAAACTTAAACTAAGAAAACTTTTCAATATAATCGCCATCCACAACCTAATGATAAATCTAATCCCGATGAGGCTGGGAGATTTTTCTTATGTTTATCTAATGAAAAAGAAGGGCATCCATATTTCCAAAGGATTAAGCCAGTTATTGATAATTAGGATATATGATGTTATTGCGGTCAGTATAATATTCATTATCTCTTCATTCCTAGTTAAAGATACGCCGCTAATGGTTAATTATTATGTCAAAATAATTGCGGTTTTTCTATTCTTACTATTATCAGGGTTCTTTATTTCTTTAAGATTTGACAAAAAATTAGTTAAGATTTTAAAAAAATTGAACCCATTGAAAAAACTAATATTAATAGAAAGGATGTTTGTCACTTTAGAGGATTTAATTAAAAATTTTAAAAAATCTTGGAACATAAAAACAGGGTTAATGCTCTTTTTTCAAAGTTTCATAATTTGGTCAATCAATTATTTAATGACTTATGTCTTAATTAAAGGCTTTGGATTACCCTTTAGTTTCTGGGAAGTAAGTTTGATATTCACTTTTTTAATTATTTTAATAATGCTACCCATATCAACATTCAGCGGGTTTGGTGTATGGGAGGGCGGATTAACAGGCGCATTTACCGCGTTTAACATACCGCTGGCAAAAGCAGTACCCGCGTCTTTTGCATATCACATAATAAACATATTGTTCTTTCTGATAATTGGAGCAATTGGTTTGACAAGGTATTTAATTGTAGATGAATAACTATTTTCTTCCTATATAATAATAAGCCCCAGCTATGTTGCTACAGAACTTTAATTTGATTAAAACTAGATCTAAATATTTAGCAGGAAAAAAAATCCAGCCAAAGATAAAATTAAAAAAATAATACAAATATTTATTGTTAAAAGAAAAAAAAAGTGAGAGATATTCTCTGACAACCCAAATCACAGAAGCTGTCGGGCCTGTTAGCACACCAGATTTTACTAATTTATATTTCTCAAACAATGTTTGTAATCCATACAGAGTATATCTTTGAAAATCATAAGGCCTGCTATGAACTCCTTGCATAAAAGGCACTTCTGCATAAACAAAGCCTTTTTTCTTTAAAACCCGGTAGATTTCATCAACAACTTTTTTTGGATATTTAACATGTTCAAGAACAGCCTGAATGATGACTAAATCAAAACTATTATTTTTAAAAGGTAAATTGTGGGCGTCTCCAATAACATCTACAAAAGGTCCATCAACAATCTCTAAATTAACTGTATTAGCTAAATGTGTTCCTAATATCTCAATGCCTTTAGCTAATTTTTGTGTACCACCTCCAATAATTAAAATTTGAGATTTTTTAGACAATTTTTTCTTTAAAAGACCCATATTATGTTTAGCATAAACATTAAGACTGGGAGAAGGTATAAGCCATTTTGCTTTTTTGATAAAGAAATCAAGTAATTTATCTTCAGATGTTATCTGTGTTTTAAGAAAAGCAGGTTTACTATTAATAAAACTATATTTTTTCTTGCAATAATTACAACTTAATTTTTTGCTTAAACTTTTTTTACATTTTGGGCAAACCAAAATTTTGGCTAGTTTCAATGTTATAACACCTATATAGTGGATTTACACGCGTTTTTATATAATGATAGATATTTATTTATAACCTTATTCCAAGAATATGTAAATATCTTTTTTCTAGCTTTTTTTTGATATTTTTTTAATAATTTTTTATTAGACGTTAAAGATAATAATGCCTTTTCTAATTCATTTATACTTTTCTTTTTTACAAGTATTCCTGAGTTACCTACAACTTCTTGACAGGCTGTCTCTTTTGATGTTATGATTGCATTTGAATACATCATGCCTTCAGCAAGTACAATGCCAAAACTTTCTTCTGATGAAGGCAAGACAAAAATTGAGCTTTTCTTGTAAAGTTTATGAAGCTCATTTTTTGAAAGCCAGCCCGTAAATTCTACATTCAGTTTTAAATTTTTGGCTAGTTTCATTAACTCATTTTTGTAATAACCGTCTCCAGCTATAATTATTTTCCAATCTTTTGCTAAATTAGTTGCCGCTTTTAATAGGTATTGCACGCCTTTCCTTTCAAAAAGCCTTCCTGCATAAAGAACTATTTTTTCTTTTTTCATAATCCCTGGTTTTCTAACATATATTCCATAGGGAATTACTTTAACATTAGCAAGTTTTTTCTTTGTCAAAATTATATTCTTCATTGTGTTAGACGGTGTATGTATATATGTTGCACTCTTTACAATTAAATTCCATATTGGAAAAACTATTTTATGAAGTAATTTGAATTTATCTGGATTATAGCCCGGGACATCTGAACCATGTGAAGATATAATATATTTAACTTTGAAAATTTTTTTAAGAGCATATGCTAGAATACTTGTTGGAAGAATAAAATGAGAATGTACTAAATCATATTTGTTTTTTTTCATTAAGACTAAGCTTTTTAAAAATGCAGAAATTATGTATGTAAACATTTCAAAAGCAGTACTAGACTCTTTTTTATTTCTTATACAAGGAACACGATATACTGTTAAGTTGCCTTTTCTTTCTATCTTTTTAAGACCTTTATAATACATTGTAACAACATCCACATAATGTTTTTTTGAAAGTTCAGTAGAAAGTTCTTTTGTAAAGGGAGAAGCACCTCCTCCTAAAGGAGGATATTCATAATTTAACATCAGGATTTTCATTTTCTTTTAAGAATTGAAAATTTTTTAAAAATTTTCATTTTATTTTTTCAATATGATAATTCTTTTTATCCCCTAAATAATACATTCTTATTAGAATATCTGCTATTAATCCAAAGATAATAAATTGTATCCCCAACACAACTAACAATATTGCTAATAATAATAAAGGTCTGTTTGCGATGGCGGCTTTATAAAAAAATTTCAAGTATAATAAATAAAGCCCTGTAAGAACACCAAAAAAACTCATTATAATGCCTAAACCACCAAACAGATGTATGGGTCTGGAAGAATATCTTTGCCAAAATGCGACCACCATTAAATCAAGAAACCCTTTCGGCAGCCTAACAAGATTATACTTTGTTTTGCCTTTTTTTCTAGGCAAATGATTTACTTTAACTTCTCCTATCTTAAAACCCCTTAATGCCAGTATTTCAGTAATATAGCGGTGCATCTCGCCATGCAAATCTAAATCCTTGAAGCAATCTTTTTTATAGATCTTTAAAGAACAGCCAGAATCGTGGATCTTATCATTGATAATGAGTTTTCTTAATTGCCTGGAAAACACAGAAAACAGTTTTTTGGATAGAGCATCTTTTCTTTTAACACGCCATCCTGAAACAACGTCATAGCCTTCTTTTAATTTCTTGATTAATTTGGGAATGTCATTAGGATCATTTTGTAAATCCCCGTCTATTGTAATAATATATTTGCCAAGAGCATGTTTAAACCCTGCATCCCATGCAGCTGTCTGGCCAAAATTTTTCCGGAATTTAATTATTTTAACAGTTTTATCTTTATTATGAAGTTTTTCTAATTCTTTGTAAGTATTATCAGTTGAACCGTCATCTACAAAAATTATCTCGTATTTTTTTTTTAATTGCCTTAAAACAGGTTTGAGTCTAGAATATAATTCAATAATATTCTTTTCTTCATTATATACAGGTATTATTATTGAGTAGTCCATATTTTTTTGTTAATAACAAGATTTATTTAAAATTATGTGATTAGATTTAAAAAAAGAGAGTTATTTTAAGGATATTATGAAAAAATATTCTCTTCCCTGCTTTAATGAGCCAATAAAAAAATTAATAGGTAAATATGAATCCGGCAAACTTACTATGATATATGGTAATGCTGCATCAGGCAAAACCACTTCTTGTTTATTGGCATCTATTGCCTGTGCAAGGAATAAAGGAAAAATTATTTTTGTTGACACAGAAAATGGTTTTGATAGCGAGAGATTAAAACAACTATATTATGGAGATCTTAAGGAGATATTAGACAATATTTTTCTTATACAGCCCAAGACGTTTGAAGAACAATTTGAAACAATCTTAAAACTAAAGAAATTGTGTGAAAATGAATCTATTAAATTAGTTATTGTTGATACTATCGGAAGTTTATATAGGAAGAGATTAAGTGATAATCCTAAAGGAATTAATAAACTAATGGCTGTTCAAATGGCAAATTTAGTACGTATTGCAAGGGATTTAAACAAAGTTGTTTTAATTACAAATCAAGTAAGCTCTAAAGTAGATGGTACCAACGATATAAAGATGGTGGGCGGAAAAATGATGGAAAACCTTTCTAAAGTAATTATCGAACTTAAAAAAAATGATGAGAAAAAGTATGCAAAATTAGTTAAGTATAAGTATGATGAAGAAAATAAGATTCATCATAATTTAGATGAAAAAATGGAATTTAAAATAAAAAGTAATGGACTTATTCTGGCGTGAAATCTTCTATTGTATATTTAAAATCTTTATCTTTGATTTTGTCTCTTAACTTCAGGTATTCTTTGGTTAATATCCAGAATAGTAATCCAAGGCTTTTTTTACCTTTGTTGTTGCATGGGATTACCAAATCAAGGTCGTTTGCCTGGTTATTAGTGTCACACAATGCTAATATAGGTATGCCAATTTTTAATGCGTCCTTAACAACGTTTCTGTCCGGCCATGGGTCTGTAATAAGAATGACCTTGGCCTCAAGATAATTTTTTAATGCTGGGTTTGTTAAAGTTCCAGGAGGATATCTTCCAGCAAAAACTTTTGCACCTGTCAATTTCCCAAACATTTTAACAGGTAGCCAACCGTTCTCACGCCTGCTTGCCACCAAAATTTCTTCAGGTTTGTAGTGTGACAAAAACCTTGCCAATATCCGTATTCGTTCATCAATTTTTTGCACATTTAATACAGATAAGCCGTCTGGTCTTGTTTTATATATGAATTCTTCCATATACTTAGTTTTAAACTTTGTACCTATATGGATTCCGGCTTTTAAATAAGTGTCATTTGGAACCAATAATTTTTCTTCAGCCATTATTATTCACCTTATTAACAGTAAAGAACTACTTTACTGCTTCTTTATCGCCTCAGCAGTGTTGCAAAAGTCCATTCCTGCCATACTTTTGCAGTTGGCAATAATATCGTGAAGTTATAGAACATTTATAAAGTTAACTGTATCCTCCTATTTTAAAATTTAGCAATCTCTCTAAAGTGATATTCGAATTTGAATCAGGGATAACACGGCCAACATATTTTGGAATGTCATCCATTTCATAATGATGAAGAACTTCATCCAATGAATCTAAATCAAGAAGAGTTCTCCCTGCTGCAATTCCTGCAATATATTCAATTTCAAAATTTTGACAACTCTTATATAAATTCATATTGCCCTCTCTATAATTTGTAGGGGGCCATGAATCACCAAAGGGTGCTATTAAAGTTATCGGTTTTCTTCCAACTGCTTCCTCAATTCTATTACAGGATTCACCAACTTCATAATCAACTCTTTGTTTGCTTACTCTGGTTAAAGGTGGATGAGTTATTGTGTGTGTAGCAAGTTCCCAACCGTTTTCACTTAAATTAAGAAGTATTTGCCAGTAATGATCATATTCACTTATCCTTTTGTCTGGCTGAATTCCAATTACTGCTCTCATACATCTATTATCAAGATATTCAAACATATCCAAATGTTCCTTTCTAATCCAACTAGTCCCAACATCATCTATCGAGATAATAAGGGGCAGTTTATCAAGATACTGAACATCCGTGAAACCAGAAAGTATATCCTCCTCTATACACAATTTCCTTGAAATCATTTGTATAGATTTATTTCTTCTTTTGATTTCAGCTTTCCAATCTTCATATGTAATAGTAAAAAAATTATCTTGTATTAAAGGTATAAGTTCTGGGAAAAATTTTATATTGGCGGAGTGAAGCATTAAAGAAGGAGGTACATCATTTTTCCAATCAAACTCAAACCTTTTTGGTTTAACTATGCTCGCGAGAGAATATATTGTACAAGCTTTTATAAATTCTCTGCGTGAAAAGTTCTCTTTCATCTCCCTATCACAATTCTTTTAGCACCAAGAATAACTTCATAATTAGATTTGTCAACTTCAAAAATATTTACTTCTCCCTGCCGTCTTCTATTTGCTTCAGCAATTAAAAGCACTGTCTCATTATCATATTCTTTTTTTCCAACAACAGCACCCACATGCCCCACCCTTGTTTCGTAGCTAATAAATAAGTCTCCTGCTTCAACATCATCAATAGATTGACTGTGAAAATAATAGATACCGTTTTCACTTAACCTCTCTCTACTGCCGTTCCTTATTGATATAGGGATAATATCGGCGGCATTTCCTGGAAATCCGCCAACGTTTTTTGGGCTCTCTTCATATCCTAAATGTGCCAATAATACAACCCATCCAACACATTGTATGGCTTCTCCCTCTGCTCTAAAGGTATTATAGTTTGCAAATCTGAGCCCTCTTTCCAAATAACCAGTTTTCTGTTCAAGTGATTCATACCATTCAGTAGTTTTTAGATAATCTCCTATTCCTTGTGCTTCACCTGAATTGAACTGTTCTTTTGTTGTCTGCTGACCATATTGATTAATTAAATCAGCAAGAGTTTTAACAGTTGAAATGTATTCATTATTTTGAAATTCTTCAGAAAATCTATCTGTTCTACTATCAGGATAAATGATATAGAAAATTTTGTCTTTTTCTGGGACTTCGCCAAATTCAAAATTTCTTACAATTCTACTTTGCCTTAATAGGATTGGAACTTCACGAGTTTTTCTGTAAGAATCATATGCTTCTATTATTTCTTCAAGTTTCTCAACCTGATGTTCTGGTTTTTCAGTTGTCCAGGCATAAGTTAATACTAATCTTGCGTCAGCATCACCTGGATTTCCAAGGCCATCCACAATAATGGGGTGCCCATTTGGAAATACTTGTGCACTAATCTTCAAGTAATATGTATCATAATCTTTTGGCATTGTCCATATAAAATCAAACCTTTTATCTAAAGATGCATTAACTTCAACTGTTGCATCAGAGTTTTCTAAAGTAATTTCAGGATTAGCCGGACCCACCCAGTATTGACTTGTCCATGGATGCATCCATTTTTCAACAAAACTTGCTCCTGTTAATAAGGATGCCTTTGCCAAAATACTTGCTCCTGCACAAACTCCCCCTCCTCTAACAATAGATCCACTGCTAGTTTTACCTGGTAAAAACCTGCTTCCATTTGATAATTGTAAAATATCAATTAATGAATACTCAGTTCCAGGATGAAATCCTTGTTCTTTATCCTGAAATTCAGAAAGATCTTTACTTTCCAGCAAAAGATTAAAAATCTTGTTCGGATAAAATTCTGACATCATAGTATATTCTCCTAGAATAGTTTCTTCATTCACAACAGAAGAATAAGCTCTAATTGGAAAGTACACAAAAGCATCAAAGCCCTCATCTGTTACAGCAATAGGCAAAACTTTTTCGCCAGTCACATTATGTAATATCGAAGCCCTCAGTGTTTTATCTCCAATCCTAAAAGAATATTTTCCTTTGAATCCCAGTTGTATGTTTCCCCCTAGATTTAATTCGATGATGTCTCTGTTGAAATCATAGAAATAATCATCATGCAAAGGAAGCAGATATGTAGGCATTCCCTTAGCTTCAAGTATGCCCGTAATATCTGAATCGGCATAAATTAATTCAACTGCATCCCCAACAATATTTTCTTCAAACGGCAAATCAGGGATAACAATACCGCCTAATAAAGAACTTAATTTTAAAAAAGACCTTCTACTAATCCCTTGCATACACCCCACCATATACGCGCAAAAAGAAATTTATATTTAAAAGTAACTATTCTTGAGGTGTATTATTTTTTTCTCTTGATCAGTCTGTAAGTAATCAAAAAAGAAATAGTAAAACTTATTCCTGTTAAAACACCTAGGGAAAAAGTATTTAAAAGGCTATCTGTTATAGAAGGCAACCCAATCTTTTCTTTCTCAAAATAAATATCAAGATTGCCCAGTTCAATAGCATATTCTAAATATAATAAAGCAGAATATTTATCATTTTCTTTTAAAGAATTTGCATACTCATAGTAACTATATGCTAAAATAGGGAAAATATCTTTTTGATTTTGTTTTGCAATAATAGATTTAACAATCTGGCTTCTGTCTTCAATTATGTCATCAACTTTATCTATATCAATAGCTAAATTATTTAGGACAACATCAACTTTTGCCTTTGCAATACTAGCTTTATATAAACATAGTTCAGGATTTCCATTATTATAATCTTCATAAGACTTTCTTACTGCTTGTCTTACATCTATAGTGCTTGTTGGTAAATAAATCTCTATATACTGAATGCGTTCTTCAACTTCAGAAATTTTCTTTAAACATGACTCATCAAGTATGTTTTTATTTATTTCAAAAGTTCTGCCTGGCTTGCTGAAAAAAATTGACCATGAATACGCGCTATTCAATCTTTCAATTCCGTAAGCAAGTTCATACAAACTTGTGTTTGTATTATTTTTTGCCAAATGAAATAATGCATTTGTCAAATGTTCTTTTGACTCACTTAATCTATCATTTACAACCATGTAAGTTTCTAGATCTGTTATTGTTTTCAATTGTTTTTTTTTTGTATTGTTTTTAAACTCGTTTGCCCTGTCAAACGTTTCAACAATCTTATCTTGAATCTGTTTTTTGTTCAAATTTTCTTTCAGCAGATATTTATACCTTGAATTTAATCCAGAGCCAAAACAATAACTGGCTGCAGAATAAAACTCGTTTTTATCCAATGAATTTAGCCCTTTATCTAATAAAGTATATGATGTGTTATTTTTGTCTGTTTCCCCATAATAAACTTCTTCTATTATGGTTTTGGCCCTTCCACACAATCTTTCTGAAATAGACCTCATAGTTTCCACATAACTTTCACTTAAATTAATCGTTGCAATATTACCATAATCTTTCCCTGTCATTATTTTTATGGCTTCTGTCAACTGCGACACTTCAATTATATTAATATCATATTTTTTCCGGTATTCTGTCAGGTTTGACTGGTTAACCTGGCTATATTTTGGGATTAAAACCTTATCTAATCCTATTTCTGAAGCCGCGTCAATTTTTTCTAAAATGCCCCCTACAGGACCGATTATACCTCCACTGTTAATAGTGCCAGTTATTGTCATGGTTTCATCAAGGGGCAGATCTTCTAACACAGATATTGTCAGGACTGCAATTGCTGCACCCGCGCTAGGCCCGCCTATAATAGCGCTGTTCGCTCTTATGGTATAGAAAAAATCATAATTAGAGCAGTCTTTTTCAAGGAAACTGCATGCAACTTCCTTGGCGAACCTCGTAGATATCTGGGTGTCTAGTTTTGATAGTGGAAAAGACTCAATAAAGACCCTGCCCTGGCCTTCATTAACCTCTAAAAACAAATCAGCGGCGCTTCCCTTAGGATTAGTTTCTAAATTAGATACTGCAAGCAATTTCATGTGGCCGGACTTAGATAATACTTGTGGCAAAAGTAATATCAATATAATAACAAACAACAATCTTTTTTTCATAGGTGGTGATGAAAGAATAGTACTATATAAGTTTTTGTTTTAATCAATGCTAAAGACAAAATTATTAAAATAATAGCTGTTTATCCCATTAAAACAGGTGGTGTTCATATGAAAATTTTTGTAGATACAGCTGAAGTAGATAAGATTAAACAATTACATGACCTGGGGTTAGTAGATGGTGTCACAACTAATCCTAGTTTGATAAAAAAGGCAGGAAAAGACCATGAAAAAACCATAAGAAAAATAAGTTCTTTTGTCAAGGGCCCTATCAGCGTGGAAACGTTAAGCGAGGATGCTAATGGAATGGTAAAAGAAGCAGAAAAATATATCAAATGGGGTAAGAACATTGTTATAAAGATTGTGATGACGCCAGAGGGAATGAAAGCCACTAAGATATTAAATAAAAAAGGTATAAAAACCAATGTTACATTGGTATTTTCCCCGTTGCAAGCCTTGATAGCTGCGAAAGCAGGCGCAACTTATGTCAGTCCGTTTATTGGCAGACTAGATGACATTGGAAAAGATGGCATGGAAGTTATTGACCAAACCAGATATATATTTGATAATTACGGATATAAAACACAAATACTAGCTGCCAGCATCAGAAATATCACACATGTTTTAGAATCTGCCCTGATTGGAGCAGATGCTGCTACAATTCCTCCAAAGATTTTGTTTGAAATGTATAAACATCCATTGACAGATAAAGGAATAAAAAAGTTTCTGGCAGATGCAAAGCAGTGGAAAAAGCAATAGAGAATGGGTCCCCCTAGATTAAAACAAGATTTTTTTGTTAAATCATTGCAAAGACAAGCCCGCAGTTACTGCACTTGCTACAATAAGTATCTTCACAAGGTATAATCCTTGTGCTTTTACAGTTCGGACATAAATCTTCTTTATCTAGGTTCATAAAATGTTAAAAAAGATTTTACATTTTAATATGTTATCTTTAAGCGATAAAGTATGACTTTTAAGAAGGTGTAGAGCAGTTATAAGCCACCTTTTGTCAAACTTAACGCATCTCTGCATTAATAGTTTGTCTTAACATTCAACTTAGCCTCTCAAAGGAGTTGCACAAGCAAGGGCTCACCGTTTCATCCTTTCCTGAAAAAATGTCAAGAGGTTATCTCAGGATTGTCGCCAATCCCTTCGCATCCATCATCCTATTTTCAGGCGGTTTCGTTTCTGAGTGGTTGCCATCCTTTTCAGGATCTCGCTTCCACGAGTTGCCTTTTGTAGTGGGTGGACTTTCCTCACATTAAATGCGAAAGTTAAGCACTGCCCTACAGTATTAAGAAGAAATTTTTTGTTTAAAAAATTATTTGTTTAAGATATGAAAATATTGAACTTTAAAAATTCTGAAGAATTTTTATTTCTTTTTTTCTAATTTATTTACTTTTTCTTCAAGATTATCCAATTTTTTTAGTATTTGTTTAAAATACGGACTTCTTGACTGTGTGGTTTTTTGTTCCTGACTAAAAAAACCTAGCTTGTCTTCAATGTAACCAAACAAAAACATTCCAATCATACCAATAATAAAAAGCGGAATTATCCACTGTTGTATCCGGATATCAATATTATACTTTTCAAGATTGGAAAGGAAAAGAAAAAGTATCATTGCTGTATTTATTAAACTAATATAACTGCTTGTCCTTCTCATATAGACTTTCAGCTGAATAAACAAATTCCTTAACTTAACAAATATTTTTTTCACTTTAAAGTGAGTTGAAGCTTTACAATTATTTAAATATATGCGTTCCTTTACAAAAGAATATGACAGACGAATCTTTTTTACTTGTGAGTCTTGAAGAAGAGAAAGCAAAGAAATTGGCTCAAGTATTAAGTAATGACACTGCTAGAAAAATATTAGATTATTTATCTAAAAAAGATCTTGTTACTGAGACACAGATAGCCAAAGCGTTAAAATTGCCGTTGTCAACTGTTCATTACAACTTACAACTTTTGGTTAAATCTGATTTAATTAAGGACGAACATTTTACTTATTCAGAGAAAGGCAAACAAATAATCCATTATTCTCTCTCTAATAAATATGTAATCATCGCTCCAAAAAAAACTGAGCAGTTAAAAGAAAAGTTAAAGAAATTTTTGCCTGTTGTTTTTATTACAACTACTGTTTCATTGTTAATCAAATATTTTTGGCAAGATACAATTATTAGAAGCTTATCTAAAAATATAATGACAACATACGCCGAAGAAGCTGCTGTGGCTGGTGCTGACATGTTTGCTAGAGCTCCTGCTGTACAAGAAATCTCTACACTAAATAACCAAGAATTTGCAATATGTTTTTTATTTGGTGGTGTTTTTGCTTTACTCACATACTTTATCTGGGCAGAAATTATTCTGAAAAAGTACAATAAAAAACAATAGAAACCTTTTTATTCTAGTTCTTATTAAATCCTTCTTAAAAAAGAGGAAAGATGAAGAAACCCATTATCAAAATTGATAAAGTCAAGAAAGCATTTAATGGTAATGTTGTTTTGGACGGAATTAGTATTGAGATTGAAGAAAACGAAATTTTTGCTATTATCGGCGGTTCTGGAACAGGCAAAACAACTTTACTTAACACAATAATTGGTTTTCTACATCCTGACTCTGGTGAAGTTTTTTTTAAGGATGATAATATTTTTGAAACTTCAAGCACTTCACAGTTCAGGCCTGTTCTTGAGAATATTGAAACTGTTAAAAGAAAGTTTGGTTTTGCGGCACAATCTCCTTCCTTTTACTCAAAGTTAACTGTCTTTGAAAACCTTGACTATTTTGCTGCTTTATACAACTTAACAACTGAAGCGCGTTTGACTAATATAAACACAATACTTGACTTGGTTGAGCTAGATAAAGCAAGAGACGTCCAAGCCAAAAACCTTTCAGGCGGAATGCAGAGACGTTTAGACATGGCATGTGCCCTTGTTCATGATCCTGACATCTTGATTTTAGACGAGCCAACTTCTGATTTAGATCCCATGCTAGCCAGACATATTTGGAAATTGATAGAAAAAATCAACAAACGAGGCACCACCATTATAGTGGCGACCCATGATTTATCAGAAATTGAGACTATTTGCACAAGGATTGCTATATTAAGCAATGCAAAAATTGAACATATAGGAACAATGCACGAGCTAACAAGCATGTTGTCTCGCGGTTTGGAAATACATCTTGAAACTTACCCGGGAAATTATGATAAGATACTAAAACATTTGAAAGATCCCTTAATAACAGAAAAAGAAAATCGCGGCAACAAATGTGTTATTCATACTGCCAAACCACAAAAGGTCTTATTAAAGATATTAAATGCATTATCCGAGCTAGACGAAACCTTAATGGAAGTTAACATAACTAAATTAAGTTTAAGCGATGTGTTTTCAAAAATAACAAAAAAACGAATGAAGAAAGATGAAGACAAGCAAAATAATAAAAAAGAACATTAAATTGTTGACCAGGTCCAGAACATCTACTTTAGTCTTAATTTTTGGTCCGTTATTAGTTATTGTTCTTGTTGGCATGTCTTTCAGCACAAGTAGTTTTCATTTAAATATAGGCGTGTTTTCAGAAAAATATTCTGATCTAAGCAACAGTTTTGTTGACAAGCTAAGCTCAGAAGGATACTCTGTAACAAGGTATGACACTGAAGAACTTTGTATTGAAAGTGTTAAAGAAGGCCAGAGCCATGCGTGTATTGTTTTCCCGGCAGATCTTGTTATTGAAAATGAAAATTCAAATGTGATTAAGTTCCATGTGGACCAGTCACAGATTAATCTTGTATATTTGGTAATGTCGACTTTATCAGGATCATTTGGCGAAAAAAGTAGTGAGATAAGTAAAGACTTAACCAGTACAATTGTCACTACTTTGTTTGATACAAAAACAGAGCTTGACAATTCCAAGAATTTAATTACAGACATCTTATCAAAAAATAGTGATTTAACAACCAACTCTGAGAAATCTATTAGTAAGTTAGAAGATCTTGACTTTGACACAGGCAGTGTTTCTGATGTTGACTCTGCCATATCCGATGTGAGAAACAAATTAGATGATTTATTAGACGATTCCATCGAATTAGTTGAAGACGGTTTGGATTTAGTTGAAGCTATGGAACATTATGAGTCAGAAGTTAATGATAGTAACGCCTATATGAATGATTTAGATGACATAACCGATAATTTAAACGAGTTAAACAGTACAATAAAGACAAAACACAATGCAACTGCTAGAGAATTGAATGAGTTTGCTAATGAAATTATAGATACGTTTGACGATTTAGCAAAAAAACTTGATGAAGCAGGAGATGTTAATAAAGAGGTTATTACTAAACTAAACAATATTAGAGATAATTCTGAAGAATTAAAGCAGAAAAGCGATGAATTAGACACAAAAATAAAAGAATTAATTTCTAATATCAACTCTGTGCAGGTTACCAATATTGAGAACATTGTTACTCCAATTAAAACAGAAATAAATCCCGTTGTCAAATCTCAATCTAATCTTGGCTTTCTATTCCCCAGTTTAATAGTTATGTTAATCATGTTCATTGGATTGCTACTGCCATCCACATTAATTATAATGGAGAAAAACTCTAAAGCCTATTTCAGAGTTTTCACAACTCCAACAAAAAGTTGGTTATTTGTCTTGGCAACCTTTTTGACTAGTATGATAATGATTTTTTTCCAGATAATTATAATTTTGACTGTGTCACAGTTTTATTTCAAGATAAATTTCATGCAATCCTTCTTTATTTTGTTCTTATCTTTAATTGTGATTATGACCTTTTTCATTCTTTTAGGCATGTTCCTAGGATACATTTTTAATACTGAAGAAATGGCAATGCTTGCCTCAGTTAGCTTAGGAACTTTGTTCTTATTAACTTCAGGCATCATATTCCCGTTAGAAAGCATGCCCCAATATATATTAAAGTATGCAAAGATGAATCCTGTTGTGCTGGGCAGTGAGTTGTTCAAAAAATCTATCCTGTTTGGTTCAGACTTTAACTCTGTTAAAGGCCCGCTTGGGTATCTTACACTCTTTTCAATAATCATCTTAGGAGTTATCTTTTTGATCAAGAAAGCCGGTAAACTGCAGTTTATGTTTAAAAAACCAAGCAGAATGAAAATTAAGAAGGATTGGTTAATTAAACAGTTTGATTTTGGAGAAAGAAAAGCAAAAACATTGCCAGAATTTATTGTTTCTATACAAAACATGAGTGATGAAAAGTTCCACTCATTATTAAAACAAGACGCTATAAAAGACTGGCTTTCCTTAGTGCATAAAAACAGATATTTGGCAACCAAAATTGAAGGCGCAAAAACCCGGGGAAACATAGTTAATGTTCTTGTAGAAGAATTGAAACGGATTTCTGAAGAAAAAAATAAGGGCAAATTAAAGCACTAATAATATAAAAGTATGATTTTTTCTTTTAAGGAATGGAAAGGTTTGGGAATATAACTTTAATTGGCACGTCTCACATAGCAAAGGAAAGCATAGAAAAAGTAAATAACAGTATTACAGAAATTAAACCTGAGATAGTTGCTCTTGAACTAGATCCTGGAAGGGCGTATGCGCTTCAGCACAAGTTTAAAAGAGCAAAAAACATTTCTCTATTAAAGACATTGGGCTTATCCGGATTTTTATTTTATATTTTTGGAGAGATAACACAAAAAAAACTTGGGAAAATAGTAAATTTAAAGCCTGGTTCTGAAATGTTGGCCGCAATGAAAACTGCTGAAAAAACAGGATGTAAAATTGCGTTAATAGATAGAGACATTCAAATCACGTTAAGAAGGTTTTCAAAACATTTTAGGAAAAAGGAAATTCTAAAACTTTTGTTAGACCTGGTTAAGGGAATCTTTAAAAAAAACAAGTTTAAAATAGACTTATCAAAGGTACCGTCTGATAAAGTAATAGATTATGCAATGAAGCAAGTTAAGAAAAACTATCCCAGTTTATATAAAGTTTTGGTTGAGGAACGCGACGTTTATATGGCAAAACAGCTCATAAGGATAACTCAATTAAACCCTGATAAAAAGATAGTTGCTGTTGTTGGAGCAGGACATATTAAAGGAATTCTAAACTATTTGACAAATCATGCTATATAAAGAAACTTTTATATAGTCTTTTTATTAAATTTAATGTTATGGGATCCTACGCTGAAGAACATAGAACTTTTTTTTATAATTTAAAGAGGTACGGCTTCTCGTTGTCAAAAGAAGAATTAAAACAGATTATAATCACTGTTCTGGTGATAGCTTTTGTCTGGTCTTTCAACAAATGGGGCGATGTCACTTTTGATTTCATGGAAGGAATAAAAAATTTCTTTTTAGGAGCAATTTTTGCTTTTATTGGCCTTGTTTTCAACCAGATAGGACAAAGAGTTGTGGCTGTTCATTACGGTTATGACCCCATATATGAATACGGTATTTTCGGACTAATGATTGCTCTAGTGATAACATTTGCGTCGCGCGGCTTATTAGTTTTTTTCCTTCCGGGAGCTATAAACATCAGACATTTGGCTGCTTCCAGGCTGGGCGAATTTAGGTATTACACAAATGACTGGGAATGGGCAAAAGCAGGATTTATGGGGCCTTTTTTAAACATATTATTAGCTGTAATACTTTCTGTTTTTAAAAGCAATCCTCTTGCAAGACAATTAATGATCCTTAATTTATTGTTTGCCTGGTACTCTCTAATTCCTTTACCTGGAAATTTAGGACTATACTTGTTTTATCCCCACATATATCTCTGGACTTTTACTGTTGGCATTGTGTTGGCAGTAACATTAATGGTGTTTTTTTTAAATCCTATACTAACAATAATTTTTGGGATTATATTTGGCGTGTTTGCCATGGCGTGGCATTATATAAAGATAGATGACCAGTTTACCTATTAACAGAAATCTTTATAAGATTAGATACTTTTAAATATTAGCTAAATAATTAAAAATTGGGGTTGATACTCATGACTGAAAAAAAGATTGTAACTGAAGATTCAAAAAAGTTTTCAAAACAATTACTGGGAAAGACCATTGTAAGCAAAACAGGTAAACGCTTTGGTGAGGTTGGCGACTTAATATTTGAGACAAGATCTGGTGAATTAATTCACATGGTTGTTAATAATCCAACAGCATACACTGAAAAACTGGAACTGGAAAAAGATAAGCAAGGCCGCATCTTGATTCCGTTTAGCGCGGTTATTGCAATGGGCGACTTTATGGTAATTGCTGAAGAAGATATTATCTAATAATTAACTTTTTAAATTAAATTTCTTTCTGAGAAACTTATGATTGATATAGAAAACATGATATGGACTGAAAAGTACCGTCCTAAAATTTTTGATGAAGTTAAAGGCCAAGATAATATTGTTAAACGTGCTAGGGCATTCGTAAAGCAAAGAAACATGCCCCATTTGTTATTTGCCGGGCCAGCTGGTGTCGGTAAATCTACATTAGCATTAGTAATTGCAAGAGAATTGTTTAAAGAAAGCTGGAGAGACAATTTATTGGAATTAAATGCTTCTGATGAACGGGGCATTGATGTTATTCGTGTAAAGGTAAAAGATTTCGCCCGCACTAAAGCTTTGGGAAATGTTCCTTTTAAAATTATATTCTTAGATGAATGTGATGCATTGACAAGAGAAGCGCAGCAAGCTTTAAGAAGAACAATGGAAAACTATACAAGAACCTGTCGTTTTATTCTATCATGCAACTTTTCATCAAAAATAATTGATCCTATTCAAAGTAGGTGTGTTGTTTTTAAGTTTAAACCTTTGCCAAAAAAAGATATATTTGAAATTGTTGAAAGTATTGCAAAAAAAGAAAACTTAGTTATAGATAATAAAACAAAACAAGCATTATATGAGATAAGTAATGGCGACTGCAGAAAAGTTGAAAATATTTTACAGAGTTCAGCTGCCCTTACTAATAACATTGATGAAAAGGTGATTTATTCTGTTGCGTCTCAAGCCCTGCCTAAGGAAGTAAATGAAATTCTTGAATTAGCTATCTCAAACAACATCCTAGAATCAAGAAAAAAATTACTTAACACAATGCTTGAGAATGGTTTATCTGGACTAGATATAATAAAACAAATCCAAAGTTTAATTTGGCAGTTGGACATAGAAAATATTAAAAAGCTCAACATGATAAAACTGTGTGGTGAGATTGAGTTTAGATTGGTAGAAGGCAGTGACGAGTTTATACAAATTGAAGCCTTGTTAGCGGGGATTGCTCAACTAAACAACTAAAAAAAGAGGATTATTAAAGAGGAAATGTCTAAATTGCCTGATTTGGAAGACATTGAAACTGTTTCTGAGAATGCCGAGTTTGGTGTAGAGAGCCACCTGGATAATACTGAACAAGTTCTTAAGAGACTTATGATAAACATTCAAGCATTTAAAAAGATTGAACAGGAAAACAAAAAACTTAAACAGATGATTCTCGAAAATCAAAAGTTAATAAAACAAGATTTTAAAAAAAAGCTTGAAGAAGTTGCTCAATTATCAAAACAAAAAGAAGTTGTTATTAAAAAAAATCAGCAAGTTCTGATAAAACAATTCAAAGTTTT
Source organism: uncultured Methanosarcinales archaeon (assembly GCA_964552005.1). Lineage (GTDB taxonomy): Archaea > Nanobdellota > Nanobdellia > Woesearchaeales > GW2011-AR15 > CAZKFC01. Next base: position 88,590 of record CAZKFC010000002.1, read on the forward strand.
TATTGAAAAGTTAAATAAAAAAATAATAAGAGAAATTGAAAAAAATAATCTTTTGAGAAAAAAATATTACGAGCTTTATACTATAGCCCGAAAATTGTACTATGACAATAGAAAAATAAAAATTACTTTGTTGAAGAACAACAGTGTTCTGAGAAAAAAGTTTGAGAATAAGTTTAAAGAAATTAAGAGTTCTTTAGTAGATAAACAAAAGATTAGCGAAGACCATCATAAAACCTTGTTAAAAAAACACGAAGAACTAAAACTAGAGCTAAACAAAAAACTTATCTTGGAAAAAAGCCGGAATACGGTGCTGGAAAAAAAGTATAATGAGCTTGTTAAAGCCTCTGAAAAAATATTAGAAGATAATAAAAGATTACAAACAATGAATAAAAAAATGTTAAATGCCCTTTCATATTTCGAAAAAAGAAGTGTCGCGAACCAGAAAGTGTTGGAAGACCAAGCCAAATTAATCAGGCAAGATTTTGAGAATAAACTCAAAAAATTTGCAAAAATACAACTTAGCAAAGAGATAGAATATAAAACAAAAATAGATTCTTTAACAAAAGACTTGGAAAAATATTATGACGAGCTAAGAAAAAGTAAACAAAAGTATTATTTAAGAGAAAAACAATTAAAAGAAAAATTAAAAGAAATCCTTGACTAATCTGCCTTTACCAATAAAGGCACTTCTTGCGTCTGCAGATAATCATAGGTTAGTTTTATTCTTATCTGGTCAAGGAAATCACTTCCTGATTCTGTCTGTTGTATGCATGAAACGTCTGCTTTGCCGTCTCTCCCCAAGTAGATTTCTCCTTCTTTCCCACCAATGCCAGGCTGACAGTTTAGGTTGGCAACATTAGAGTCTATAGAGAAATGCACTTTATTTTCAGACCTAAGTTTGTCAGAACAACCACTGTCTGGAGAAAAGAATCTTCCTGGACCAACATGCTCTATTGTAAAAACGTATTTTATTCTGTTAGAGCCGGAAGCGCTCTCGACAAAGTTAGATACTTGTAAAGGTGCACCGGAATTGTAAATATTTTTCTCACCGCTCACTTCACAGTACGCTTGCTCCGGTGGATCTGTTGGGTTTCTTAATACACAACCAAGAGCAACTGCCTGTGTTGAATATTTATAGCATACTTCTGCTCTAATATCAAAAGGACCATAGTTCTGAGAAATATCAGGAAGATAATTAAATTCCCCAAAAGTCACATACACTTCTGCAGGCTCTATTGTTCGTCCTTCTTCTTTTTCAACTGCAAAAATATCTTGATCAATACCCTTTTTTATTAAATCTGCGTCTGTTACACCAAAAGAATCTGCTTGCAGCCCACTTAATTGAATATTAACGTCTTCTCCTTCTATATATGATTCTCCCATGTTCTTCAATATTAGCTCAACATAGAATGGCCAACTGTCCCCGTCTGTTACTGATTCAGGCGGTCTATCTTCTTCAAAGGTTATTTGCAGGCCTTGTTGTCCGCCAACAAAGGGATTTGTTAAATCTCCTTCATCTGTACCTGTCTGACATTCCTGTGCCATTGTTAATAAAGCTAATACAACTAAAAACATAACCAATATTTTTCTCATAATATCACCTTTACTAAAAATATTATAATTAAGAATTATAAATCTTTCTAATTTACATTCACAATAGTAATTTCTTTTTTTGGTAAAGACTCTCTGTAATTATAAGAAATTTTTATAGGAACTTGTATCTCACTTACCGAAGAAGGCATTTTAAAGTTCCCTGTTGATTCACAGATTGTAAATCCCTTATTATTTACTAGTCTGACCGTTCTAGGATTGCATGAGAAGTCATTGCCTCCTACACTTTCAACATAGATTCTATCTATGTTATCATAACCTAAATTAAGACAATTACCTCCTTCATAAGGGTTTCCGTTTCCTTTGTTTTGAAACTCAATTTCTAAGAAGATTTTGTTTGTTGACATTTTCTTCTCAACTTTTGAAACAACAATTGGCGCTCCCTGACTTGTTCCAAGGTCTCTCACACTATAATCACATTCAGAAGGCCCAATAACTTCAAATTGTGTCGGATCAATACATATTTGTGGATATGCCTCTGTCCTATATCCATAGCATGCTGTAACAATAAAAGATTGCTTGAAACTGTCTGTTTCTGATAAAGAATTCATATTAATTCCAGATTCCCATTTAATAATATGTTCTTGAGACCCTTCAGGATTAAATCGGGTTTTGCCCTGTAAAGGCGAAGGCGGAGCAGGCTTCCCTTCATTTTTTAATCCTGTTAAAATAGAATCATCAAACCCAGTTAAATGAAATTTAAGATTGGTTGCATCACTTGCGCCTTTGTTTGAGTATTCAACATACACCAAGACATCAGACGTGCTTACAACTTCACTGGGCGGATTCCCAGCAACAAAATTCATTACAACACCTTGTGTTCCTGTACGCCAATTATCTTGCGTAGATTGCTCTTGTTGTATAACACCAACACATCCGGTTAAAAAAACAATCAGAATAATTGTAAATAATGTTTTTTTCATTTTTAATAAGGCAATATTTTCTTTATTTTAATTTCTTTTGATGACGACTCTGTGTATCCATATACTATTTCAACTGTTAACGGAGTTTGATATGCATAATTTTCATTTACAGATTTTTCTAATGTACATGTTATAAAATCTTGCTCATTTCTCAAAACAAGGTCTTCTGGGATACAATTAAAATCTTTTTTTGTAAATTCTGAGAATTGAATTTTAGATATCCTGACTATATTATAAACCTCTGTAGTAGCAGATTCTTTATTACAAACTAATCTTGTTGTGCCTTCTTTTAATACTGTTCCTTGACCTTGGTTTGTAACATAAATTTTAAATTGTGGACTTACAGTAGAGTCATCATTCACCATCATTCGCGTCTCAATTTTATCAATAACAACAGGACCACCTTGCCCACCTGATAGACTAATACTTTCTTTTAAATTACATTCTTTTTCTCTAGAAGTAGTATCAAAAGGATCTGGATCAATACATACGTCGGCAATAGCAATCCCTTTATAATCATAACACAATGTTGTTAAAATAACTGTGTCATGGTACTCACTTAAATCATCTAATGACTTAACTATCATAGGTAATTCAACAACATCAAAATCATCTAATGGATTAAAAATTGTTTTTCCTTCTAACGGAGCAATTTCTCTTACCTTAATATTGGTTAATGCCTCTGGATCACTGGCAAAAGTCATATACCCCTTTTCTAAACTAACCAAAAGCCGTATATTATGAGCAGTATATGGTCCTTTATTTGTTAATTTAACAGCATAATCTAATTTCTCATTCTCAAAAACCTCATCAGGAAAATTATTTTCAAAATATTCTAAAATTACTCCTTGTGTGCCTTTATACAGATCTTTCTCAAGTTCTGCATCATTATTGTTGTTAGAGGTACAAGAAGTAATTAAAATGATTAATAATAAAAAAATAATTTTGTTTTTCATTCTATTTCACAATTAGATTTGTCCACTATCCTATTATATTGCTCGTCTTCATCAATATTCAAACTGGTGCATTCTTCTGTGTCTTCCACCCACCTGTGCTCGGTATCTCCAGGAAGCATAATTTCACAACATAGTTGTTCACAATATTTCATATCTACATCTATTCCATAAACAAAACTGTCTCTTATATAGCATTCTTCTAATGTGTCTGTTAATTCATAAGCTATTACGGATTCTTCTCCTGTAGCAACATTCCTAGATCTTCTTTGGCAACAAAATTGATTTCTATTTAGGATATCTTGAGCATCTTCTCCTAATTCCAACCTTTCTACATCAATGTCAAGTTCTTCTTCTAAAACATAATCATAGTCAACATGTACTTTTAAAAATCTTGTAGTAACAGGTATGTTATCAAGGCTGTTTTCATCAACTTCAATCCTGCAATTAAAAGTTCTAAATTCGTCTATGTCTATTAGAATTTCTTCACCCCTGGTAGCAATTAATTCTTCTGTATTAAGTTTGTATACTTTATAACCGGGTTCTGATTCTTCACTTGTTTCATCCATTGGCGTATTTGGATCACATAGTTCTGTTAACAAATTCATTTCATCTGGGATTTTAAAATACAAATTATTAATCCTTTTAATACGGCCACCTTTTGGCCAGTAATTAGTTATTGTTACGCCAAACAAAGGTTTTAAAGGAGATTGAGATGCTCTTCCAACATCCCAAGGCACATTATCTGTCTTCATACCTATTGCAATTGGTCCTGATGTATAAATTAACTCCGGATCAGTATCGGTTATATCATATAATTCTCTTAATAATGTGTCTCTAGCTGGTTCTATCCCTTTCTGTCTAAGCAATCTTAAATCATCTAACATCCTATCTCTATCCATTAGATATATTTTTTTACGTGCATCTGCTGAAAAATTAAATTGAGCATTAAATATTATATTATAACTGTCTTCTGGCAATGGCGGAAATTCGCAAGATATACTGCGCTCAGCGCCTTTGATGACAAGTAACTGGTCTGGGTCTGCTATTCCCATTATCTCTTGATCACCATACTGTGTTTTTCTTTCAGTTTTGCAACTAATTAAGGCAGTGATTGGATCATCTAATGTTCTTGCCTCCAATAATGCCCAAGCATAAACAGGCATGCCTTCTGTAAATATGTGACCGGGCTCTAACGGCTCAATGAAAATTCCTTGTGGATTTTGTGTTTGTTCTTGTTGGCCAGTGTAGGTATATTGGGAAACATTAAAAAGAGTTGTAACACCAAAGGTTATTTCTGCCACAAAATTTCCGAAATTCTTAAATCCTGTTGTATAAAACTCAACTATGTTTTGTTTTATATACTCTGGAGATTCCTTAACGGCCGCATTATATATATTTACGTCGTAAATTCCTTGAAAAGTAGCAGCAATCACTACTGTAGCTATAGAAAGTTGATATAAAGTACGGAAAAACTTATTTGATTCATATTCCAAGGCCTTTGTTAAAACAAAAATTTGAAAAAAAGGTATTACAAAATACAAATCTGGATTTGGTCTTTTAAGATAACTATTTAATATACCTACTAAAAAGAAATCAATTATGTAAAAAGTAATAATAAAAGATAGCTTAGCTTTAGTATCCATGTTTGGTGATTTAAGCAGATATACAATTACAGCTACCAGAGCAAGGTGTATTATTAAGAAACGACCACCTATAAATAAAATAAATAAGAACAACGCTGTAAATATACCAAACAATATTGCTTCTCTTTTATCAAAATTTCCGTGTCTCATCAAAAGATAATGTGACAACACACCTGCCGTAATAGAAACAATTGCCAAGCCTGAAGTTTGCCAAAAAGTAAGTAAATTATTTCTTATATATCCGATGTGCAGACCTCCAAAGCCCATAACAATATCTATTAAATACAACAAAATAGACAACAATACGGGCACAATTGCTGACTGTGCCAATGGTGTTGAAGATATGCTTTGATTTCCAGAATCTGCCATAGTACTATTCAGAACAACCTACATATATAAATCTTACTCTGCCAATATCACTTGCAGTTCAAGAACATCTAACCTGTCACTTTCAGGCCTTATCTCAACTGCGTTGTTACCTTCCCTAACAAATTTATTGATTTTTTTGTTAAAGAATTTGTCATATGTATCTATCTCAAATTTTATGTCATTGACAAAAATAACGCCTTTCTTCAAATCTTCATCATTTGTAAATAATAAAGTGACATTTAAATCTGCTTTATCATTATCAATATCTTTATATGTGTCATCGCTTAAAGTAAAATAATATGTCGGAAAAATAGGCTCTTTTAAGTTTAATTTTGATTCAATCCCGTATAATAAATAACTGCCTCTTTCAGTTCTGAACAACAACTCATTCTCTCCTTTAACTAATCTTCTTTCATCAACTGTCGGCACCTTAACTTTATAACCACAGTCTGGCACGCTATTATAAATCAAACGTTTGTTAAGATATATTTGTAAGGGTGCGACATCAGATTCTTTGCAATCTACTATAAAAGACAGTTCATAACTTTCTAAGTTTTCTTTTTCTTCCGCGCTAACATAAATAAACTGTTTGTTTTCCTGTGCACTAATATCTGTAACGTCTGCTGTTATTTTCATGTTTTGAATAATGTATTCGTTACTTTTCCAAAACTCTATCCCTGGACCGGAAACTTTAAACAACAAATTATTTTTGTTATTTAAGTAATCTTTTGGCAATTCAATTGGCGCAGGACTCTGTGATAAGATTTCGCTGCTGTAAACAATATAACCATTCAATATTATTGTTAAGATTCCTTTGTGTTTAGGAGAGGTAAAGGACAGCACATAATTATCTGTATTATCTAAATCATTAATTGTAAAACTTATATTGCGCTGTTGTTCTTCAAACAAAGATTTCTTTATATAAATAGAATCAAAATCTATTAATACAGCTGCGTCTGTCCTTGTATATAAATTAAAAGAAGGTATATCTTCAATAATTTCTGTGTCTGGTATCTTTGTTAATGTACCTGGTTCTCTTGTTAATAATATAGTTATATCGTCTCTAACATCATCATTATCTAACCCTGTCCTATTTTGTTCTAGTAATTCAACACGTTCGGCTGGTGGAAGCATTAAAATATAAACTATCATTGAAACCCCGATTATTAAGATTAACAAAGAAATGTAACTTTGTGGATTATAGCCAACTTGAGCTTTTTTATTTTTCATTTGTTTAAAAAAACAGGCAATTATATATATAAATCTTATCATTTTCTATATCTTGCATGAAATTAATAACAAAAGATTATAAAAAGAACTTTGTAAAAGGTAAAATCGAAAATTTGGACGACCTTTGGTACTTGACATATGTAGTTGAAAAAGGAGATTATCTTAAAGCAAAAACATACAGAAAAATTAAATTGGGCAAAGAAGAAGAAAGAAAAGCTAAAGTAGTTAAAAAACCTGTTCATATCAAAATAAACGTTGAAAAAATTGAATTTTCAAAATATTCTAATGTGTTAAGAGTCTCTGGCGTTATTACTGAAGCACCAGAAGATATACCAATAGGAAGTCATCATACTATTAATCTAGAACAAGGAACAGAATTTTCATTAGAAAAACAAAATTTCCTAAATTATCAAATAGAAAAACTAGAAGAGTCTTCTAAAGAACTCAAATCAAAGATATTATTATGTGTCCATGATCGTGAAGAAGCGTACTTTGCAATTTTAAAAAAATACGGTTATGATTTACTTACAAAAATAAAAGGAAATGTACAAAAAAAAGCAGACGTGAAAACAGAAACAAGTGATTTCTTCAAGCTATTAATTAAAACAATTATTGAGTATGATAAAAGATATGGTTTTTCCAACATTGTTATTGCCAGTCCAGGTTTCTGGCGTGAATATGTGCAAAAATTAATCACAAATGATTTAAAGAAAAAAGTTGTTTACGCAACATGTTCCTCTGTTGGAGAAAACGGCATAAACGAAGTTATGAAAAGAGATGAAGTTAAAGCTGTGCTGCAAAAAGAAAAGTTTGCTTCTGAAATAAAAAAGGTTGAAGAATTACTTGAAGAAATCTCTAAAAAAGGGAAAGCAGAGTATGGTTTACAACAAATTAAAAAAGCTGTTGAATCTGGTGCAGTTTCCGATTTATTAATTACAGATAACTTAATACATAAAAAAAGACAGGAAGATAAATTTGATACTATTGAAAAATTAATGAGAACAATAGATTCAATGAACGGCCATGTTCATATAATCAGTTCTGAGCATGAAGGAGGCAAGAAACTTGATGGAATTGGAGGAATTGGAGCTTTATTAAGATATAAAATTAATTATTGATGCAACCAATTGTATCTATCTATAAGTGCTTTCATTGCTTTCGCAGATTTATACGGAATGTTAAAATCAGGCACTTTGTTAAATTCTAAATATTCAACTGCCTTTTTAGAGAATTTACCTCCCATATAGCTTGTAACAATTGGTTTTTTGGGATATTTTTTACTGGCTTTTATAACTGCTTTTGCACCCAAGATTGGTTCTGTCATTGTCTGCAATGTCTGTATCACAATTAAGCCATAGACATCTTTCTGCTTCAAGACTGTATTAATTGCAACTTCATACCTGTCATGTAATGCATCACCAACCAAGTCAAGAGGATTACGTCTTGAATATGCTGGGTGCATTTTACCAGATTTGTCAAGTTTTGTCAAGGTTTCGGAAGACAATTTGGCCAATTTCACCCCTAACTCTTCACAATGGTCTGCACAAAGCACGCCGGCACCTCCTCCGTTAGTAATTATTACAATATTATTTTTGCATGGCGGTTGATTAGCAAGAACATCGGCCATTTCAAATAATTCATCAACATTATTTGCCACGTGAACTCCTGATTGTTTAAACGCTGCTTTATAGATGTCATAACTGCCAGCCATGCTGCCTGTATGACTTGAAACAGCTTTCATGCCTTTTTCAGTGCGGCCAGCCTTCAATACGACAATTGGTTTTGATCTTGACACTTGCTTAGCTATTTTCATGAAACGTCTGCCGTCTTTAACACCCTCTAGATAGAGTGCAATTGATTTTGTATACCTGTCTTTTTTGGCCCATAACAAGAAATCAGAAACTGTCAAATCAATCTTATTTCCTAAACTAACAACAGCACTAAACCCGTAATTCATTTCCAAAGACCAGTCAATAACGCTGTCTATTAACGCGCCTGATTGCGAAAAAAAGGCAACATTTCCTTTATTAGGCATACACGGTCCGAAAGATGCATTTAAATTATTATATGGTCGCATTATTCCCAAACAATTAGGTCCAACAATCCTAATCCCGGAAGTTTTGGCAATATTCAAAACTCTATTTTCAAGTTCTTTACCCTTATCACCAATTTCTCCAAACCCTGCAGATATTATAATGGCTCCTTTAACTTTTTTCTCGGCACATTCTTCCATAACCTTTGGAACTATGTTTGCAGGAACTGCTATAACTGCCAGATCTATTTTGCCACGGACATTTAAAACAGAATCATAACATTTCAGTCCTAAAATACTATCTGCATTCGGGTTTATAGGATAAATTTTTCCTTTAAATGGCAGATTAGTCTTACTTCTAAACACACCGCCATCTAACAAACTTTTTAACACACCCTGGCCTGCGGAATTTTTTCTTCTGCTAGCTCCAATAACAGCTACTGACTCAGGATTAAAAAATTGTTCAAGCATCTTTTTTTATGATGCGGGCGTCAACAACCTCAGCATTCTTATTAATCATGACAGGATTAAAATCAATCTCCATGATGTCTTTCTCATTCATTGCCAATCTTGAAATTTTTAACAATAATGCAATTATTTTCTCTTTATTAACGCCGGGAAAATTTCTAAACCCTGATAAGAGTTTTTTGCCTTTTATCTCATTAATCATATCTAAACAGTCTTTTTTAGATAAAGGCGCAATCCTAATACTATAATCTTTCAAAACTTCAACAAACACTCCTCCAAGGCCGAACAAAATTGCCGGCCCAAAAATGGGATCTCGTTTCATGCCAACAATAATCTCCTGTCCTTCTACTTTCTTTTGCAATATGAACCTATAATCTTTAATATCGTATTTTTTTAACTTATTTTCCAATAACTTAAGTTGTTGTTTGGTATCAGAACTGTTCCTAACAAATATAACAAGGCCCAAGTCAGATTTATGTACAACCTCAGGAGAATCTATTTTTAAAACTGCTGGATATCTAAAATTGTCAATATCAGATATTGTTTTTATAATTGTGGTTTTTGGGAAAGAAATTGAATATTTTTTTAATAAGACAAGAACCTCTTTTTGCCGGAATAACATCTTACTAAACTTATTTTTATCTGTACTATAAATACTTTTTCTTTATATTGAGGGGACAATTGATAAGTACTACATCCAGGTAAAAAAACCGTAACATATTAATATGAGTAATGATTAAAAGCAGGTAAATAGCATTGTTTTTAGAAAAAGAAGAGGGGTGGGTGTGTCAAAATGATTGTTAAAGATGAATTTCTAACAAAGCTGCGGAGATACTTTAATCTTAACCTGTATGAGGTCAAAATATGGGCTGCTTTATTATCAAGGGGCGTTTCTACAGCAGGTGAATTATCTGATATAGCCAACGTACCAAGATCTAGATCGTATGATGTTCTTGAAAGCCTTGAAAAAAAAGGATTTGTTGTCATGAAACTTGGGAAACCAATTAAATATATTGCTGTGCCTCCAGAAGAGGTTGTTGAGCGTGTGAAAAAGAATGTCAGAAAAAGTGCTGAAGAGTCTGTGAAAAGACTTGAAAATTTGAAAAGCACTGATGTGCTACAAGAACTAAAATCGTTGCATGAGCAGGGCGTTGAATTAATAGAACCCAGTGAGCTAAGCGGTAGTTTACGAGGCAGACATAATTTATACAATCATCTGGAAATGACAATAAAGCAGGCTGAAGAGTCTGTTATAATAATGACAACCAGGCAAGGCTTCATAAGAAAAATTGAAGCATTGAAACCTGTTTTTGAAGAATTGTCAAAACGAAATGTCAGTATAAGAATTGCAGCCCCCCTTGGCCCTGAATCTGAAAAAGCTGTTAAAGACATATCTAAATGTGCTGAAGTAAGAAGTTCCCAAAACAAGGCAAGGTTCATTGTAGTAGATGGGAAAGAAGTAATTTTTATGGTGACAGACGACTCAGAAGTTCATCCTACTTATGACATAGGCATTTGGATAAATACACCGTTCTTTGCTAACGCATTATCAGAATTATTTGATATGGCATGGAAAGAAATGAAACCTGTTGTAAAAAACTAGTTATTTTTTTGACACAGTTTTTTTTGGTTTTGTTGCTTTCTTTTCTATCTTCTTTTTTTCTTTAGTATCTTCAACTTTAATCTCTTTAGTTTTCTTAGCTTTTTTTGGGCTTTCTTTGGCTTTCTTTGGTTTAGTATCTACAACAGCAATCCCTTCTTTTTTCAGTATCGTCTTAACTTCAGAATGTGTGGCGTTTTTCTTAATTTTAATAACCTTATCAAGCGGTTCAAGATGGTTAATATTACATTTCCTTCTCCTAGTTTGACCATCTATCATAACATAATTATTATCTAGAACATCTATAATAACACATTTTTTTCTGGCATCTCTGCCTGCTAACTTTACACATAACCTTCCAATTTCGTACATTTCAATCACCTTTTAATATTGCGTTGTCGCCAGTGCGCAATAGCTGATTACCCTCTTGCCTCTTTTTTTATCAAGAGTCGAGAACATTTAGAGCATAAATAACCGCCATATGGTCTTTCAACTTTTTTCTTTGATCCAAGTTTTTGCATCTTATACGGTCTTTCTCTAGCCACGCCCTTCAATTCTTTTTTGCAACGAGCACATTTGGCTACCTTAGGCTTTCTTTTCTCATAACGAGTAATTGTTTTGCCACCTGGCAACTTCTTTTTTACTCTTCTTAATGATCTTGATCTAAATCTTGGTTCTGGCATAGTCTGCCAAGAAAAAAAGTTACTTTATAAAAGTTATGAAAACAAT
>CAZKFC010000003.1:0-2063 GCA_964552005.1 uncultured Methanosarcinales archaeon
CGATTTTAGAAAAATATATAAACTTAATTTTCTAAAATTTGAATTATGCCAAAGAAAAAAGAAATTATGCTTAAAGGCATTATATTACATCTTGCTGTCTATGTTTTAATATCTGTAATATTGTGGTTTCTTAATATTCCTTTAACTCTAATTTTTGTTATATTCATGGTTCTGTTATGGAGCTTGTTTGTTTTAAGCTACGCGTTTTATCACGAGAAATAATTACTCTTCTTCTTCAACCTTCAGCCTGATGAAATGTTGCGAGAATTTTGCTGTTATCGATGATAAGATTATACTATATACAATAAAGAAAATCATTAAATCTATAATTGTGGTGGCGCCTGCTACTCCAACCAAAGGCAGTGTTCTTATTGTAGAAATGCCTGCATCTATAACTGGAATGTCCAAGGTAAAATTGCTGAGTATAAACGCAACAACCGCGACAGCAATCCCTTTTGTACAATTTAACGCCATAAAAATCCGTTCCTTAATATTGATATGATCGTGCAAATATACCAATTGGATAGCTAAAAATCTTATAAAAATCATAATAACAAATAACAACAGAGACTTTAGAATAAAGTTAAGTTCCAGTTTTATTGGTATTAAAAACCCTATTAACATGAAAACCAACATCTCCAATATTTTTGATAAGGTGTTAGAGAATTCTTTCAACTCTGGTTTTTTCTTAACAGTTAAATTACCAAAAAACACTCCTAACACAGTAACTGCTAACACACCATTACCTCCTAATTGTTCTGATAAAAAGTAAGCAAGCAGCGCACTTGTCAATAAAATTAAAGGCGATAATCTCTCTGAATAAAATTTTCTCATATATCTCACAGAAACAAGGGCAATAACAACCCCAGTACCGACCCCAGTTATAATTTGCTGTAAAAATGAAAAAAACTGCCCTAAAAAGTTAGTTAAAAATGCAGATTCAAACTCCATCAGATCTAATAAAATAAAAGGTATCAAAACAATTAATGGCGTGTTAATAACAGATTCAAATTTCAATATCTCAGTGATTTTATTTGATTTGGCTTGGAACAGACTTAAAACACCTCCAGGGTCTGTACCTGACATCACGGCCGCAAACAATAAACTTAAAATCATACTTGGAATAGAGAACAAATAATAAGTGGCTATGCTGAAAAATAACAAGTTTAAGGTTAATACTAGAATAGCGATTTTAAATGCAGACTCTGAATAAGTATCCAAATCTTTTATAGAAAAATTTGAGCTACCTTCAAATACAATTAATACTAATGCTAATATGCTGGTACTGATAAGGAAATCATTGCTCAAATCAAAAGCAGGTTGACCGTTGAAACTTAAATTGCTCAACACAGCGCCTGTCAATATCAACAATAACATAGAAGGCAGTTTAAGTTTTTTTGCAATTATGCCAACAATCAAACCCACAAATAATATAACTGTTATTTGGGACAATATATAAAAAGGCTCTATCATATCAAGTATTTTTATTATGAAGGTTTATAAATTTTTCTCGCTTGGAACTTCAGTTAGATCCTTGTTATATGTCTCAAGAATTAAATCTGCAATCTCTTTTGCGGGACCAAAAGTATGGGCTATGCCCCGAAGATCTGTGCTCCATACAAAATACATGTCTCCAACAAGGACACTATCAACAAGGAAAGATCCTATATGTGAATAATAAATGTCTTCAGGAAGTACAATGTATGCTCTAATATCAACTGTTTTTTCTTGGCCAACTATACGTGTACATCTTAATTCTTTAACAGGCAATAACCGGTATTGAAGAGCATGCCAAGGTTCTTTTTGAACTTCTTTTTCACTTAACAACAAGTAAGAAAAATCCATTGACTCAACCCTAGCATTAACTGGATATGCTAAAAAACATTCTGTATTAAAATCAAAGCCTGAAGGCAGATATAATCTTCTTCTTGGCAAGGCCTTATTATAAAATCTTTTTACTTGTCCCATATTTGTTTGTAGTAAAAATCCGCTATTTAAAAAAAACACGTCTTTCGCAAACTATTTAAATCATTTATTTTTACAGAAATTAATTCTAAAAATGA
>CAZKFC010000003.1:2163-24130 GCA_964552005.1 uncultured Methanosarcinales archaeon
TCTTTCGCAAACTATTTAAATCATTTATTTTTACAGAAATTAATTCTAAAAATGAGAATTGTTTATTTAACTTGTAAAGACATTGACGAAGCTAAGAAGATTTCTAAGCATTTGATTAAAAAAAAGTTAGTAGCATGCTCTAATATATTCCCTATAAATAGCATTTATCCTTGGGAAAATGAAATAAAAGAAGATAACGAAGTTGTTGTTTTGCTAAAAACAAATAATGATTATGAAAAAGTTGAAGCTGGAATTAAGAAAATTCATAGTTATGACATTCCTGCTATTTATTCATGGGTTGTAGATAAAATCAACAAAGATTACTTTGACTGGATAAACAAAGTGCAGCAAAAGTGAAGGACCATATACTATCAGAAGAGGTTGCCAAACATAACGGCATTCTAGAACATTGCATGTATTGTAATGATGTTTTTGATGAAAATGATGAATGGAAAGTTGAAAATAACTGGTTCAGTAGTTATATCAGCGTGAAATGCTCATCATGTAAAAGAGAGCACAGGTTCCAAGATAAAAATATCCATACCATAGAAGATTTAATAGAAAAGATAAATAAAAAATAATTTATTTTTTCCTTGCTTTCTTAACAGCTTTCCTTACAGCAGGCTTAGCTTTCTTGATAACCTTTTTAATTTTTGGCTTGGCTTTCCTGACAGCTTTCTTTAACTTTGGCTCTAATTTATCCAGTTCAGCCATTATCTCTACTTTTAATTTTTCACCGTCTTCCCTAGATAATTTCTTTTTTTCCACTAGTTCCCTTATTTCTTTTTGTATCTTTTTAACATGTGTGGCTGCATAACCTGCAATGCCAACTGCTAGCCCCAATAAAAAAAATTTTTTCACACTTTTTCGCATATATGAACACCTCTATTTTATTAATGCAAGAATTATCATGAAAGAAGTTTTTATATTTTTTGTTTATTCCTCACTAAGGAGAATTTCCATCATTTGGGCAAAGGCCGGTCTCGTTATAAATACGCCGTTTGTAACTCCAATTATAGTTGTTACGGCAAATCCTTGTAGCAAGCCAGCGCCTGCAAATAACAATGGTATCATTGCTGCAATAGTTGCAAAGTATGATGCTATTACTATAAAGAATGCTTTTTTAATACGCTGCGCCCAGTTTAAATATCTATCAACATCTTCTTCCTTTTCATGGCCCAAAATTTCATCAGTAATAACGATCTGGTCGTCTACACCTGTGCCAATTGCAACTATAATGCCGGCAATACCCGCAATATCTATATTTTGTTTTAATAAAGCCGCTATTCCCAATATCAATAATATCTCAGAACTAATAACTGTAATTATTGGAATAGCTATTTTAACTTTTCTATATCTTAATAAAACAATAACTGTAACTGCTAGTTCCGACAATATAGCTATCCAGATAGCATTCCTAAGAAACTCTTTACCCAGTTGCGGACTCAAAGTGTCTGTCTTTATTATATTTAATTTAACTGGCAGGCTACCTGTTATTAAAACAGTCTGCAACCGTTTCATGTTAAGCTGAGTATCTGTCAAAGCTTCTTGTCTATTACGACCAACACCGCTCCCAGAAATTGAGATATCCGTGACTGGGTTGCCTTTTAACTCTGCGCCTATCCTCAAAGTATCTACAAGGACATCATCTAAATACAAGTCCAGATTTTTTGACAGGTAACCTTCTCCAAAACCTTCAGATACAACATTTAAATTTCTTGTAATGTTAGCTTGTCTTTGGGCAGCTTCAGGACTTAATGAAATGGAAAATCTAAACCTACAATTGTAACCATCTGAAAATTGTTGGCATCCATATTGTGGATCTATGCCAGAACACTGCGCTGTTCTACACACATAAGTTATATCACGACCACCTAAAAACACGGTCTCGTTACCAATCTTTGCTTCAAACTTACCTTGTTTAGCAAGTAATTCTTTAACCTCTTCTTCATTAGCACCGGCTATCTCCACAACTATGAACTGCGTGCCAGATAAATCTTTCCTGGCCGTTATAATTGTGTCACTTAAACCAAAAACATTTAACCTGCGTTCCATATTAGTTTTTATAATCTCCATATCTTCTGAAGACACTTCTGTTTCGGGCTGCAAAACTACACGGGTACCTCCTTGTAAATCCAATCCCAATAAAATGTTGCTCTTAGGCGCGTCATACACTTTAAGGCCGAGCTTATCTTTAGATATATAATTGACAAAATACGTGTTCACATCATGGAAAAAGCCGAACTTTGTTTTTTCTGTCTTAATTGTAAGAGTAACATTTTCCGGTAGTGAGTCAATGACCTTCTCAAAATCAATTACATTGTTGATAGGAACACGGTTAATCTCGACAATCCTTTCCCTAACCATGGGAACTTCAGTTGGTTCAGGACTTTGCATACCCGCATTATATGCAGAACTATTGCTTGTAACAGTTCTAATGGTAACACCGCTATGCCACGGGTTAGGATTTATAACTAATAATGTCAAGAAAAATACTATTATGTAAAGCATGATTCTCCAGTTTTTCAACATTCGTTTAATTTTTGACATTTTTTTCTAAATAAAATCTTAATAAGGGTACATTTCCTATCCAGGTAGTTATCAAATCTATAACTAAGCCAACTATCAAAATTAACATTATTTGTTTTAGAGTAACGTTATTCGTTAATAAAAACGAGATGCCGGTTGCAGCTATACCTGCAGCTGACATAGTAAAGCCGGTTTTCATAGCTCCGAATAAAGCTATGTTGACGTCTTTAGATTCTTCCTTCAATAATTTCGTTGAAAGTAAAATGCTGGTGTCAACAGAATAACCTATCAGCATTAAGTAGGCAGCAATACCGCCCGCTGTTAACCTGACGTTAAGCAAGTCCATTATACCCATCGTTATAAAGATATCTAAAAAGGCTGATAATAACGCGGCAAATGTCGCATATAAACTCTTGAAATATAATTGGAAGACAAAACCCATGAATAGAAACGCAACCAAAACAGCGACAAACATCTGCTTAAAAAAACTTGAGCCTAGTGAAGAACCCATGGTTTCAATACTGTAATCACTAAAATCAATAATTTCTTTTGTTGTGTTAAGCAATTGTTCCCCGTGAATGTCTGAGGCTTCTATTATAAGACCAACTATGCCTCCCCTGGCTTCAATTGTTCTAATATTTACAGAACTTAATGGATATTTCTCTGTTATATATGATTCTAAATAATCTAAATCAGAATAATTTGTTGTTATAGTTAATGAAACTCCGCCTTGCAATGTGACATCTCTTTTCATGAAAAAACCTGTCTGTGCATATGTTATGAGAAGTATAATGCCTGATAACACAAATAATATAATGGGTATAAAAAACAATTTTTTATATTCCGTTATGTAAAAATGTTTTACTTTCTCAAAAAACAACTTTGGCTTTTCAACTTGAGTTTTTTTAGTAATCTGCTTATGCTGTTTTTTCTGCTTGTGTTTTTTCTTCTTACTCATTTATGCCGAGAAACAAAATAGGATTTATAAATATTCTCAATAATAACTTTTATAAAACACACTTTTTTCTAAGACTAATATGACCATATCAAGCAGACAACGACGTGAATTATTAAAATTCATACATAACCTGGAAAGATATCGCGGTAGACATACCGAGCTTGTTTCTGTTTATATACCGGCAGGTTATGATATGAACAAAATCATTAACCATTTATCACAGGAACAAGGCACTGCTTCCAATATTAAAGATGCTACTACCAGAAAAAATGTCATTGATTCATTAGAAAGGATGATACAACATTTAAGATTATATAAAAAAACGCCTGAACATGGGCTAGCAGTGTTTGCAGGCAATACTGCAGAAAGAGAAGGCCAGCAAAACATTAATGTTTTTTCTATAGAACCACCAGAACCATTATCATTTAGAATTTATAGGTGTGACAAAACTTTCTTACTAGATGCGTTAAAAGAGATGGCAGAAAAAAAAGATGTTTACGGCCTAATAGTTATGGATAAAAGAGAAGGAAACATTGCTTTATTAAAAGGAAAATCCATTATCCCTTTGACAAAAACCACAAGCTATGTTCCTGGCAAGACAAGGGCAGGCGGCCAATCAGCAGCCAGGTTTGAAAGGTTAAGGGAAGGCGCTGCCAAAGAATTTTTTACAAAACTAGGAGAATATGTCAAAGAAAATTTTCTTAACAACAAAGATTTAAAAGGCATTATTGTTGGAGGTCCTGGCATGACCAAAAATGAATTTGTAGACGGCAACTATATAACAGACCAGGTTAAAAAAAAAATAATTGCTATTCGCGATTTAAGTTATACAGGAGAATATGGTTTGCAGGAATTAGTGGATAAAAGTCAAGACGTATTAGCAAAAGAAGATATCAGCACTGAAAAAAAAATAATGCAGAAATTTTTCAGCAAATTAAGCACTAATGCAAAAGAAGTTGCTTACGGCGAAAACGAGGTAAGAAAAGCTTTGGAAAGGGGTGCTGTAGATGTTTTATTATTGAGCGAGGATATTAATGATAAAAAAATTGAAGAATATGAAAAGATTGCAGATAACTTTAAAACAAAAGTAGAACTTATTTCTACAGAGACTCGCGAGGGAGTGCAATTAAGAGATATGGGCAAGTTTGCTGCCATCCTTAGATATGAGTTGCATTAGACAATGCATTACCTAATAAAAAAAGCATATAAAGAACTATATCCGAATAAAGAGCTTGATATAAAACCAAAATTAAAGTTCTCGAAAGCATTTAAAGGTTATAATGCTAATGTAAAATATTCTAAATCACATATGGAATTTCGTCTTAGTTATTTATGGAGATCTGTAAGTGATGAAATTAAAATTGGGTTATTACAAACTTTATTTAATAAAATATATAACACTGACATAAAAACTATTAACATTGATTTGTACAATATTTTTCTTAAGAAAATACCTACTGTAACGCCAAAAACTAAATCTGATCCAATATTAGAAGATTCTTTCAATAGGATAAATAATGAATATTTTAATGGTCTTATGTTAATGCCTAATTTAGAATTTGGCGGCAAAAACTTTCATACAATGGGAACGTATGATTATGCTTCAGACACAATTAGGATATCTCAACTGCTAAAAAAAGACCTACATCTATTAGATTACGTAATGTACCATGAAATGCTGCACAAAAAATTCCAATATAAGAAAGCTGGTAAGAAAACAATGCATCATACTACTGAGTTTAAAAAATGGGAAAAACGTTTCAAAGATAAAAATATAGAAAATAAATTAAAGAATTTTCTTAAGAAAGAAAAAATAAAAGATAAGTTATGGTTTATTTAAGAAAATTTATATAGGGCATAGTTTTTTAAATATCCATAAAATTCAGAGGATGATAAAGATGGCTGGCACAAAACAAGTTGAAGTAACTTCATTAAAAAAAGGTAATTATGTTGTGATGGACGGTGCTGCTTGTATTGTAAAAGATATTCAAATAAGCAGACCAGGTAAGCACGGTCATGCAAAAGTCAGATTAGTTGCAGTCGGCATAATTGATGAGAAAAAAAGACAGGCTGTCATGCCTGGCCATGACAAGATTGATGTTCCTATTATAGACAAGTTAAATGCGCAAGTTCTTTCCATAAGTGGAAGCACTGCAAATGTTATGGATTTAGTTTCATATGAAACCTTTGACATAAAAATTCCAAATGAGTTAAAAGGTAAAGTAAAGGAAGGAATGACTGTTTTATATTGGGACATTTTAGGCGAGAAAGTAATGAAACAGGTAAAAGGTGATTAAAAATAGTAAAACATAGAAAATCAGAGATTTTCGGGCTTTACAAAAATAATTCAGGAGGTGAATTATTTTGGTAAAATTTCCAGAAGCAGAAGCTAGACTTTTCAAGAACATTTTTGTTTGCAGAAAATGTAAATCAAAAGTTAAGACAAGCAATTTAAAAATTCTGGCTGGCAAAGTAACATGCAAAAAATGCGGCGGTCATGCTTTTAGACCATTAAGGAAAAAATGAGTTTTTTAAGTGTCCTATTAGAATACAAATGGACAATTTTATTCTATACCTTTATCATTGGATTTGTCTATTTCAACAAGAAAAGGTTTGAAAAACAAGCTGCTTTTGTATATTTGTACAAGACAAAGATAGGATTAAAATTTATGGACAAGGTAAGTAAAAAGTTCCGTAAATTAATCCAGATATGGGGTTATATCGGGATTTTCATTGCATATATGGGGTTTTTTCTTATAACATACGCCCTTCTTAGGAATGCATATGATCTAATCATAGAAAAACCAGGGGTTGTTGGTGGTAGTCCTGTTATACCTGGGTTGCCGATTGCTGGCCTCGGTATTAAATTTCCTTTAGTCATAGGCTGGATTTCTTTATTTATTATAATGATTGTACACGAATTTAGCCATGGTATTGTAGCCAGGGCTCATAATGTAAAAGTGAAAAGTTCAGGGATTGCTTTTTTCGGTCCTATTTTAGGAGCATTTGTAGAGCCGGATGACAAGCAATTAGAAAAACAACCTCATAAGGTTCAACATTCAATATTTGCGGCAGGACCTGTGTCAAATATAGTATTATGGATTGTCTGTAGTTTATTGATAGTAGCAGTTGCACAACCAATTATTGCTATATCCAAGACTACTGGGGTCCAGATAGGTATTATACAAAATGAAACACTGCCAGCTTATACTTCTGGCATGCCTGAAAAGACCATTATAATAAAAATAAATGATTATGAAACAAATAATCTAACTGCATTGGAAACTGCTCTTGACAATTTAGTTCCCGGGCAAGAAATTGATGTTTACACAAAATCCGGGCAAGTATATAAGATGGTTACAACCACACACCCTCAAAATAAGTCAAGGGCATATCTTGGGATTTTAATCTATAATGAGGATAGAGTCTTTAAAAATGATACTTTGTTGAACAAAACCTTGTTTAATATATTAATGTGGCTTCTTGAACTATTGCAATGGACTGCCTTTATTAGCATTAATATTGGCCTAATAAATTTATTTCCTATATTTATTACAGATGGCGCGCAAATGTTGAAACGCAACTTTGAATATTTTTTCAAAGATAAGAAACGTGCTTTAAAATACTGGTCAAAAGTTAATTTAGCTGCAGTGTTCGTTATTATGATCTTACTATTCTTACCGTTATTAAGAACCATAAGTAAATTAATTACAGGTATAATTTTTTAAAATTCCGTAGTCTTCTCACATAAATTATGATAACAGTTGTATTAATAAAACCCCAAAATTCCAGTAATATAGGTTTTATTTCTAGAGCCATGGCCAACTTTGATTTACATAAATTAATAATTATAGAGCCGTTATGCAATCATTTAGATAATACTGCCGTAAAAACAAGTAAACACGCCCTTACTATATTGAAAAAAGCTAAAGTAAAAAAATATGATTATTTTAGTAACATAAAAAAAGATTTCGACCTTGTTATTGGAACAACTAGTGTTTTAGGAACAGATTATAACATTCCAAGGACACCTATACAACCAGACGAGTTTGTTAATAAGATAAATAATGAAAATATTGCTCTTGTATTTGGTAATGAAGGTACTGGTTTAAGTAATGACGAAATAAAGAAATGCGATTTTATTGTAACAATTCCAACTTCAAAAAAATATCCTGCTTTAAATATAAGCCATGCCGCTTCAATACTCTTTTACGAGTTATATAAAATAAAGGGGAAAAACAAAATTAACAAAGATATTGCTCCAGTTACAGCCAAAGAAAAAGAAATTATAATGAAAAAACTCATTATCATATTAAATAACATAAAATTCTCAACAAAAGAAAAAAAAGAAACTCAAGTTATTACTTGGAAAAGAATATTTGAAAAAGCTATGATGTCTAAAAGAGAATCTTTTGTTGTTATGGGTTTATTAAAGAAGATAGAAGACAAGTTCAACAAGTCTTGATATCTTTAAATACCAGCTTTTTATCATTACAAAACCTTTTTTTCTTGTTAACAACAGCAGGCGTTATTACAATCTCATTTATTCTACCAATTGTGTTCGGGTCTATATTAATAACTCTAGTGAAAACATCTCCTGGCACTAAATTAAGATTATCTATAATATCTTCCATATTATTATTTTGTCCTTTTATCAAGACAGTTGCACTATTTATAGTAATGGCGCCATTATTCTCTAATATCATCTGTAATTTTGTATTGTCCGGGAAAGCGCATATTACAGGTTCATCTCTTAGTTCATATATCTTGATAGAAAGGTTTTTACAAACAGCAGATGAAAAGTACAATGGCTGTACCTTTAATAATTTATATGCACCATAACCAATACCTGCAAAAACAATTATGCCAATTATGATGAAAACAATTTTTTTAGGAAAAGGTTTTTTTTCTTTGTAAGCAGAAGGTGATAATTTTGCAAATGCATCATCAACCATTGCTTGAGAATAACCATGTTTAATCAAATATTTCTTAATATTTTCATCAGAAAATCCTTTCTCACGAACAGATTTAATATACTCTATTAATTGTTGGTTCACCATCTTTTTTATAATACAATTATTTTTTTAAATTATCAATAAACGACTTGACTTTTGTATTCCCTGTAGGTTTGGCATTACTACCCAATTTATAATAAATTTTCTCAGCCACCTCGCCCCAGGAATATTCGCCTTTTTCTTTCTCAATTTTTTCTATTTCAAATTCTCCTAAATCAACGCCTTTGCGTAAATGATAATATATACTTCTCAAGGTAACTTTTGGAAACACATTTAAGTATATCTTATAAATATCATAACCATATCCCTTGCCTAAGAAAAATAATATTTCTGTAACATTTTGCCTGATGACAGAATTAACAGGCCTCCCACGTGCTTTCATATTACATAACAATACAAAGTATTTTATATATTTTTTCATTATGGAAAGAAATTCTAAAAAATTGCTTTTCAGACAGAAAATTTTATAATAAAATTTTCTTGTATGGAAAAGAAATATGAAAAAAATTTTTATTTTATCAAAACACAACTTAGATTTAGCTAGAGAAGAAGTTCTCGCATTAACAAAATCTAAAGAATTTGAAATATATGACAACATCTTAATTAGTGAAGACAATTCAAAACTAAAATTAGAAAATAGGTTGGGATATACACACAAAATCTATGAATTTTTGTTTAAATGCGAAGAAAAAGATTTTCTTGCAAAAATAAAAAATTATGATTGGCAATCCTTATATAAAAAAGATTTCTGTGTTAGAATCCATAATACAAAACAATTTTCTGAAAGAGATATTGCATCTATCATCTGGAATCAAATAAAAAAACCAAAAGTTAATTTGGATAAGCCAGAAACAAAAATTGAATTTTTCTTTAATAACAAGGTAATAGCAGGATTATTTTTAAATAACATAGATAAATCTTTCCTAAAAAGAAAAGCTCATCTAAGACCAAATCTACATCCCACGTCACTACATCCTGGGCTAGCAAGAGCCTGCATTAATTTAACAGGCCTAGAATCCGGAACAATTTTAGACCCGTTCTGCGGTTCTGCCGGAATTCTAATAGAAGCTGGTTTAATGAAGTTCAAAATAATTGGCTATGACATTGATAATAAGCAGTTGGAAAGAGCTAAGATAAACCTGCAGCATTATAAAATAAAAAATTATAAGTTATATAATAAGGATGCGCGTTTCATAAATGAAAAAATAGACACTATTGTCACAGACTTGCCGTATGGAAAAGGCTCAAGAGTTTATAAAAAAAACAAATTATATATAGAGTTTCTAAAAAATGCCAGCAAAATAACAAACAACATGGTAGTAATATTCCCTGATTTTGTTAATTATAAAAAAATGATTTTAAAAACAAAATGGAAAATAAAGAACATATTCAGTGAGTACATTCATAAATCTTTAACCAGAAAAATAGTGTTATTGTTCTGTTAAACCTTGGTTCTCTCTTCTAGCTTTGATTGTCATAAACACAGCAAATGACATCAGTAGTATAAATACGAGTAATATTGGTTTTATATAAGGTATTTTGTCTAAATCAAAACCAATAATCAAGCCTGTAGGACGCTCATCTTTTAACTTGGTTTGGCTAACTAAATATTTACAACCTTGGATTACGGAATCCGTTATCTGGCTAGCCTTTAAATAATCTTGTTTATCCATATATTCAAGAGCCTGCTTCAAGAATTCATTCAGCTCAAGACATTCCGGATTGCTACTCAATAAGTCCTGGGCAAACGTTATTTTTGTACTGGTAACAGACTGGTTGCCGCGCGATTTCTCAATCGCATTTACATAAATAATAGCTTTATCCCTATAATTTGGCTCAGTGACATTTGCCCATACAAAGATTTCATATTGGTTAAGTAATTTATATGCTGTAATTATCAAGTCGGTTTTTGCTTCATCGCCCGGAGCAATCTCAGGAAAATACGTTGTTGAAAACAATAATTCAGTATCTGTACTATTTGTTGTAGCGCTTACATATACACCGCGCAGTGTGCTATTACCATTGTTTACAAGCCTGATAGGCTGTCTTATTGTATCATTTTTGTATAAAGTAAGCTTTTCAGGGACAATAATATCAAAATAAATTTCCTTTTCTTTCTCAACCTCCTGGATAACTGAAAAAGGCACAATTTCCGTGCTCTGGGATGAAGATTGCTGCTGTTGCTGTTGTTGTTCCTCCTCATTCTGCACATCTATTATAAAAAGGGTAACATTATTACTATCAACAGAATATTGACCGTCTGACGCTGTAAATATAACAGAATCATTGCCTGTTTCAACTGCTTCAAAAGTGACAGAATCACCACTTACTTGAATAGTAACTTTTGTGGTATTTGTATATGTATATGAAAGGCTATCACCGTCGGGATCATAAAACCTTATTTCTCCCCACCCTATGCCCGTCAAATAATTGCCTATGTTCTTAGTACCATTAATAGTTACGTTTGGCAGACTATCATTAATAGCAGGAGGTCTGTTTAGATTAGCGATGCTCATGTTCCATGTAAACTTAATATTATGGTCTAAAGCTCCCGAAATATTGTCTGAGACTGTCAAGGTTAAATTTCTAATCCCTGAACTTGAGAAGTCCCATTTGTAAGTTAGACTGCTAGAAGTGCCAACAGTTACACCGTCAACCTTCCAATCATAAACTAAGGGGTCTCCATCAGGGTCTGTTGAAACTTGATTATAGTTAAAAGTCATGTTTTCTGTTGCATTCAAGGTTGTAATATTAGCTCCCAAAACAGACAACTGTATCCAGTCAAAAACTGTCGGATATCCATAAGGAGTTATGTTATGTATAACAGGCGGGTTTGTTCTGTTAGATATGGTCAAGTTCCATAACAATGTGTCGTAAAAATTATAATAGTCTGAGACATTTATCTGGATAAGATAATTTCCTTGTGACGTATCATTTGGTGTAAAACTAATCTCGCCTGTTACATTATTAATAGTAAATAATGTGGCTCCTGATAAAAAGGAAGATGAAAATGTTAAGTTTTCTGTTACAGGACAATTCAAATCATCGTCTATTGTTGAACTTCCTATATCCATATAGAAAGGCTTCTCTTCAAGAATTGTTCTGTTATAGACAGTTGGCAATACAGGAGCGTTCGGCTTATGTATTATTTCCAGTGTAAAGTTGTCTTCAGAAGACGCGCCTAAGGCATCTGTCAAAGTAAGTGTGATTGTGTGGTTTGAAATATTATTGCAGCTAGGCGTAAAATTTATCAAACCAGTTTGAGATATATCAAATAAAGGTGTATTATCAGA
This sequence comes from uncultured Methanosarcinales archaeon, assembly GCA_964552005.1. Lineage (GTDB taxonomy): Archaea > Nanobdellota > Nanobdellia > Woesearchaeales > GW2011-AR15 > CAZKFC01. The sequence goes on from CAZKFC010000003.1 coordinate 13,959, forward strand.
ATAAGTAATAGTATCATTCTGAGGATCTGTTGCATTGACATCATAGGTAAATAATTCTGTTTCATTTGCTGTTTTATTTTCTAATGCAGGATTAAAATAAGGCGGTGTATTATTAACAACTATAAGATACATAGTTTGTTCTGTTATTAAGTTATCATCATCTGTTAAATTAATTAGATAAGTATGGTTGCCCACATGACTTACATTTGGCGTGAAACTTATTATTCCTGAAGTTGTGTTTAAATTTAATAATGGACAATCTACACATAAACTTGAATTATCTCCATATATTATAACCTCTGATTCATATGTAAACAAATCTGGGTCAGAACCGTTCACTTTATATAAGAAAGGCGTGTTCGTGTATGCAGTAAGGTTCCTTATATCTGTATTATTTTGAGTATTGCCAAAATAATAACTTAAATTATAGATAATTGGTGGATCATTAACATTAGTAAGGTTTATATCCAATAAATAAGAGGAAGAGTCTTTACCATCTGTTGCTGTTATTGTTATATTACGGCATGCAACATGGCTGTTATTTAATATTGTTATGTTAATAATAGCTGTGGCATTATGGCTGTTATTTAAAGTAGTTATGTTCCATGGGTTTGGCAAGCTGCAGTTCCTTGTCAATACATCAAAGTTTATTGTATCTCCTATTTCAATATCTGATGCATTTACAGACAAGTTGAAGCTCCAGCCTTGAGTAGCAGATTTATTCTGTATAGGATAAAAAACAGGCGGATGGTTGATAGTAATTACTTCTAAATTAAATGTGCCATTAACACACAAACTTGAATTAACAGGATCACAGGCTGTTACATTTACTGAATAATTGCCCACATCTCCAAACTGTGCTTTATCATTCGCAATAAACCTTATTGTGAAATTTTTATCATTACTTGTAGTATATTCAAGGCGTTCAGGATTATAAGAAGATATCATTGAAAATGTGAAAGGACCACTGGAGTTCTCCTCATCATCGACTGTTATAATATATTGTAATGTCTCGTTTTCATTCATGGTCTGGTCAGATAAAGCAGGTGAGAAAAATGGTTTGTCATTAACAGCAGTAACATTGAAAGATACTATTGTAACAGAACTGCCGGATTGAGGAAAGTCAAACGCAACAAAACTGAAATTATGCAAGCCCACATAACTCTGATCAGGAGTCCATTCTAAATAACCTCCTGAAGTGCATTGATCCAATATATCTCCAGGGAGACATATGTAAGTTACGCTGTCTCCGTCAGGGTCTGTTGAAGTAAAAGTGTGTGACCATAGCTGATCTTCATATAATGTTTGATTATTTATGTCCGGTGGATATGGATCTGCATTTAATATAGTTAGTTTATCACTTAACACATCCAGTATAGTGGAATTGCTAACTCTAACTGTACAGTTCCAGACATTGTCCCGTTTTGTTAAGGAACTACTCAAAGTATCTGAAGAACCAGAAACACCAACTTTTGTTGTATATTCAACTGAATTATTATACCAAGTAACATTAATTTGGGTATAGCTGCCAGTTATATTCCACGTGCACACCAAATCATTAACAGTTGTAGCATTAATTGGCGTTAAATCAACTGCATTAATTGTAAATGAGAAAATTAAATTTGCAACTAGGACAAGGGAGATAACTGCAACAAGTAATAATGCGATTTTTCTATTATTTGAATTTTTTATGTTAATCATTTTAGTGAATAGGGGCCAAACATACGTTTTGGGGGTGTACTCAGTTTCTTCCTAGAAGTATGTGTTAGAACCGGACCAAGTTCTACTGAGACCGCATGCTTGGTTTCCCCTCGAAAACATGAATATGTCATTTTTTCCGTTTTAGTTTTTCCTCCAATGCCTTCACTATAAACTCTTTCAACGTCATCTCATCCACCGCACACTGTATCTTGACTTTCTTGTGCAGTTCATCTGGAATTTCAATGTTTATGTTTGTCATTTTTTTAAAAAAATAAGTTAGTTAAGTAAACTAAGTTTACTAAGTTATATAACTTATTTTAAGATTAAGCAGAATTTAAATAGTTTTCTATTTAGGATAAAGTAGAATAAAGTTGAGAAAAGAACTAGATTAGGATTACTTCTGTTTCCCAGTAACTATCAAATTACCCTTGCTTTTTGGATCTTCTCTAACTTCAATATATTCAAGGTCATTAATAAGAATATCAGAGCCAGCCAATAAGTAGCTTATATTAAGGTTATTAAACACAATTTTATGTATCTTTTTAAAATCAATGAACTTATCAGGAACAGCATCTGGCTTCTTATGTGGGTCATTCATACTAAATAGATGTACAAATACAGGTCCGTTGCCATCCTCATCTCTCTTACCAGACCTTCCTAATATTGCGCTTTTTGTATTGTATTTCATTGTTATAAAGGAAATTAATGTGTGTTTTTATTTTTTTACTTTAGTAACTAAACCTGGAAGGCCTGTGCCCACAGGAACAGGCTGGTTAAGCATAACATTCTCGATAACACTATTTAATGGGTCTTTTTCACCAACTAATGATGCGGCTACAATATGTTTAATAGGTGTCTCAAATGATGCTCTCGCCAATACACTTGATTTCTCACTAACAACACCATACCTTGTGATACCTCTAACCTTGCCAGTAAAGGTCATTGTATCTGCTACCAACATAATATGTCGTATATCAACATTCAAACCTTGATTTTCAATTACCTTATAAACTTCATTAATTATGGCCTGGCGCGCTGCTTCAATACCTAAAAAGTCCATTATTTCAAAGATATTATTAGATGTTGTTCTTGTTTTATCCACATATTCTTTTTTAAATATTTCTTTCATATTAGAGCCTGCCGTTATAATAACAAATTCTTCGCCCCTTCTTACAGGCAGAACTTGTGTAATTCCTTTTATGCCAGACACATAAATAGACTTTATCTTTTCCTTTAATTTATATAGTTCGCCAATATTTTCCTGCTTGCCCTTGCTTTTTATTATTATATTGTTATTTTTTTGTTTTATTGTGAAACCCTTCAGATTTTTTTCTAGAATCTTTAATAAACGTGACTCGGCAAGTTTGACCCTTTTCAATTTCTCAATATCAACCTTCACTTCGAGCTTGCAATCAGTAATTTCAAGGTTAATTTCATCTATAAAATCTTTAAATTCTGTCTGTTTAATTGATTCTGCTATCTTCCTTATATCTTTTCCTTTTGAATATGGTTCTACTAAATAGATTTCCATCATGGGTGTCGACATATTTTTACGGCCATCTAAAATCTCAATTATTCTGGGCAGACCAACTGTAACATTGAATTCAGCAACACCTGCAAAATGGAATGTGTTTAAAGTCATTTGAGTTCCGGGCTCACCAATAGATTCTGCTCCAACTAGGCCGACACATTCACCAGGTTCTACCAAAGAAGTCATATATTCATCATATACGAGTTTCATTATCTTTTTTAATTGTGTTTTTGTAACCTTTTCTGGTAAATTTGATTTCACATCTTCAATTATTTTTGGAGGTAATTTGTCTTTATATTGCTTAAATATTGTTTCCATTTTTAGTTCCCCTCCATAACATGTTCAATAATCCTGTTTACATTAACTTTACCAGCTTCAGACTTGCTGACATCAATACCGTCTTCCCCATACTTGTATTGTATAATCTTTTTTGAAGCATTTCTAACTGTATAATCATATTCTACTTTAAGGTCTTGCATTGCGTTTGCCAATCTTCTATACAAATAACCAGATTTAGGCGTTCTTAGGGCAGTGTCCATTAATGAGTCACGACCGGTCATTGCCATAAAGAAAAATTCATGTGGGTTAAGACCTTTTCTAAAACTGTTTTTTATAAATCCTCTTTGAGCAGATCTTAAATCGCCTTTTTTAAAGCAAGATAATGTCCTGTCTTTATAGCCTTTCTCAATTCTTTTTCCACGTAAAGCCTGTTGACCGACAACAGCAGCCATCTGCGCTAAATTAATTATATTACCCCGTGCTCCTGACAAACTCATTATCAAGGTGTTTTTTGTAATGTCCAAGCTTTTAGATACAACCCGGCCGGCATCGTTCCTTGCCTTATTCAAAGTTTCCAATATTTTTATTTCTAAAGTCTCCTCAACACTCCTACCTGGAAATGCATCCAGCTCATGGTTTTTGTAAGTCTCTATAAGACTATCAACCTTGGCTTCTGCCTGTGTCAATATATTCTCGATTTCTTGCTGGCTTTGTTCAGATAAATCTGTATCTGAGAAAGCGGCCGTAAATCCGTGTTTTAACAAAGTTTTCACTCCTAACCTAAATATTGAGCCAAGGATTTTAAGGGCTCTCTCACTACCATATTGTTTATGCAGATTTCTAATTAATAATCCAGAACCACTACCCAGATTAGCAGAGTCCATAAAACCTTCTTTCAACTTCCCGTTATGGATAACAACACGAGTACCGTCTCTTGCCTTTCCGATAAAATCAAAATCTTTCGGAATTAAAACAGAAAATATTTCTCTGCCGTTAACGATTTTTTTATTTGGCAATGACGAGAAATCAGTAACACCAACACTGGCCAATAATTCAACTGCATCTTCCCTTGATAAATCAAGCATTTTAGTCAGCATATAATTACCGCCTATCGCGTCATGATTACACGCTATTATACCAAGACCGTATCTTGGGCTTATTAACTGGGTCTGGACCTCCATTAAAATCTCTGCCTCTGCCCTTGCCTCCTCAGTCTGTGGCACATGCAGATTCATTTCGTCACCGTCAAAGTCTGCGTTATAAGGCGCACAGACAGCCGGGTTCAGCCTAAAAGTTTTCCCTGGCAATACTTTAATTTTATGTGACATCATACTCATTCTATGTAAAGAAGGTTGTCTGTTAAAAATAGCTATATCTCCATTTATCAAGTGTCTTTCTACTTGATAACCAATTTCAAGTTCTTCCAATAACTGTTCTTGAGTTTCTTCAGTTATTTTCTTTTTCTTACCGTCCGGCCGAACAATATAATTCGCGCCCGGATATTTTTTTGGTCCGCGTTCAACGTACTTTTTAAGGTATGAAAAATTTTCTTCAGTGATTCTTTCCGGTACTGTCAATTTCATTGCAATCTGCAAGGGAACACCAACCTCGTCTAAATCAATCATTGAATCCGGGCTGATGACTGTCCTGCTGGAAAAATTAGTTCTTTTACCAGCCAAATTATGCCTGATACGGCCTTCTTTACTTTTTATACGCTCAGTAATTGTCTTTAAAGGCTGGCCGCTTCTATGACGAGCAGGCGGCAACTGTGCAATATTATTGTCAAAAAAGGTTGTAATATGATATTGCAACAAGTCCCATAAATCTTCTATAATAATTTCAGGGGCGCCTGCGTTTATATTTTCAAACAACCTCTGATTAATTCTAACGACATCTCCTAATTTATGAGTTAAGTCATCTTCACTCCTTTCTCCACTTTCAAGAGTGATAGAAGGGCGCATTGTTACAGGGGGGATGGCCATTAGCGTCAAAACAGTCCATTCCGGTCTCATTGCTTTGGCGTTATATCCAAATAGTTCAAGGTCTTCATCTGGTATTTTTTCCAACCTTGTTCTTATTTCTATTGGACTAAGACGTTTATCACCTTCATAATAAGTAGTAGGTTTTTCAATCTTGATTTTTTCTAGTTTGGCAGAACAATGTGGGCATTTCAAGATTGTCCTTAACTTAACAATAGTTTCCTTTACCATTCTTGATTTTGCGCGTGTACTTTTTATTTCATCAACTTTCTCTAATCTTTTAATGGATTTTTTTATAGTGTCGTCCGGTATTAAGACACGACCACATTCTTTGCACGTGCATCTCAGTAAATCAAGGATTAGTTTCGCAAACTTGACATGTATAACAGGCCTAGCCAATTCTATATAACCAAAATGGCCTGTGCATTCTTTTAATTTTGAACCGCATGATTTACATTTCAAGCCAGGATCAATAACTCCCAACCTTGTGTCCATAAGACCACCGTCAACTGGATAACCTTCCTTATCATAAAGTTCTGGCGTTACTATTTTAGCAGATGCCATTTGCTTTATCATCTTTGGAGAAAGTAAACCAAATTGGATTGCGCTAACCTTTTTGAAAATATAATTATTATCATCCATTTTTTCACCCTCAATACTTATCTTTAAGCATCAGCCTTGGATATATTCCTAAGGATTTTAACTCGTCTAACATTAATTTGAATGCATAACTTAATTCAATGTTTGACACAGTAACATTATCACCACAAATAGGACAATACGACCTGTTCTTATACTCATCATATATTGCGATTAAACCGCATTTTTCACACACAGGCACTACTGTTTTATCTGAGTCAAACCTTTCTTTTAATAATAAAGAAGCGCCATGCGCAACAAAAGTATCCTTCTCCATTTCCCCTAGTCTGAGACCTCCTTCTTTAGCCCTTCCTTCTGTAGGCTGCCTGGTCAATAATTGAATAGGTCCCCTTGCCCTAGCATGGATCTTGTTAGCAACCATGTGTTTTAATTTCAAATAATACATGTCCCCAATATATATTTGGGCAGTCATCATTTCCCCGGTACGTCCATTATACAAAGTTTCTGTACCGTCTTCTCTAAACCCTAAATTAGCTAATTCTTTTCTTAAATCAACATGGTTTTCGCTTTCAAACGGGGTACCATCTATATATCTTCCTGCTAATGAGCCCACTTTACCAGCCATTAACTCAATCAAATGAGACATTGTCATCCTACTAGGTATACCATGAGGGTTAAAAACAATATCTGGTATTATACCTGAAGCTGAGTACGGCATGTCCGCTGTATCTATGATTAAACCAACAACACCTTTTTGACCATGCCTTGAAGTAAATTTATCACCTATTTCTGGAATACGTTCATCACGTAACCTAACTTGTACTAACTTGTTACCTTCAACATTTTCTGTTAACAAAACAAAATCAACAATGCCACGTTCGCCATGTTTAATCATCATTGAACTTTCTCTTCTAGAACTGGTAGTCAAGTTATATTCATCTAATGAAGATAAAAACCTAGGCGGGCTTGTCTTACCTATAACAACATCGCCTTCAGCCACTTTTGCTTCAGGAAAAATTATGCCGTCTTCTTCCAGCAACCTGTAATCTTTCTCTGTTTTATATCCTTTAACATCTTTATCAGGTATGGAAATATTGTCTATAAGGCCGCCAGAATAACGAAGTTCTTCGCTTATGACTGGCCTGTAATAAGTAGAACGGGCAAATCCTCTTTCTACTGAGGCCCGATTTAGTAATATAGCATCTTCCATATTATAACCATCATAACTTAACACTGCAACAACAACGTTTTGTCCAGAAGGATGTTTTTCATAGTCTGAAGAATCATGCATCAATGTTTTGACAATAGGTATCTGGGCTGTGTGCAGCAAATTAACGTCCATATCCATCCTGACAAGATAATTAGCTACATAGAAACCCAAAGCCTGTTTTTGGTTTTTACTGCCGGCGTTCAACCTTGTTGACTGATTAAAATTTGCGAACGGAACCAAACTTGTACATAACCCCACTATAGCTAAAGGCAATATTTCCATATGTGTATGTTCTGTTGTTAATTCATCTTCAAAAAACGCCACTAACGCATTTTCCTCTTCCATTGCATCAAGATATTCAATAATACCATTATCAACTAAATCAGAAAAGGTTAACTCACCTTTCTCTATCTGTTCAATATGCCTGTCTGTCAACAAGGGTTTGCCTTCTTTTACAACTATTAGAGGTCTTATAGCCCTCCCCCTAGAAGCTTCAATATTAACCTGGTCAAGAGTATCGTCATAAAAAATGTTAACTGAATAATTAATCTTGCCTTTTCTACGTTCTTCTAAAAAAGAGTCTACTAATTTTTTAGGATCTGTAATACTTCCAATAAATTTACCATTTAAAAATACTTCACTCATGTTAAAAACCTCCGGTTTTTGACATTTGAAAAATTTTATTTTTCATCATTTTATTTCACCACATTAACACCGGCCGATTTAAGATATTTAAGTAAGAAATCTTCATCCTGTTCTTGTGTGATTTCAGTTAATAACGCAAGGTTTTTTCTCAGTCCAATATTAGTACCTTCTGGTGTCTCAATTGGACATAACCTGCCTAAATGTGTACTGTGAAGGGCACGTGCTTCAAAATTTTCCTGGCTAGCTGATAACGGACTTACAACTCTCTGCAGATGCGATAATGTCTCAAGATGATTGAGTCGTTGCATCCTCTGCGCAATCCCTTTACGACCGCCGACCCAGTTCCCTGTTGCCATTGAACTATAGATACGTTGAGTAAGCAATTTATCCCTAATTATAACTTTAATAGAAGGAAACTTGCCTCTCTTCACAATACGCTGAAAGTTATACAATAAATCGCCTATTAATACTTTCAAGTTAACCCTGAAAAGGTCCGCAAGCAAAACCCCTGATAATTTAAGACGCTTGTTCATGTAATGGTCTTTATCATCCGCATCCAGTTTCCCATGAGAAACTGCAATGAACTTTTTTAATAACTTGCACAGATTATAAGCTTTATAAATCCTGTCTTCCCTGTTCGTGCCAAGGTGCGGCAATAGATATTTATCAAGAATTTCTTTCATCCTCTCAATACGGATTTCTTTTGCTTGGGTTATACCAATCTTTTTTGCGGTGTAGTCAAGAGCCTCTTCCTCATTCTTGATATTGACAAACTCATATAAGTTTATGAAAATCTCTTCTTTATACTCTGTACCAGTGAAATTCATAATATCTTCATCTTTAATTAATCCAAGAGCTTTAATTATTACAATCAAAGGGATTTTTTTAACTCTGGTAAAGGTTAAATAAAAGATATCATCTTTCCTTTTTTCAATTGTATGCGGTATTTTATAAGCTCCGTGCTCACTAAATAACTTGCCAATAAACTTGCTTGGACCTAAATTATCTTTTTCTACCAACATTTTATTAGGTGCCAAATCTTCAATACTTATCAGGACTTTTTCCGTTCCATTAATAATAAAATATCCGCCAGGGTCATAAGGGTCTTCACCCTTTTCTATTAATTCTTTCTCACTCAGATTATGTAAATGACAGTATTTTGATTTTAGCATAATAGGAAAACTTCCAATCTGCGCAGTAAAAGACTCTCTCTGGATACCATCCACATGCGCACTTACTTCAATAAACATAGGTGCGCTGTAAGAAATTTTTCTTAATCTAGCTTCTATTGGGAATATTGGTCTCTTGGAACCGTCCGCCTCAGTTATTTGAGGCTTGCCAATTGTAACTTTTCCGAACTTAATCTTAAACTCGTCAATTGTATGCGGGATTATTGTTGGCAATATAGTAGAATTCTCATCAACGATTTTTTGCAGTTCCATCTCAATGAAATTATTAAAAGATTCAATGTCTGAATTAACAAACGAATTTTCTTCAAAGAATTTTTTTATGAGAGTGTTTCTTTTGTTCATTTTATTAATTTTATTCATTTGATCACCCTTCTGTAAAAATAACTTGTCTTGGTTGTCTGGCTGCTCCTTTCAATCTTTATAACATCATCAGTAGTTAATTCAAGATGGGCTATGGCAGGATCATCCATAAAAATCTGTGGCAAATCATTCAATGAAATCTTGTATTTTTCAAGCATCTCCTTTTTTTCTTTCTCAGACATTTTAATATGCTTAGGGACTAAATAATGGAGGTGCACGTCAAACTTTTCTTCTTTTTTCGGCTTAACATCTTTTTTAAGAATCTTGACCTTTTTTTCCTTCTTAACAACAGCTTTTTTTACGGCCTTGACTGGTTTCTTAACTGGTTTTTTCTTTTGAACTTTTTTAGAAATAGTTGGTTTTTTGGTTTTCTTAACTGGTTTTTTCACAGTTTTGTTTGTTTTTGTTTGTTTTTTTGCGATTTGGGATCCCCCCTTTGATTGGAAAGTGGGCCGGACGCGATTCGAACGCGCGACCACCTGATCTCTTCTCTTGAATTAAAAGTCAGGTGCTCTACCAAGCTGAGCTACCGGCCCAAATAAAAACGCCCAAGCCGGGACTTTCAAAGTCGAAACGTTTGGACCTTCCTTACTATTTGAACCCGGGTCAAAGCCTTTCCATGCCATGCACGACAGGGCTTTATGATAGGCCAGACTACACCACTTGGGCATTTTTTT
>CAZKFC010000003.1:24230-71377 GCA_964552005.1 uncultured Methanosarcinales archaeon
CACCACTTGGGCATTTTTTTTGTTAATTTGCATAGTTTTCTCTACAGTTTTAAGTTGGATATATTAAAATGTATTCTTAATTCTAAGAGAGAAAACCATGAGCATGCTCGTTTGGAAATTTTCACTGTTTATAAAGGTTACTATTATTTTATGGTCTTAAAAAAGCATAATAGAACTATTCTTTTTCATATTCAAACTTTTCTCGGGCAAGTTTAATTTCCTCATACAACCTTGAAATGAAACCATGAAGTTTTTCTTTTTCTTTTGCTGATAATAACTTGTAATCATGCACAACCCTCATATATTTAAAGTAGGCGGCATTAATATCTCCCCTTCTCAAAACTGTCTCTGCCTCAGATATTTTCACGAACATTTTATCTATCTGGCTAAGTTTCTTACTTTTTTTCTTATCTTCTAGCTTTTTTTCGCTTTTCAATGGTTCTTCGCTGGTATGGGCAACTATCTGCTTAAACTCTGATATCATTGCCCTTAACTCTTGTTTTGAAACGCTTTTGCCGGAAAATTCAATCTCTAATGACCTGTCAAAAAACTTTTTTAACACAGACTTCATTGTCGGACTAATAGAACGGGAATTAATATCATCAATAAGTTCATCATAAGTAAACTCATATTTCAATTCTAATAAATTCTTAAAATATCTTCTAACTGTAGTTGAAAACAACAAAATTAATTTTTCAATATCGTCCTTATCTAAATGTTCCTCAAGTTTTATCAGACTATCATATATAGATTCAGATATCTTGGTTTCTAATAACAGGCGTTCTTCATAATACTTTTTCTTCTTTTTCTGAACAATAATTTTCAAGTTTGGATATGTCTGTTTTATTATATATCCAGCCAAGACTATTAAAAGGATTATAGCAACAAGCAGAGCCCAGTTGAATGCCCGGACAGCAGCAGGCCGCTCAAAAAACGGGCAAGCATCACAAGGACCGCCACAATCCGGGATTTCTGTCCAGCCAAAGGTACAATCTTCATTATTGTTACAGATGTTGTCGTAACATGTCTCATTCTTCGAATAATCACACTCCTTACAAGGACCGCCACAATCCGGGACAGTAGTCAAGCCTTTTGTACAATCTTCTCCATTATTGCAAATATTATCATAGCAAGAGCCGCACGGCGGACATGGTCCTCCGCAATCAATATCTTCTTCTTCTGGACCTTTAATACCATCATAACAAGTATGGACGAATTCACAGGGCTCAGTAGTATTTGGCTTACCAAAATCATTACTACAATTGTTTAAATCATAACATTCTCTATATCGTAAATTATCTTGCAGACAAGGTCCCCACGGCCTACAATACCATTGAGGTATACAATCAGGCACAAAACCGCCGCCACCGCCGCCACCGCCACTGCCAGACGGACTAGGCTCTTCCTCTGTAACTGTTTCTGTAACTCTTAACAAGACATCATTGCTAGATGCATTGGCCATGTAAGGGTCCCATGCAAAAAACACAATAGTCTCAGTACCGTACCATGTTGGTAGCGACCAAAAATAAATAATATTATCATTATCAATTCTGACCTGAATGTTTGCGAGTATTGTCCATGTGTAGTTAAGAGGATCTCCGTCAGGATCCCAAAAATAAAAGTCTAAATCAAACGCTGTCAATTCTGGGTCTCCCTGGTTCCATGTCTGATTAGGTATTGGCCTTATTAAAACAGGCGGATCATTGACATCTAATACTTCCAACGTGAAATCTTCATAAGCTAAATTATTTGTGCAAACAGAATAATCCCAGACAGTAATTCTAAATGTGTTATTTCCTGTATCGTTTTGATCAGGCGTGAAATTAATAACCCAATTTGTCATGTTAAACATAGCAGGCGGTGGAAAAAAATCTAACTGAAAATCTATTACATCACCTTCTACATCAGTTGCATTCACCTCGCAATAATATTCATCATTTTGGTTTGTTGTTAGCGGACAAGTATAATTTACTTGTGGCGGATGATTAACACAAAACTGTATCTCACCAGAAGCTTTTGCTGTAAGACTATTAAGTTCATTAATTTTAATTAGAAAAAATGAATACTGCACTAAAATAAGAGCAATGTAGAATATAATGCTATATAACAAAATCTTATTACTTAACTTCATAACAGAATATCTAAGAATGTATTGTTATTTAAGATTTTCTTTTCTTAATTTCTGCTTCTTTAGAAATTTTTAACAACAGATTCATTAATTTGTGGAGTTTTTCTTTGCTAAAAATAAACCAGGTTAGCTTCATTAAAAGATAATTTTTATATGGCCTTGTGACGTGTTCAACAGAATCTATTTTTAAACCATTAATTTGATAATTCTCATATTTTTTTAATATGGTTTTGTCAAATTTCTTTTTCTCTTTATATTGTAATTTTATATAAGTGCGGGGCATTCCCCAGTATTCACCATACGGTCTGCTAGAAAAATGTATTTGCCACCAGTTTTTTTTATAAATTCCTTCGAATCTGGCCTGTTCTAAAAATCCGGTTGTTACTAGACGGAATTTCATACTTAAAGCTAGTTTTTTACATTTTTTATACATTAGATATCGGCCAAAGAAAAAACCACTTACCATGACCTGTACAAAGATAAAAGCAAGAAAAATCTCAGGTATAATAATATTATTTAACAACAACAGTAGTAAAACAGAAAAAATTACCATATTAATTACTGCAAAACAAATCTTTATTACCAAACTTTGTTTTTTTAGCATTTTTTATAGCAATATTTTCTAATATTTCTATATTCCGGTCATTAATAGTTTTACCAAAGGTCCGAAAAAAGATAAATAAAGGAATGTAAATATAAAACTTGTAGTGCATTTTGATATTACTTGGAAGGGTGGGTTTGGAATTACAAATGTTCTGTATAGGAAATATAGTATTGAATAAATAAGGGCTGCAACGCTTCCAAAGACAACTGAACTGGTATTATCAAAAACAAGCACACCGAAAATTGAAGAGAAAACATAAAAAAAGAAATTTGCGAATGTTCCATCAGAAGCAATAAAAGTTAGAAAATCTATAACAATTGTGTTAATAGCAACAAACAAAACTGCCTGAGGTATTCCTATATATTTTGATATCATTATTGTAGAAAAATGTAATGTGTCCAAAACAACTGGTTTCAAGCCAAATTTACCTCTAACTAATTTAAGCACGTAAGCAAGAATACTAAACACAACAATAAAAAAAATTGTTTTGCTGATTTTTATTAAAAGTAAAATAGCAATAATAGCAATTATAGAGTTTCTAATTAGCTTAATTTCAGGGTTTTTCTTTTTTTTAGTTTTTCTTATCTGCCTTACCATAAGATAGCTAAACTATAATTTAATAGATATATATAAACTTTAAGAAAATCATACAAAGTATGATAAATTTTAAAACTAATTATTTAAACATCTTAATATTTCATAGAAAAGATGATTACACAAAAAAAACGTCTTGAACTAGAAAAACAAGGTTACAGGATTATTGGAAATCATTCTGCTATTAAGATCTGCGGCTGGACTAAAAATTCTCTACGTAATAGAGGTGTATGTTATAAAAATATATTTTATGGTATAAAAACATGGCGTTGCGTACAGATGACTCCTGCATTACAACATTGTAATTTTAGGTGCTGGCACTGCTGGCGTGATATTTCTACTGCTAGTAGAGAATGGTCTGGCCCAATAGATAATCCAAAAGATATTGTAGACGGCTGTATAAAAGAACATATTAAGATATTAATAGGTTTTCAAGGTAATAAAGAAGCCAATAAAGCCAGACTAAAAGAAATGAAATTACCTTTACACTTTGCTATTTCTCTTACAGGAGAACCTACAATGTATCCTAGATTGCCAGAATTAATAGATGAAATTCATAATAGAGGAATGACTGCTTACCTTGTTACAAATGGCTCTTTTCCAGATATGGTTGAAAAATTAATTGGGCATGAACCAACTCAATTTTATATAACATTAGCAGCTCCAAATAAAGAATTATTCGAGAAAACTACTAATGCTTTAACAAAAAATGCCTGGGGGAATTTTAACAAAACCCTACAAATAATGAAAAGATTAAACACGAGGCGTGTTCTCAGATTGACATTGACAAAAGGTTATAACATGGTCTATCCTGAAAAATACGGTGAATTTATCAAAGAACTAGAAGGACATTATGATTTTGTTGAATGTAAAGGTTATATGCACGTTGGTTATTCTAAACATAGGTTAAAAGAAGAAAACATGCCAAGCCATGATGAAATAAAAGAATTTGCGGAAAAAGTTGCAAACTCTTCAGGTCTAAAATACATAGATGAAAAGCCAGAAAGTTCTGTTGTCTTATTAATGAAAGAAGATAGAGCTGATAGAATCATGAAGTTTGAATAAGAGATAAGACAAGACATTGATATTCCTTCTGAATTAACGCAAAAAACGTCTCTACCAATTATAAATTAAATATTTATAAGGACACCTTTTTTTCCAGGGTTAATAAATAAAGTACGGCCAATCTGATGTGTTTTGCCGGAATTCTCGTGTAAATGGCCAGAAACTGCAATATGTGGTTGAATATCATCAATAAATTCTCGGTAAGATTTATTGCCTCTATTATCCCAGTTTAAATTATCAATAACTGTGTCATAAGGGGGTCCGTGCGTAATAAAGATTATTTTGTCTTTATCTTTTGCTTCTTTTTTGAAAAAAGCGTTTGCCACCCTAGTAAATTCTGGATCATTGGTAGAAAAACCGTCTCCGCCGTACCCCATAAAAATATATTTATTAATGTGATGAACAGCCTTATGGAGAAAAATCAAGTTATTAGACTGTTCACATAATTCTTTTAACCTGCGTTCGTCTTCATGATTACCATGAATCATCAAAACTGGCTTATTAAAAGTGTCTAAATATTCTATTAAATTAGGCAAGTTAATCTCCATCTGACTTATATCACCGGCACAAACAACAAGGTCTGCTTTAGCTGCTTTATTTTTTAAATTACGAAAAGTATTCATGTCTCCATGCACATCCGCAAAAAACAAAATATTCAAATTGTACACCCCAATTTGGAAATTACGAATGATAGTAAATTATTATTCATTTTCTGCTCTGGAGAAACAAGATATATTTAAAAGATTTGCTTAATCACGGGTAATGTCAAGTTATGTGAGTTTTTTGAGTAAATCAAAAGATTCTCTCCTCTAAAAAATTTAGCAAAAAAATCTCTAACACACAATAGTTGACTTTACCTTAATCACGTTAATTTTATATATAACAATTAACTAATAGCAAGTATGATAGATAATATGAACTGCCATCATAGTTAATTCTTACTAGTTATTATTCCATATTTTTATCAAAAATTATAAAAACCATACAAGATTAAGGTAATAAATATGAAACTGCAAAATGCAAAGGGTGCAAGAGATATCAAACCAGAAGAGATGATACTTCGACAAAACATTACTAATAAATTAAAGAAAGTTTTTGAAAAGTACGGGTATAATCCATTAGAGACACCAATTATTGAGAGATATGATGTTTTATCTGTCAAGTATGGGGCAGGTGCTGATAGCGATGCTCAAAAAGAAATTTTCCAGTTTAAAGACAGGGGTAAAAGAAAATTAGGGTTAAGGTTTGAATTAACATTGTCAATGTGCAGATATATTGCCATGAATCCTAATACAAAACTGCCTTTCAAGAGATATGAAATTGGTCGTGTCTATCGAGACGGACCTATAAAATTAGGCAGGACAAGAGAATTTTATCAGTGTGATGTTGACATTGTCGGCACAAATGAAGTGATAGCAGACGCAGAAATAATAAAACTCGCTTTAAGTGTGTTTAAAGAATTGGGTTTAGATGCTTACATTGAAGTTAATAATAGAAAATTATTAAACGGGGTCCTTGAATATGCCAATGTAAAAAAAGAAAAGCGCATGCCCGCCATTATTATATTGGATAAACTGAAAAAAATTGGAGTAAGAAGTGTTAATAAAGAATTAAAACAGCTTGGTGTGAAAGCAAGCTCAGTAAAAAAGATTAATGAGATTTTCAAGGCAAAAGAAAATTTAACACAACTTAGAAACTTAATTAAAAATGATGAGGCTAAAGAAGGTCTTGATGAGTTAAATGAATTATTTGGTTATTTCTCAAAAAAAGAACTGGAAAATGTAATTTTTAACATCTCTCTGGCAAGAGGCCTTTCTTATTACACTGGCATTGTTTTTGAAGGCTTTTTGCGTAAAAGTAAAGTTACTTCTTCCATCTGTGGTGGCGGCCGCTATGATGATTTAATAGGGTTATTATTGCAAAGCAAAGAAAAAATACCAGCTACGGGAATTAGTTTTGGTCTTGTCCCAATAATGGAAGCTATAAAACTCAGTAAAAAAGAACTTAAAAAAACAGTAACAAAGGTCTTTGTTATACCTATTGGGAATACTAAAAACAAAGCTCTACAAATAGCACAAGATTTGAGAAAAGCTGATATTAATGCCGATATAGACCTTATTGGGAGAGGTATTTCTAAGAATTTGAATTATGCTAACATAATGAAAATTCCTTATGTTATTTTTGTCGGTGAGAGAGAACTAAAACAGAAAAAAGTTAAATTACGTAATATGAAATCTGGGAAAGAAGAGCTATTAAGTATTGATAAATTGATCAAAAAACTAACATAAATATTTTATATTAATTCTTACTATAACAACATATGGTAAGTTCAGAACATAGTATAGATTCTGTTGTTTCTGATATTTCTCAGCTACACAAAGCAACACAACCATGGGAAACAAATGAGTATTATTATCCTGTTGAAGTTGGATTGCAAATTCATTTGTCACACAGGTCTCAACACAATAAACAAATTAATCCACCAAAAAGGATGGTGCCATATAGAAGGCCTGTATCACCCTCTGCTGGGCAAAGGATACTCTATTGCATATATACTAAAAGAGGAGTAAGGAGATAATATTAGATCTTTGTTGTTACTATAGGGTCTTTTTCAACAATAACTGTATGTTCTGCCTGGCTAATATAGCCGCCATCTCTATCAGGCAAAGGTGGATATCCTGTTATAATTTTCTGTTGCAATAATTCACGTAAAGCAAACCTAACTTTAAACTCTGGAAATTTTTTAGTTAGCCATCTTGTTGTAAAAGGCATTCCCTTGTATTTTTCAATCTCTTTCAACACATTCCTTGTTATTATGTTACGGACAGGTTTTTTATTGGTAAGAGAAAAAATATTTGGGCTAGAACTTTCAAATATAACCCCAGCACCGTTTGAAGCGAAAGGCTCTATAGCAATAACCTGACCTTCTTTTAATTTTAAGTTATCACCTGTATTAAAGTTAGGTATGCTTGGCTTGTCATGAAAAATATATTGATCAAGACCATGTCCAGATAAATTTCTTACAGGAGCATAACCTAAGCTTGTAATAGTATCTTGAATAGTCTGGCCAATCTCTGATAAAGTAATTCCGGGCTTAAGTATCTTGATTGCATTGTTAAGTGCGTCTCTAGACGCCTTAACCAATTTTTCATTATCACCTAAATCAACAGTTAAGGCGTTATCTCCAATATACCCGTCTATCATGACACCCACATCTAATTTGACTAAATCACCTTTCTTAAAAACAGTTTTATCATGCGGATCTGCACAGTAGTGTGCTGCAATCTCATTTAAAGAAATCTGGGGGGGAAAAGCAAACTCACCTCCCATGTCAAGCACTTTTTTTTCGGTCTTTTCAGTTACTTCAAGTAAAGAAGCACCTGCTTTTATAAATTTAGCACCATAATGTAATGCCTTTGAGGCAATCTTGCCTGCTTCAATATATTTTTCCCTAACATCCATGAGTGCAATTAAAAAACAATAGTATTTATATGTTTTTAATTCCTTATAAAGAAATATGGGCCTTATAAAAGATAAAGAGTCCTTGATAAATGAAATTAAGGCAATGGATATACGAGATGAAAATGTGATAGATGCTATAAGAAAAACAAAAAGAGAATTATTTGTTCCAGATAAACTAAAAGACGATTCTTATAAAAACTATCCATTGCCGATTGGTTATGGTCAAACAATAAGCCAACCTTACACAGTTGCTTACATGATTGAACTATTAAATATTAAGAAGGGTAATAAAATCCTAGAAATTGGTACTGGTTCTGGTTACAATGCTGCTGTGATGTCGTTTCTGGTTGGTAAAAAAGGATTTATTTATTCAGTTGAACGAATAAGAAGATTATGTGATTTTGCCAAAGATAATTTGAAAAAAGCACACATAAATAACGTTAAAATAATACATGGGGACGGTTACCATGGTTATAATAAGGAAAAACCATATGACAGAATCATCATAACAGCTGGCACGCCAAAAATACCTAATAAATTAATTGAACAGCTAAAAGACAAAGGAATCATGGTTGCTCCTATATCAAAATTTTATGGTGAAGAGATGACTAGAATAATAAAAAATAACAATAAATTAAAGATAACAACCCATGGTTCGTTTGCATTCGTTCCATTAAAAAAACATATAGAAAGATAAAAATATAAATATCCTTTAAACTCATAACTAAAATGGCATACCAACCTATTATAATAGAACCCTTATTAAATATAGTAAATAGTCTTAACAGAACCTTTCTTAAGTTAGTGGTTGCAATCTTAATTTTTTTACTGGGTTTTGTTCTAGGCAAGGTCTTAGGCAGAATAATCTATAAAATGCTTAATGAAATCGAGATAAACAAATTTTTAAAGACAGCAACAGGCATGAGGATTAATGCTGACCATTTGGTAAGTAGTTTCATATCGTATGCAGTATACTTCTTGTCATTGGTAGCGGCACTTGAACAGATTGGGATTGCAAATATAATATTATATTTGTTGTCAGCCACTGTAATTTTAATTATACTTTTGTCCTTCTTTTTATCTATACGAGATTTCTTGCCGAATTTAATTTCTGGCATTTATTTATACAGCAGAGCTAAGTTAAAAGAAGGTTCTTTTATTGAATTAAACGGGATAAAAGGCGAATTATTACAGATTGACCTGTTTCAGGTAAAAATAAAGACTAAACAAGGCGATATTTACCATATCCCGAATTCTGTTGTTGCCAAGTCTAAAATAAAAATTAGAAAAAGAAAACCTTAACCAAGGGCCTCTAACATTGAAACTAAGTTCCAGATTTGTGTCCTTGTATACGGCTGGATATTATTATCGTCTGAGATTTCATCTAAAATATTTAGTGCTTTGTTAAGTCTTAAAGATAATTCCGAACTTTCGTTAAGAGAATTAATAATTTCCTGGATCTTAGTCTTTACATTCCTTGGAACTGTATTATCTTCCAATAATTCAGACAATTGTTCAATAATGTCTTCAATTTGCTCCTCTACCATCTTTTTTCATCTCTTTCATAACTTCTTGCTGTAGTTCATTTGCTTGGTTACGCAATTTTTCTTCTTGTTTATCAAAGGTTTTTAATCTTAACTCAAGAATCTCTTTTTTTTCTTGTAACTCTTTTTCTGCTTTGTCTTTTGAAGATGCAACCATTATATTTCCTATAATCCTAAAAACTTTATTGGTCTCTTTTAATTGTGCAAGGGCATTTTCAACTTCCAAATTTTGAGCTTGGAACTGTTGTTTTTGTGCTATTAAAGAATTGATGTTTTGTTCAAGATTCTGCAATTGGGTAATCTTTTCTTTTGTTTCTTTTTTCATTTTCCTAAGAACCTTGTTTTTTGGATTTAAAAATTCTTTAATTTTTTATTTTACTTGTAAAATTTTATCATGGGTTTGAATTATTTTTAATATTGAGGTAATGAATGCTCTCATGCTTATTGGATCTTTTGCCTTAATCTCGAATATTAACGCATTATTTTTTTTTATTGTAATTTCGGCCCTGTCTGATTTTAATTTCTCAGATAAAAAAATTTTGTATAACTCTTCTATATTTTCATATATTTTCAATGTACAAAATATCATCTTGCCTTAACTTTAGTTGCAGTTGTTCTCGGCTTATATAACATCTTACTGCCGCAGTATATGCACCTAACTCTCTTTCTTAAAGTTGTTGAATCAATTTCCTTGTTACATTGAAAACATTTGTATAATACCATTTTTTCTTAATTAGACACGATAGGCTTTGCCTGTAAATTTAGACTTACATTTTTTGCATTCCCAAATCCCAACTGATAATCGTTTTGCTTTGACAGCCTTACAATATGGGCATTTATGCAATTTTCTTTGTTCTCTCTCTATGAAGCCAAATCTTAATCTAACTCTACGTCCATATCTTGAGCCAAAGCGTTTTATGCTTTTAGGTAAGTCTTTTGCCATTGTTTTTTGGAAATTGCAGTCATTTAAATAGTTAACGACTTAAAAAAACTGGGGCTACCCGGATTTGAACCGGGGTCGGCTGGCCCCAAACCAGCAGTGATAGCCAAGCTACACCATAGCCCCGTAATACGTTGAGAAAAATACCTTGTATTTTAAATTTTATTGAAAATTTAAATATCAGGGGGTAATACTAACTAACATGAAGACTAAGAAAAGAATCATTGTTCTTGGAATTACCCTGTTGGTATTTCTAATAATTTTAACTGAGAGAAGTAGCATAATTAAAGAACCAAAGTTAATTGAAGAGGTTGATGAATACACCGTTTTAAGAAAACAGATGGTAGATACACAGTTAAGAACCAGAGATATAAGTGATGAAAAGGTTCTAAAAGTAATGGAAAATGTTCCTCGCCATAAGTTTATGCCTTCTCTTTTGGATCAGGCCTATGAAGATCATCCCGTTCCTATTGGTTATGGACAAACTATAAGCCAGCCATACATAGTAGCATTAATGACACAAGAATTAAATGTTGACAATGAGGATATTGTATTAGAAATTGGCACAGGCTCAGGATATCAGGCAGCTGTTTTAGCAGAACTTGTAAAAGAAGTCTATACAATAGAAATAATTAGGGAACTAGCATTACGGGCAAATAATACTTTAATAAATTTGGGTTATGATAATGTTCATGTCAAACATGCTGATGGTTATTTTGGCTGGCCTGGAAAAGAGTTTGACGCAATAATAATAACCGCTGCTGCTAATCATATACCTCCACCTTTAATTGAACAATTGAAAGAAGGAGGTAGACTAATAATACCTTTAGCTTCTCCCTCTGGTTTTCAAACTTTGACATTAGTTACAAAGATTAAGGATACTTTAGACACAAGATTTATTACAGGAGTAAGGTTTGTGCCGATGACTGGAGAAGTGCAGAAAAGGTAGTGCGTTTATTCTTTTATTATACCCCTACTCACCAAGTAAAGTAACCCTGCAATTATTAAAACAAAAGAATATCCAAAAAACATCGCTATTATTATTGCCAAGATTGTGCTTAACACAGAAGCACTACCATTTATAGCAAAAGCCCACGGCACATTTTGTTTTTCTATCAATTTTATTGCTATAGGAAAAGGCATGCCCATGAAAAAAGCTAGAGGAGAAATTATTAAAATTGTTAGAAAGATCTTATGTATTGAACTTAAAGTTATCAAAAAGTTTATTATCCAAGATAGCCCAAAATAATAAAACAAAATAAAAACAAAAATCACCCTCAATATTCTATTTAGATCAAACTTATTAGAAACTAAAGCTCCAAAACTTGAGAACATAAGCATAGATAATATAACTATGGCAACGGAGTGTGTTATATTATTTAATAATAAAATAAATTTCTGTATGAAAACAATTTCCACAAATAAATAAGCTAATCCGATAAAAAAGAAAAACAACAAATTATGTTTTGGTAGAGCTCTACTGAACTTTATTGGTAACAGAATAAAAATTAATGATAAAATTATTGCTTGAACTAGTAAGAATATTAATAAAAATCCTGGATCATTAAAAGGTTGCCAATTTTTTCCTATAATACTATATAATTGTTTTAATTTGCTTATTTTGAAAAAATTAAAGTAAAAAGGTCTATCATCATTTACAGAAGTTACATCAAAGAGATAATTATTGTGAAAAGTCTTATTGTTAAGAATCTGATTTACTGCTTGATAATATATTGGTTCTTCAAATTTAGCATGTTTGTTTGGTGTGAAATTTATTGGTAAATAAATAATGTCAAACTTGTTTTTTTCTGTAAAATTAAGAATTTTTTCTGGCTGTAAATCTTTTCCAAGAACCAAAGTTACAGTACTCCAAGATCTAAACATTGCAATATTTTCTTTTGTTGTTGTCTCTAATGCTAATGAGAATAGTCTTAATGTTTCTCTTGGAGGAAATGACAAATATCTTGTTATTATCAAATAACCATTATTTGTTAAATGTTTATAGTACTCCTGAAATGCTTCTTTTGTTAAATCATAGTTTTGTGATAAGCCATATAATCCTGAACCATAGACATTGCCAGATAAGGACAGAATAATTATGTCATAATTATCTGCTTTTTTTATATGAGAACGACCCTGATTTATTACCAGGTTTACCTTATCATAAATATTTCCTGAAAAATCTCTGTATTTATTTACTAAATCTATTATTAATGAATTAGATTCAACTGCTGTTATTGTAGCATTATTTTGTAAAGCAGCTATTATATCTAGACCTGCTCTGGAGTTTATGATTAATGTTTTTGGTTTTTCTATTAAAGAATAAGCTATTGAAGTCGGCAAATAATTAATGAAATCTAAGTCTTTATAATTAGTTATTGCATTCATGTCTGTGGCATCTATTAAGATACCTATTTGTCCAGGTAGTCTTTTTCTATATACAGAACTTAATCCGGGAGCATATCTTGTGAAAGATGAATTAACTAAATCTACTCTAGAAAAAGAATTCCATCTTGTTTCTAATAATTCAGAATTCGGATAATTTAATGCTTGTTTTAGTTCTTTGTAATCAGATATATTTAACTGTATGGGGATTATTAAGATAATTAAGGCAAGTAATATCAGTGCATTATTTCTTTTTGATGTAAAGAAATAACTACTTATAATTGCAATAGCAGCAATGGCTGTTATAATTTTTTCCCCTAATAAAGCAAGTAAAGGTAATGCAAGAATACTACCTAAAGCAGAACCAAAAAGATTGTAGAAATAAATTTTTCCAGACTGTTTTTGATATTTTGTAAAGACAAACGTTAGTATAATACCAAAGAAAAAGAAAGGTAATCCAAGCAGAACATAATATAATAGTAAGGGTAGAGCATGCCAATAATTATAAGATGCTTTTACAGGATCAAAGGGAATTTTGTTTAGGATTAAAAATCCAATGATTAAGGATATTGAAAATAAAATAGATGATATGAACAAAGGATTTTTTAACTTTTTCACATAGAAAAAAGTTGCTGCTGCTGCCATTCCAAACATTGATATAGAAACAATAAGAAAAGCAAAATGGTATGATTGCATAATTGAGAAAAGTTTTATTAAGCTTATTTCCAGCATTAATGTCGCCAGTGAAATCAAAAAGACACCCATAAAAGGTTTTTTCATGGAATAAGTAAAGTCAGATTAAGATTTAAAAGTTTGTACTAAATTATCATAACAGTGATTTTATAACAGTCATAACTAATCCTGAAACAAAAGGTATGAAGAAATTATCATCCAAATTAAACAATTCAAGTTCAACTGCTTCAGCCATCATTCCAAAAGCCGCACCAAAAAATGCTATATCCCACGGCACAAAGAATGAAGCTGCTATTGTCCCAAATAATGTTCCGGCTAACGTGCCTTCTAACAACTTTTTATTATTGATAATGATTTTTCTTTTGCCATAATATCTGCTGATTATATGCGCCATTGGATCACCAACTGCCAATATCAAGATAGAAGCGGAAGCTACATTTCTGTCAAATAACGCTATTGAGATTAAAACCCCAATCAAATAATAAACAGCGCCTTTGCCTGGAAATTTTCTTAAATCTTTGGGTTTGTCAAACAAATAAAGAAACCGTAATATCAAAAGGGGTCTTTTATATCTTGTATAGATACTCAAGCACAACGCCAGAATTAAAGTTACGCACAATATTAACTCTAACTGTTCTTTTAACAAATAATGATCTAAATTAATAAAAATAACAAACAATATACCTAAAACAAAATGAACAGTTTTCCTTCTAAACTCATACTTACTGAAAAAATTTTTTAGCAAAGCCATATTTTTTCTCCAGTTTCAAAATAAAATAACCTGTTGCATATCCTAAGATTGTACCTGCAACAACATCACTTAAGTAATGCTCATTTAAATATATTCTGCTTATTCCTACCATAACAGAAAAAAATATCCAGAAAAATTGTAATTTTTTAAACTGTTTATCTAATATGGGCAACACGCTAAATGCTGATGTTGCGTGCGTGCTCGGAAAAGAATAGTCAGGTAAATTTAAAGTATAATCTAAAAACCCAAATTTCATTAGTTTTACGCCCTGTGGTCTTGGCCTCATAAAAATAAATTTGAATAGTTTTGATAGCGCAATAGAAAGAAAAAAACTAGTAAATAATATAGGTATGTAACGTTTCTTTTTTTCATTATAGAGAAATAGGGCAGATATAATGACAAGAATAACAAAAACAGTAAGCTCATGAGAAAACCATTTCATAATTGTATCTAGAAAAGGATGTTTTATTAACTGAATAAATTGTGCAACAGGCTTATCAAAAAAAAAACTAATTAAGAATGTTAAAGCCAGCATCATAATAAGTTTTATTTTCATTTTAAGATGTGTTTCCTTAATTTATCAAACATACCAAGTTTATGAGCTATAATATAAACAGCAATCAACAAAACCAAGATAATTGTTATGATGGTTTCGGCATAGTCAATTTTCCTAGCTAATAAATGATAAAATTCTCCAAAACTAAAACCAAGGATTGCTAATGAAAAGTTCCTTGGGACAACCCCTAAAAAGGTTGCAATGGAATATCTTTTGAAAGGCATTTCCATTATGCCAGCCACACCAGATACTACAGAAAGAGGCATTATCGGCAATGATCTTAAAATAAATAATGTAACGTCTTCCTTTCTTCCTTTACTAAATTTTTTCTGGAATGTTTTAATATCTGTCCATGAAACACCATGATACTTTTCATATTTCTCAATAAAAGGCTTGCCTCCGTAATACCCAATAAAATATAATAAATAACTTCCGATAGTCTGGGCCAATCCCGCTATAACAGATATCCATAGTGCATTAAACAAAACATTAGTTATAGAACTCTGTGGTATTAAGATATAACCGGCTGCCATAACTATCAAAGGACTTGGTAAAGGAACGATAATAGTTTCAATTGCCACTCCTATAATAACAGCTAGAATGCCGTGCGTCCGAATGCCTTGTAAGATTAAATTAGTCAGCTCTGTAAACATAAGCAGAAGCTAACAAAGATTAGTATAAATATTTTTGGTAAGAAAAAAATAAATATCTATAAAGCATATCTGCTAATTTAATGAAGAAATCTAGAAAAAAGAAACCAAATCAAAAGAAGATTAGGATTGTTTTAGTAGTAATATTAATTCTGCTTATGTTAATATTATGGTCCTATTTCATAATTGGTATTGCTTTAACAACATTGTTTGCTGTTGCTACTTTTTTAATATTACAATTTTCTGTTAAGCTTGAATATATAGACATAAGCTGTTATGTTGCAACATCCTGCTTTATGGGCTATGTTTTTGGGCCTTTAGCAGGGTTATTATACGCATTATTCGTAGGCGGCATTTCATATGCTATTCTGAGATTTTCTTTTAACTCAGTATCTACTGTAACAATTGCAACAGTATTTGCAACAGTATGCGGTGTACTTGGCAGTTATTACAACTTAACATGGCCTTCTGCTTTTTTAATTATTATTATAATAAAAGTGATTGTGTCTTCAACTTGGTTTTACATGGTAACAGGCAACCTTGTTAGAGTAATTGGAATACATTTTTCACAGTTAATAATAAATATGTTTTTATACCTGCCTCTGCTAAACTTATTATATACAATTATAAGGCCATTTACCTAAAAAATTATTTTCTCGAGTAAAGCCCCATTAATTGGCCTTTTGCTAAAACATGCCCTTTCATGGCTTTTTCCACATCTTTTTTCCTGGAAGATGAAGAAATACTCAGCATTGTATCTAATGCGTAAACCTTGAAAAAATACCTGTGCGTGCCAGAAGGCGGGCATGGACCCCCATATTTTTTACGATTCCAAGAATTAAGACCTTCTTCACCAGGAACTGTATTTTCCTCTATTATATTAATAAAAGGAATATTCCAAATAACCCAATGATCCCAAACACCTATTGGTGCATCTGGGTCATCCATTATCAAGACTAAGCTTTTAGTTTCATTTGGCAGGCCTTTTATATACAATAGGGGATTAATATCTTGGCCGTCACATGTATATTTAACAGGGATGTTTTGGTTATTTTCAAATATGCTTGTTATTTTTAGTTCTGGCATATTTTTCACCTCAAATGATTTAGTGCATGCTGTAATAATTATTAAAAATAAGATAATCATATAAGTTTTTTTCATTAATAATTAGATAAATAAAATACTTATTAAATATTTACGGAAGTTTAGCTACAGACTGCATCAGAGATTTGATAGGCATAACCGGATAAAGATCTGTTTTCTTTGTCAAACCAGGCAGAGTTCTGCCACACATCCCATCCGTTTGCAATAAAAATTAAACCAGATTTAACATAAGGATCACTTTTTACTAAGTAAAGCAATTCTTTAGTTTTGCCCATATTTTCTAGGCTAATTGGATAACCTATCTCTGTTAAAATTACCTCAAAAGTTTTATTAGTGGATTGCTTAATTTTTTCAAGTTCCCACCTGTATCCGTAAATATTGTCCATACATAGCTGTTGGTCTTTATAGAACTCGATATTTTCAGAAGTTATACAATTTTCTTTACCATTAACTTTTGCGTTATACACAGAACTGCCCCAGTAATTAATAGACTGCCAAAACTCATTGATGTTTAATAAGCCGGATAAATAAGAATTAGCATCTATCCTGTCATTCTCTCCTACTTTACCTGCCTTTCCCAAAGATAATGAACCGCTTATTATCTTTATATCTGAGTTATTTAATTTGTTTTTAATATTGACAATATAATCAGCATAATCTTTTGGATTTTCAAATGCTTTATTATCTCCAAAAATAATATTCGGCTTGTCCCATATCTGAATATATGTAATATGGTTATTTGTTGCTTTTGAAAGATTATTGATAAAATTAACAACAGTATCAACCGGCATAACTTCCTGCTGCCAATTATTACCAAGTATTCTAATAATGGGTGTTAATTTTTGTTTAGATGCTTCTTCTATAAAGATAGTCATGTCTTGTAATGCAAATTCAAAGTTGTCATTCCTTGAATATGCTATGCCAAGTGCCCAGCCTTCATAATCTGTAAACTGGATAGTTTCTTTTAAAAAATCATAGCCATAACCAGGCATGTAGACAAATCCCAGTTTAGAGCAGTTTTCCGGAAAAACATCTACATATATAATATCCGGCTCATCAATAACTGTTGTTTTGTTACCATACTTTAAAGTAATTCCTGGTAAGAAATTTTCTACTGTGGTTTCTGCATAAACTATTGTAAGTACAAGCAACATTAGTATTATATATTTATATTTCATATTTAACAGCAAACCTATATCTATAATTATTATCTATTAATTCATAAACTAACGTGGATTTATCAATTTTGGTTAATTTAATTTCATAATCTATATTTTCTAAATTAATTTCAGTTGGATTTCTTTTTGTTTCCAAAACAATGTTTCTAGCTGTTCTATATATGTCACAAAAATTTGTTTTTACATTTACACTAAATTCTTTTACTGATATTTCTTTGCCTTCTGTAAATATTGTTAATGGATAATTAAGTGTAACATTAATATAATCATCTTTAAAAAAAGACTCTGCACTTATTTTTGGATTGTCTTCAACTGCAAATTTTGTTGCTGAAAAATCTCCTGTACACTGCATAATATTTTCTTTTACATATTGGCTAATTTGTTTGTTTATTTCATTCATCTCAGGAAAGTAATTTTTTCCTTGAAAATAGAAATACGCTATTTTAGTATTTTTAGATGCAAGATAAACATTCGGATAAATAACACCTTGATCTCCTAACTTTGTTAATGCATTATTAGTTGTTTCTTTAATGCAGGTATCAACATATTCAAGTACTGGCTTTATTTTATCTCTTTCTGGCAAAGTTAATTGTAATTGCTTTAACCTATTTTGATTTATCTTATAAACAACAAAGCCTGTTATTATTATGACAATAATCCCGATGATGACAAAAATAGAAATTTGAGATTTTCTCATCTATAAAAAATACAATTATAATTTATATATATTTTTCTGTTTTGATTAATTTAATCTTCTCTTTAAAATAATCTTTCTTGGAAATTTCTTTGATATTTTCTTCTACTGTTCTGTATTTAGCTTTTACTTCAGCAAACAACCTGTCTTTTTTTACAAAAGTTTTTTTGTATTTCTTTTTGAATATTTGAACATGGTCTTTCATATCTAATGGCGGTCCATCTATTATTTTTGTAGCAGGCAGTTCTAAATCCTTAAAAACAAACCAATATAAAACGCGGTATTTATTGTTCCATGCCCACCCACTATTCTTAATGTCAAAACCCAACTTTTTTAACTCATCTCTCATAAATTTATAAGCTTTCAATATTTTACTGCCAACCACATCCTTCTTGCCAGATTTAGCTCTCAAGGTTATAATGAAAAGGTTTTTCTTGAATTTCTTTCTTAATGAGGTAATGCCTATTTTTTCTTCTACAAAATATTTTGGTGATGGTTTTTTTAGGAATTCCTTGGCTTTATTTTTGAACAAGACAAATTTTTCATAGGATAGTGCAGACGCCGCGTTCCTTGTTTTCAAGATAGGATCAACAACTATCATCGGCCCTTTTATCTTTGACTGGTTCATGTTAAACAGCACATCCCTCTTATTTTTGTAATGTTGCTCTGTATCTATTATTACCTTTGGCTGCCATTTTTGGCTTTTCTTTAACAAATTCAAGAACGAGCCATAATATATTATAAGGATATCAACAACATGACCTGAAAAACCATTAATGTAAGATTCTGCACCATACACATTAATAACTTTACAAAATTTTTTTGTTAATCTGATTTCATCTGCTTGACCTTTTTTTAAATTTTTATTAACCCAGTCAACATGAAATGGACTCATATCTGTAACATTTTCTGCTTTATCTGGATCTTTTATATCTAAAACAGGTACAATTTCATAGTTTAATTCTTTTTTAACCTGGTAATAATCTCTGCTTCCATGAACTAATTCAGGATTAAATTTTTTCAAGATTTTTCCTAATAAAGTTGAGATATCATTGTATTTAGGATTAAATTTCACAAATAAATCAACGTCAAAATCCCCTTTAATAAAAGTATTTTTAGCAACACTGCCCCCTGTAACACAGACTGCTTTTACATTATGTTTTTTAATTTCTTTATTAATACTATCAACAAAATCATTTACTTTTTTTATTACAGTTAAATCAGGCTGCAATTCTTTTTTTATTTTATCTAGAAATTTCATAAAAATAGCGTTAATCTTTTGATTTTAAAAAGGTTTAGATTTCTTGCTTATAACCGAGACCTCGAAAAAATTTTTTATTTTTTCTGAGCTTTGAATTTGATAAAAATTCAAAAGATTTATATATATGGAAAAATTCAGTTTTATAGAGGATAAATTAATAAATGTTCTCGTTAAAATTATTTTTAAAAAAACTAATCAAAAAGTAGTAAAATGAGTAAGAAAAGTTATACAGCGAAAGATATTACAATTTTAGCTAGTTTGGACGCTATTAGAAAAAGACCAGGCATGTATATTGGTTCAACTGGTGTAAGGGGACTGCATCATCTTGTGTATGAAGCTGTTGACAACAGCGTTGATGAAGCAATGTCTGGTTATTGTGATAAAATAAAAGTTGTCATTCATAAAAACGGAAAAGTTTCTGTTATTGACAACGGCCGCGGCATCCCTGTAGATATCCACCCTAAATATAAGAAACCTGCCCTAGAAATAATTATGACTAAATTACATTCTGGCGGTAAGTTTGATAAAAAAAGTTATAAGGTCTCGGGAGGCCTTCATGGTGTTGGTCTTTCTGTTGTAAATGCATTATCAAAAGAACTACATGTTTTTGTTAAAAAAGATGGTAAAGTTTATACCCAAAGTTATTCTCGGGGAAAGCCATTGTCAAAATTAAAGATTGTAGGCAAAGACTCAAATACTGGAACAATGGTTACTTTTTTACCTGATAAAGAGATTTTTGAGGACACAAATTTCCAGTTTGACATATTGTCTTCAAGGCTGAGGGAGTTAGCTTTCTTAAACAAAGGTGTTTCAATAACCCTAATTGATGAAAGGACAGATGAAAAAAAAGAGTTCTTGTATGAAGGCGGCCTAAGTCAATTTGTTAGTTATCTTAACAAAAACAAAAACCCTTTGCACCCGCCAATATATTTTGAAAAAGCAAAGAACGATACCATTGTTGAGGTTGCCATGCAGTATAATATGGGCTTTACAAGTAATATATTTAGTTTTGTCAATAATATTAATACTGTTGAAGGAGGCACACATGTATCAGGGTTTAGAACAGCATTGACCAGGACAATAAATACTTATGTTGAAAAAAACTATCCTAAGGCAATAAAGTTAAGCAGTGATGATATCCGTGAAGGGTTAACAGCTGTCATTTCTGTCAAAGTAATGGAACCTCAATTTGAGGGTCAGACAAAAACCAAGTTAGGAAATAGTAAAGTTAAAGGTATCGTTGACTCAATAGTAAGTGAGGCATTATCTACCTTTTTAGAAGAAAACCCTAAAATCGCCTCACTTATACTTGAAAAAACATTAAGCGCGGCCCGTGCAAGAGAAGCGGCCAGGAAAGCGCGAGATTTAATAAGGAGAAAAACATTACTGGAAGGTTCTACCTTACCTGGTAAGTTAGCGGATTGTTCAGAGAAAGATCCTAGTAAATGCGAAATTTACATTGTTGAGGGAGACTCTGCAGGCGGCTCTGCAAAACAAGCCCGCAACAGAGAATTCCAAGCCATATTGCCGTTAAGAGGTAAAGTTTTAAATGTGGAAAAAGCCAGGTTAAACAAGATATTAAAAAATAATGAAATTGTTACCATAATAACTGCATTGGGGGTAGGGATAGAAGAAGAATTTGACATATCAAAGTTAAGATATCACAAAATCATCATAATGACAGACAGTGACGTTGACGGCAGTCATATCTCCATATTATTATTAACCTTATTTTTTAGATATCTTAGACCATTAATTGAAAAAGGGCACATATACCTTGCACTTCCTCCTCTATACAGGTTGAAGAAAGGCAATTTAGTAGAGTATGCACAGGATGAAGCAGAGAAAGATGCCATACTAAAAAGAATAGGCAAGCAAGGCGTTAACATCCAAAGATATAAAGGCCTTGGAGAGATGAACCCCAGCCAGTTATGGAATACAACAATGAACCCCGAACGCAGATTCCTAAAAAGAGTAACTATTGAAGATGCAATTGAAGCTGATAACGCTTTTTCTGCTTTAATGGGAGAAGATGTTGCCCCGAGAAGAAAATACATCCAAGAAAATGCAATGAAAGTTGTCAATCTAGACATTTGAAATTAGATTAAAAATTCAACAATTTTTCAATTATAATTCTGTGCACAAGAGTTATCCAAAGAAAATATATTAATATTTTCGAGTATAAAAATGTAAATTTCTTACTCGAAATTCACAACTTTTATAAATCATTTCTAAATCCAAAATTGTTATGGCTAAGCTAAGTAAAACCCTGAAACAAAGTAAAAAGAAACGTTGGTTTTCTATCATCAGCCCTAAACTAATGGGGGAAAAGCCAATAGGTGAATCTTATCTAAGTGATATTAATGCAGCAGTAGGCAGGAATGTCACTGTTAATTTGATGCAGCTTACTGGCGATATGAAAAGCCAATCTGCAAGCGTGAAATTTGAAATTTCTGGTGTAAAAGACAACACACTTATTACAAGAATATGCGGCTATGAATTCTCGCCTGCCACTATCAAAAGGTTTGTCAGGAGACGGATGACTAGAATTGATCTTTCTTTAATGACAAATACCAAAGATAATATTACAGTCCGAATAAAACCATTTTTATTGACAAGGGAAAAGGTTAGCAGATCTGTTGAGTACGCGTTAAGAGCCAAATTAAAAAAAGAGTTAATTGATTTGATCAAGAAAACATCGTATGAAGAATTATTTAACATGGTCATAAAACACAGACTGCAGAAAGAATTAAAAACAAATCTGAACAAAATTTATCCCATAAAGAATCTCCAGATTAGGGTTTTAGAAAAGCTTGCTTCTATACAACCAACTGTTGGAAAAAAAGCTGTTAAACCTGTAAAAGAAGAAACTGCAGAAAAAAAAGAAGAAATTGACTTGGATAATATAAAAGAGCCTAAAATTGAAATTAAGAAAAAAGAACTTAAGGATCTGAAAGAAGAAGTTAAGGACCTAAAGAAAGAGAAAAAGCCTGAAGCAAAAGAAAAGAAATCAGCTAAGAAAACAGAGGAAAAAGCTGTTAAGAAAGCTGCAAAGAAAAAAGTAACTAAGAAAACTTCTAAAAAATAATATTTTTATAATTTAACTAATTCTGTTGTATAAGATATAGCCCCGTAGTGTAGAGGCCAATCATCTTAGGCTCTGGTCCTTGAAAAAAGGAGAGACACCTGAGGACCCAGGTTCGAATTAACCTTTTAACCGTTCGCAAACGCTCACTAAAACGTTAACGAAAACATGGCGAATATCAAGCTAAAGCTTGAATTCACCTCGGTTAGGGTTTGCGAAAGTCCTGGCGGGGCTATGAGTGAAACGAATAGACCTGCTTGGTCGATAATCTCGCACTTTAGTCGGGATTATCTTTCCTGGCGGGGCTATTTTATTCTGATATTATAACCTGAAAAATCAGAAAGAGCTTTTTCCAACTGTTTAGTTTTCTGAATAATATTTAAGTTAAAGATTTGATCCTTTTTCTCTGTAATTTGCTCAGTTAGTTTCAAAATTTTATTATGTATATGTTCTGCCTGGTACTGTAATTCCTTATAATCCATTATAATGTTTAATCTTTCCATCTTATCATTAACCTTTTTTTTCTCATTTTTTAGCTCTTCAAATCTAGTTTTAATTTTCACAAGATAGTCTTTAGTAATTTTTTGTATTTGTCTTAAAATTTTGTGTTTTTGTTTTTCTTTGATTTCTATATGTCCTTTATTCATCTCTTGCTTCAATCTGTTTAATATGTCCAAGATTTCAAACTTATTGTCTTTTTCAAGTGCATGCAATGGCTGTTCTAGATAATGCGAGATAAAATCTTTTTTTAAGGAGGAATGCATATATTTTCTCAGCACTTTGTCTATTGCTTTGATTGAATTATTAAATTTAAACCTTAACTCATTGATTTCTTTTTCAATATCCAGTCTTTGTTTTTCAAATTTATAGAAATCATTAAAATCCTTGCTATCTTTCAATGATTGAACTTTTTCTTGTAATCTAGCTTTTCGAGTTTCGGCATTTTCAAGTTCATCTTCTAACCTAAGCAAGTCTTTAGAAAGTTTTTCTTTATTAAGGTTTAACTCGTTTAATTCCCTTATTTTCTTAGATAATAACTTAAATTGTTTTATCCGCTTATCCTTTAATATATTAATAATACTAATAATATTAGTTTCAAGGTTTTTAATAAGGAAGGCAATTTCTTTCATCTCCTTGTCAAAAAAATTTGTTAAGACAAAATACCCTTTGCTTGTATGTTGGTTAAACTCTTTTAACTGTGCCCCAAAACCAATACAAAAATCATTAATGACATCATAATCAAGTTCTGGCAATTTAATAGTTTCAAGGAATGATTCTGTTTTTTGTATGTAATTTAATCTGTTCCCGTGCATAATGTGTTTTTCTCTTTCTGGGATATCTGGATTTAACAACTCGGCTTTTCCTAGTTTAGATAATTTGCTCATTAACTCTGTCTTTGTCTTTTCAATCTCACTAAACTTTTTTTTGATATTATGATTGATTTCTTTTAACAAGTCTTCAGAATTTTCTTCTAACCAATCTTCTAGTTCTATCTGCTTCAAAGTCAAATCTTCTGGCTTCCTAGAAAACAATCTTTTAAAAAAATTCATGGTTATCCTAATAAACAGCACAAAACACAGTTATATTAAAAGATTGCGTTAAGTTCTTAAAATAACATTCATTACTAGCAAATATGAAGCAGCATCACAAAAAAAAGCCTAAAATCCATAGAGATATCGCTATTGAAAGAATCCACGAATTATTTGAGCAGGCAGAGTTAACATTTAAGAAATCGCCAGAATTTTCCAACAGATATATCCAAATAGCGAGAAAAATTGCCATGAAATATAAAATCAAGATTCCTAAAGAACTTAAAAGGAGATTTTGTAAACATTGTTACACTTACCTTGTTCCTTCTGTTAATTGTACAATCAGATTAACCAATCAAAAAGTTGTCTATACGTGTAAAAATTGTAAAAAACATATGAGATTCCCTTATTCTAAGTAATGAAATCTTCTAAAGAAAGTTATCACTTCAGAATAGTTAAAAAACGAAACATTTATATAACACTTCTAACTACTATTTAGTAAGTACATCGGGCGTAAGAGCCGTTTCTATCACCCCACCCACAAGAATAACTCTTGCGCCTGTAAACTTAAAGTGAGAAAAATGTATGACAAAGATACTGAAATTTTAGATAAATTGAAGAGATTTTCAGCTAGAAAAAAGAGGAGCTTTTCCTCAACAATTAACAGCAAAAATCTTTCAGAAGAAGAGATGGATGACTTATTTTTAAGTTATTGAAAATGGCTCGCATAAGACGATCAAAAACCAATACAACGTATTTTATGGACATACCAAAATGCAGTCAAAACGGTAAGAAATGGAAGAAAAGTGAAGATGATGACGCCCTTGATATTATAAACGATTAATTTTTTAAAATATAGTCTCATTCTTAAAATAAATGTATAATCTTGAAATTGAAAATATTGTAAAAGAAATTAAAAAACATAAAGCAAAAACTGTCTGCTTGCATCTGCCAGATGGAATAAAACCTAAAGCTTCTGAGATTCAGAAAACTATTGAAAAAGAAACTAATGCCCAGGTTATTATATGGGGCGGCTCATGCTACGGAAGCTGTGATTTACCATTAGAAGTAAAAAGACTTGGTGTTGACTTATTGATACATTTCGGTCATAGTTCGTGGCAGGATTTTGGAAAGCGTGAATATAAATGAAATTTCTTATAAAATCAAATAATTTAGAAAAATTACATAGTATATTCCAGGAAACTAGTTCAATAATAAAGAAAGCTATTTCTGAAAAAAGACCCATCATAATAAGGCATCATGATGATGTTGACGGTTATACAGCAGGTCTTATATTAGAGAGAGCCATTGAACCTTTAATAAAAGACAATAAGACGCATTATTATTTAACAAGAAGTCCATGCAGAAGCCCTTATTATAATTACATTGATGCCTTGCACGACTTAAGCAATTATTTGTCCAGTTATAATAATAAAGCGCCTTTAATCATATTGACGGATTTAGGTTCAAATGAACAAAGTATTAAAGCTATAAAGAGACTACATAATTACAATATTGATTTCATTATTTTAGACCACCATAGATATGACAATGCTAATAAAGAAATGGCATTAAAATTTCTTAATCCACATGCTTATGGTTTAGACTCAAACCTGAATGCTGGCATTCTAGCAGTAGAACTGTCTAGATTTTTAAATCCATTATTAACTGGAGTAAAACATTTGCCTGCGTTATCCGCAATTGCTGATAAATCTTCTGGTAAAGATGTTGATGCTTACGTTAAAGTATCTGGTTTTTCAGAAAAAGAACTTGAGAAATGGTCTGTTGTTATAGATCATGAACTTTATTATTTAAGATTTCCTGCTAAAAATAAATTCTTTGATGATTTGTTTTTTCCCAGTAAAAGAAATTTAATAATGATAAATTTAATGTACAAAAACATTCAGAAAGAGTTTAATAAAATAAAGATAGCTGCAAAAAAATACGTAAAAATAACTAATTATAATAAATTTAAATTATTGCGAATAAATAGAGATGTTGGTTTTTATGATTATGCATCTTCAAAGTTAGCCAGAATAGTTACTGATTTGGAATCTGGACCACGGATAACATTTGTTGAGACACCAGATTCTATCAGTTACAGGGCTGATAAGATAAACTTTAAAGGTGTTGACTTGATAAATGAATTAAAACAAAAGTTTCCGCATGCCTTAATTAATGGAGGGGGTCATGATGCCGCAGGCTCTATCCAATTTAACATAGCATCTAAAGAAGAGTTAATAAGTTATATCTTACAATATTTGAAGAAGATTTGATAAATTATAAATATCCATTATCTAAATTAAGGTTTATGGATAATTTTACCCGATATGTGCTGCTTCTTACAGTAAGCTATCTGGGGTTAGCCATCGGTGTTATTATATCTTACATGGCAAAACCCGAGATAAAAACTGGAAAGAGATATTTCCAGATTGTTAAACCAATCATTTTTGGCTTTATTATATACTTTTTTTTGACATATCTCAATATATTTCCAATAATTCCTGTTGCATTGGCTATATTCTTTACTGGTTTCACTTTTGTTTGGGATAAAAGAATGAAATTCATTAATACAAACTTGCTATATTATGGATTTTTTTCTGTGGTTATTTTTGAGACAAGGTTAAGTAATTACTCAGCTATCCTTAGCATGCTAATATTCATATTTGGGATAATTTCTGCTTCAATTTTATCAGTAAAATTTGAAAAAAGAAAGTTACTCTCCAGGCTAAATAAGGTATTATGGGAAAACATAATCTATCTTGTTTTAGGGCTAATTCTTTACATAGTGTTTTAGAAAGAAAAAACGAATTTTGCAACCAATATGCCTAAAACCAAACCTGCAAGGGCTTGTTTTGGCGTATGTCCCAATAATTCATATAGCCTTTTAGTTCTGAATTTCTTGAAATATTTGAACTCTTCAACCATCTTATTTAATACATAGGCTTGTTTACCTGCTGCGCGCCTGATACCAACAGCATCTGACACAATGATAGAACTAATTATCAGACTTATGAAAAATAAGTTAGAAAAGCCTTCTAAAAAGTAAATAGAAGCTGTCATTGCGCTTACAGTAGCAGTATGGGAAGAAGGCATGCCTCCTGTCCTGAAAAAGACCATAAAGTCCCATTCATCATATGCTAGATAATTAAAAAAAACTTTAATTATGCTTGCAAGTAGATAAGATATTATGACGCTGATGACAATCTTATTTGTAAATATAGTTGTTATAAACCCCCACATATAGCTATGAGAGGAAAAACAATATAAAAATTTATTGGTTGCCGTGGCGCTGTCCAAAGAATCACTTTGATGCAAAAGATGTGTGTGCCGCTGTACAAGTTTCGTCAGAATTGATACACCTGTGGCTACACTAAAACAATAAAAAAATTATAAAAATAAAGATTTGGGACAACGCTGATTACCATAACATATTTAATATTAAGGATATTTCAAAAACAGAATGTTAATGGAGAGGTGTTGTTTTTATGGTTTCAAAAAAATCACGGCCAATAAAGAAAGTTAAAAAATCAAAAACAAAAAAAACTGCTCACAAAACTAAACAAAAGGTAAAAGTTGAAAATCCAGTAATGTGGAAATTTCTATCTTTAATTTTAGGGCTTTTAGTCATTGTTTCAATATATACAAATGGTTTCAAATTTAGCACATTGGATAATGTAGAAGTTTCTCTAAACCAGTTATTAACACGAGACATTTCTGAAGAAGCTAAAAATTCTATTAAAGAAGCCCTCTCATATTTAGCAGAAGCTAAAACATTAATACAAAAATCTACTAGATATAGTGGTGAAAAAGTTAAACTAGATTTCTATGTCATGAGCCAGTGTCCTTATGGAACTCAAGTTGAAGACGCAATTAAACCTGTTTTAGATAAATTAGGGGACTCAGTGGAATTCTCATTAAACTTTATATCAACAGATTTAGGAGACAGTAATTTTCAAAGTTTACATGGTGAGTCAGAAACTAAAGGCAATATTGTACAGTTATGCGCTATCAAATATAACCCTGATAAATATATGAATATGGTTGTTTGTATGAATAAAGATACTAGAGCAATTCCTAATAACTGGGAACAATGCGCACAAGATAATGACTTAAATGTAGATAAAATAAAAACTTGCTATGAAGGTGACGAAGGTAAAAATTTATTATCTGAATCTGTGAAAAAATCTGAGTCTGTTAATGCAAGAGGTAGTCCGACTATGTACCTTAACGGACAATTATATTCAGGAGGTCGTGACACTTTGTCTTTCATGCGAGCTCTCTGTGAAAATCTTGGAGAACATCCTGAATGTGAAAAACTTCCAGAACCTGCTAAAGTCAATCTTATAGTAATAAATGATAAGAAATGTAAGGAGTGTCAACAATATTCCGGGTTAACAAATCAGTTGAAAGGATTGTTCCAAGGATTACAAGTTAGAGAATATGACTTTGAAGATGAAGAAGGCAGAAACTTGTTTGATGACTTATCCTTACAATATTTACCTGTTTTTTTATTTGATGAAACTGTTAAAGAAGGGGAAGGTTATCAAAACGTGCAAAGATATCTTGAACAAGTTGGAGAATATTATTCATTAAGAGTTGGTGCTTCTTTTAATCCGTTAGCAGAGATATGTGATAACAATGAAGACGACCGTGATAATGACGGTCTAATAGATTGCAACGATGACGAGTGTAAAGATAATTTAATATGTAGAGAAAAACTTGATAATAATTTACAACTCTTTATTATGTCTGATTGTCCATACGGCAGGAAAGCTGTTGAAGCTTTGAAAGAAGTCAAAGAAAATTTTGATAATCTAGAATTTGAAATTCATTATATTGCAAGTGAACAAGGAGATGGATTTAATAGTTTGCATGGTCAATACGAAGTTGACGAAGATATAATCCAGTTATGTGTTCTGAAAAACAATCCTGAACAGTGGTTTGACTATGTTTACTGTAGAAGTACAAAAGGTGTGAAAGGAATTAGCTGGAAAGATTGTGCTGAAGAAAATAACATTGATATTACTGCAGTTCAACAATGTTTTGATAGTGAGGAAGGCGCTGATTTACTCAGGGAAGACATTAAGATTGCTCAATCCCTTAAATTTAGCGCATCGCCAACATGGTTAGTTAACAATAAATACAGGTTCAGCGGGATAGATGCCGAAACTGTTAAAACAAACTTATGTAAATATAATAAATTAGAAGAATGTGACACTAAACTTAGTGGAGGTACTAATGTTCCGTCAGGGAGTTGTGGGTAAATGGCAAAAAAATCTAACAGACTTTACTATATAATTGGTTTTATTGCTATTGTAATAATTGCCTTTCTTATTTTTTCTAATAAAGAAACAGAACCTGGTAAATATGACCAGCTGGCACAATGTATAGTTGAGTCAGGTACTAAAATGTATTCGGCGTGGTGGTGCCCGCATTGTTCTGAACAAAAAAAAGCTTTTGGCAGTTCATTTAAAATATTAGAGGAGGGTGGTGCCCATATTGAATGTTCGCCAGGAGGTATTAGATATTTTTCGGAATTTTGCAGAAGCCAAGGCATACAGGGAACACCCACATGGGAATTTCCGGAAGGTACAAAACAATCTGGTAAACTACCTTTAGAAGTAATTGCACAAAAAATTAATTGCACATTGTGATATTATTCTAAAGCAATAAGAAATATTTAAATAAGGCATGTGTGTCAAAAATCTCCGTAACCTTTTAAAATATGTTGTTTTTTCCAATTAAAAATGGCAAAACTCTATAAAGTACGAAAAAAATGTTTAATTTGTGGAAACGTGTTCTACCCAAGATATGCTGGCTCACTTTACTGTGAAGATTGTAAGAATAGAAAAAAGAAAGATTCTGAAAAGAAAAAAACAGTTAAAAAAGTTGTAAAGAAAAAAACAACTAAGAAAAAGTAAGTTTTATTCTCTTGATTAAATTTTTCATTTAATGATTAAACACACGTAATATATATATTTCAGCTCTTCGTTCTGATTTATTCTAATTAATAAAATAAACTTGAGGTAATAAAATGGCAAAAAAGTCAAAATATAAAAAAACACAAAAAACATCAAATAATATTTGGAAATATTCGGCATTTGTTTTAGGCATATTATTAGTATTGTCAATATTTACAAATGGCTTTAGAAGTAATAACCTGGATTCTGTAATAACTGATTTGTCTAAATTAAGGGATAAAGAAAGTAATGCACAAGTAAAAGCTGCATTGACAGATGCAATTAATTCTTTGATGAAAGCAGACACCACACCAAGTGTCAAAACAGGTGGCACCAGTAAAGTTGTTATAGAAGAATTCTCTGATTTTGAATGTCCGTTCTGTGGGAGAGCATTTCCAACTGTAGACAGAATATTAGATGAATATGGTGATCAAGTTGAGTTTGTGTATAAACATTTTCCATTGACAAGTATTCATCCGCGTGCTCAAAAAGCTGGAGAAGCTTCTGAATGTGCCCGCGACCAAGGAAAATTTAAAGAATATCATGATAAATTATTCCAAAACCAAAGAGCACTAGAAATTACAAATTTAAAGCAATACGCTGCTGACTTAGGATTAAACACAGATAAATTTAATAGTTGCCTTGATAATAGTGATAAAGCTTCTGTTGTTAATAATGACTTAGCAGAAGGTAGGCAAAGAGGAGTAACAGGAACACCAACTTTCTTTATAAATGGACAAAAATTAGTAGGAGCACAACCATTTGAGAACTTTAAAGCTGTGATAGATGCCCAGCTTGCAAAAGTAAATTAGTTCTTTTTTTTCTTATTTTTTTTCACTACTTCGTTTTATTTATAAATAGTAGTGCTTTCCGTAGTCACTAGTGTTTATTATGAGCAGAGCAAAAATTGAAGTTTTTACAAGCCCGACATGCCCGCATTGTCCAGCTGCAAAGAGAGTAGCAGAAGAATTATCTGCAGAGAGAAATGATGTAAAAGTTGTTGAAACTAGTACATACAGCAGCAAAGGCCAAAAAAGAGCAAAATCATTAGAAGTTAGAAGTGTACCAACAATATTTGTTACAAGCAATGAATATAATGGAAGGATAGGTCATGTGGGTATACCAAGCAAAGACAGCTTAAACAAGATGATTAATATAGCACTTAGTTATGAAGATTGGCCCAATCAAAACAAAGAAAGTTTAGTTTCAAGATTAGTACAAAAATTAAATATCAAAATAAAGATTTGAGGTGGTTACAAATGAATAGAATAAGAGTTTTTTCAACACGAACATGTCCTTATTGTAATATGTTAAAGGAGTTCTTAAGAGAAAATAATATACAATTTGAGGATATTATGGTTGATTCAGACTACAATGCAGCAATGGAAATGATTAGAATTTCAGGACAAAGAGGGGTCCCTGTTGCTGAGATAAATGGTAATGTTGTAGTTGGTTTTGACCAAGAACGAATAAAAAGGCTATTAAATTTAAATTAAAAACAATTAAAAATTCTTTTATTTTATCTTTTTTTAAATGATAAGTTTTGCATGTCAAGACATTGAATTTAAAGATTTGCTAAGATGTAGCTTTGAACTTAATAAAACCGAGTATAATGTTTTTATGTTCCTTCTTAAAACAGATAAATGGTTTATTACATCTAAACTCGGGAGTATCATGAATTTAGACCGTACTACTGTTCAAAAAGCTATAAAAAGATTAAGTGAAAAAAACCTTGTAACAAGACACCAAGAAAACCTTCACAAAGGCGGGTACATGTTTCATTACAAAATTAAAAATAAAGAAGAAATTAAACAAAAAATGCAAAACATAGTAGATAATTGGTATGAAGAAGTAAAAAAAGAAATTAAAAAATGGTAAACATTTTTTAAAACTAAAAAAACACAACTGTTTTTTAAGAAATTAAAAAATGGTAATTTTATTTTGTCGGCGGTTTAACATACCCCCTAACAATCATCCTTCCCAATGGGCTTAAATCAACTGATACACGGCCTTTATCCTCTGTAGTTTCTACCAACCCCATTGTTTTAAGACCGTCTGATTTTAGATTACCATTAATATGATAGCTTATTAAAGGAAGGCTCATGCCTGTTTTCTTGCTTAACGCTTCTAAAGATTGACAGCAATTTTTATCATGCAAAAATTTCAAGATTTCCATTTTTCTATCTGAGATTAATTTGTAATAGTTAAATTTCATGACAGGCAACATCATTGTCTTATCCTTGTCAACTGCAAACGCCTTTAACCCGTTAACGAAAGCTGCACTCGTAGCTGCGCACCTTGTTGTCTTATCGCCTGTTGCTACATTTATCAAGATTTCTT
Organism: uncultured Methanosarcinales archaeon; assembly: GCA_964552005.1. Taxonomy (GTDB): domain Archaea; phylum Nanobdellota; class Nanobdellia; order Woesearchaeales; family GW2011-AR15; genus CAZKFC01. Next base: position 56,757 of record CAZKFC010000003.1, read on the forward strand.
TATCTGCCTCAGAATTTTTAATCTCTGATATTGCTTTAAACGTGTTTTCCCATATCTCAATTTCACTCTCACCATCCACCATCATTATATGTGTAGGAATTTTAAACCTCTCAAGATCTTTTTTAGTTTTTTCTGCCTCAGTTTTCATTCTGTTGGCAGATATAAGAATGACCTTCTCTGTTGAAAATTCTCTTATTCCCACAAATAAAGCATCCATATGATCTCCCATGGGAGCAACAACAATATTTTTCATATTATCACCTTTATTTAATATTAAATAAAAAGTTTATTTTTAAAAGTTATGTTTAAATCATTAAAAAATATTTTTTAGTTATGTTTCAGCAAGCTTTATATATTATTACAGCTTTGGCAAGTATATGCAAAACACATTGGATTTGGATTCTTTTACAGAAAATCAAGTGGAAAAATCTGTTCAAGAGCCTTTAATTAGCAAACCAAAGAAAAAGCCAATTGCAGTTGAACTAGCAAAAAAACAGCGTGATATTTCTATTGCCGAATTTTTCGAGAAAAACCGTCATTTATTAGGTTTTGATAATAAAAAAAAAGCTCTTTTAACAACTGTTAAAGAAGCTGTGGATAATGCCTTAGACGCGTGTGAAGAAGCAGATATTTTACCTGAGCTAATTATTGAATTAACTGACATGGGCAACGATCGTTATAAAATGGTTGTTGAAGATAACGGTCCCGGTATTGTTAAAAACCAAATCCCGAAAATATTTGCAAAATTATTATACGGGAGTAAATTTCATACTTTGAAACAGAGCAGAGGCCAGCAGGGCATTGGTATTTCTGCCAGTGTTATGTACGGACAGTTGACGACAGGCAGGCCTGCCAAAATAATCTCTAAGATAGGGCCCAATCATCCTGCAATAGAACTTGAGTTAAGATTAGACACGAGAAAAAATAAACCTATCATCTTGTCTAATAAAGAGAGAGAATGGAACAAGGAACACGGCACTCGTGTAGAAATTGATCTTGAAGGGTATTATATAAAGGGCGCACAATCAGTTGATGAATATATCAAGCAGACAGCAATCATTAATCCTCATTGCACTATTATATACCAGCCACCGAAAGGTTCTCAAGTTATGTTTGTCCGCGCCACAAATGAAATGCCAAAAGAACCTCGGGAAATTAAACCTCATCCTTACGGTGTTGAGCTTGGCAGATTAATGAAAATGTTGCGTTATACAGAATATAGAACATTACAGGCGTTTCTTACTAATGAATTTTCTCGTGTCGGTTCTGGCACGGCTAAACAAATATGTCAGGAAGCTTTAATATTGCCCTCAACAAAACCCAGCAAAATAAAACGAGAGATGGCAGAAAAATTGATGATGGGTATTAAGAAAACAAAGATAATGAACCCTCCAAGTGATTGTATTTCACCAATAGGCAAATATCTTATAGAGAAAGGCCTTAAAAAAGAAGTTAATGCTGAATTCTATACATCTACAACAAGACCTCCATCAGTGTATAGAGGCAATCCATTCATTATTGAAGCTGCTATTGCCTATGGAGGTAATCTGCCTGGAGACAGTTCCATTGAAATACTAAGATTTGCTAACAGAGTTCCCCTATTATATCAACAAGGCGCATGCGCAGTTACAAAATCTATTGCAAGGACTAACTGGAGAAGTTATGGATTAAAACAATCTAATAAAAGTATCCCGCAGGGGCCATGTATAATATTAGTGCATATTGCGTCTGTCTGGGTGCCTTTTACTAGTGAGGCAAAGGAAGCTATTGCGCACTATCCAGAAATAATTAAAGAAATTAAATTAGCATTGCAGGAAGTTGGTCGCGAGCTTGGAAAATATTTGGGAAAGAAAAAAAGATTGCACAAAGAACTAACAAAAGTTGATTACATATCAAAATATCTGCCACATGTCAGCAGTGCATTGCAAGAAATCTTGAAATTAGATGAAAATGAAAAAGCCAGGTTAGAACAACATTTAGAAGTTGTTTTAGAAAAATCTCGCTCCATAAAAAAAGAAGAATTACAAAAATTAAAACAAGATTTCGGTCCAAAACGTGAACGAGTAGAAGTTGACATAGATTCATTTGAAGAGGATATTGAAGAGGGAAGTGAAGATGAGTAAGGTAGCTGAAAAGATAAAGAATGTCTCTACTGAAATTTACACAGATATTGTAAATGAGAAAAAACCTGAGGTAAGTATGCCCTTACGTTCACTATCTAATGTTGTGTATAATGAAAAAGAAGGATATTTTCAGATGAATAACAAGTTCAAAAAACGTACTTTAACAGCTTCCACTATTAAAACGTTTGCTCAGACCTTAAAAATGATGTCTCTGTCAAAAGAATTAGTTGAGACAGATGATATAGCCACTAAAAGAGAAGCGTATTATGTTAGCAAAAATTGGGGTGATGCCCGTTTTAAAGCACAACAAGAATCTGATTCTGTTATGGATGATGTTGAATCAATGTTTATGGTAAATAGAGAGCAGCTTGGCTTTATTCCAGAAGAAAAAGGTGGTGACGTTGCCGGCCGTTTAATCGTTATAGACCAAGACCCAGATACAAAAAAAGAAATCCGTATTAATTGCACTAAATTTGGTAGCGGCGCATATTCAATTCCTATTAGCGTGGAGCATTTGAAATTTGAGACAGACGCAAAATTTATATTGGCAATAGAAACTGCAGGTATGTTCCAAAGATTAGTAAAACATAACTATTGGAAAAAAGCTAAATGTATCTTGATAAGTATGGGAGGTGTGCCAACAAGAGCTTGTAGACGTTTTATAAGAAGATTAAGTGATAGTAAAAATATACCTGTTTTTGTTTTTACAGACGGTGACCCTTACGGTTACCTTAACATTTATAGAACACTAAAAGTCGGTAGTGGAAATGCTGCTCATATTAACAAATATTTTTGTGTTCCCAATGCAAAATTTATCGGAATAACTACTAATGATATTTTAGAATATAAACTGCCTACACATCCGTTAAAAGATGTTGACATTAAAAGAATTAAAGACGGTATTAAGAATGATCCATTCGTGAAACATCATAAGCTGTGGCAAAAAGCATTAATAGAAATGGCTAAATTAAAGAAAAGAGCAGAGCAACAGGCATTAGCTAAACATGGTCTTAACTTTGTTATTTCTGATTATCTGCCAAAAAAATTAAAGAATCCTAAGTCTTGGCTTCCTTAATAATATAAATATTTAAAAAGAATTCACTTATTCTCTGTTTATGCGGACCAGTGGCCTAGTCTGGATAAGGCGTCTGCCTTCTATCCAAATGGAGAGTAAGCAGAATATCGGGGGTTCAAATCCTCCCTGGTCCACTTTTTTCTCACTGGACATTTCTGTGTGAACTATTTAAACTAAATCACTCAATAGAATAATGTAAAATAAAAGTGATTTGTTTATGAAAGATTCACAAGAAATCCAAGATAAATTAAAACCAATAAATTTGTATGAATTAATCGGGATAATTCTTGGAGATGGTTGTATTTATTATAATAAATCTCAGAGAGTTTATATGTTAGAAATAACTGGAAATGTTAATGAACTAGAATATTATAAAAGAATATCTACTTTTATTCATACATTTACAAATAAAAACCAAGAATCAGAATTAAAAAAGAAAAAATTGGACAAGGTCTAAAATTATACACATATAACAAACGCTTTTTAGACTTTCTTATTAAAGAAATAGGCTTAAAATCAAGCCCAAAGACCTTTTCAACAGAAATCCCAAAAAAGTTCCTGAATTGGAACTATTCAAAACATATTATAAGAGGTCTATTTGAAACAGACGGTTCTCTTTATTTTTCTAGATATTCATATAAAAAAAGACATACTTATCCAAGAATAGAAATCAAATCATCAAGTCCCATATTATTGGAACAACTAAAAACAATTTTTTCCAACCAAGGATTTAGGTTTTGTATTAGAAGACAAGGAAATAATATTACTTTTGGATTTCTATTAAGTGGAAAAGGGATGTTAGATAAATGGAATAGTGAAATTGGTTTTAACACCATAAAGAATTTAAGTAAGTACGGTTTTTTTTAAAGAAAATGGATATTATATTCCAAAAAAATCAGCGGGGGTCGCCAAGCGGCTAAGATATCAATAGTTTTTTCTTTTAAAACTGTTGGTATAGTAAGCAGTCGGCTGCAAATTCATCGGGATGATGAGCGTTATGCAATGAAATGTAGATCCCGACGATCGAGGGTTCGAGTCCCTCCCCTCGCTTATTCTAAATAATTCTCATGAATTTTACCTTTCTGCCAGTCATATAATAACTGTCTGGAGAATCTTGGAATATCTGGTTCGCTGCCTTTCTTAAGTATGTTTTTCTTTAAAGCAGCTTTTTCTAAGAAGTCATAAGCATCATTTTCATATTTTATATTATAATATTTTTCAAATAATTCAGGAAATTTTTCTACAATATGCATTGCATAATAATCAGGCTCTTTAAGGTGCTGCGGATTATAAGCTCCAATTATAACTTGTTTAAGCAAATCTTTTTCTTGAAATTGTAATACTCCTGGTGTATCAATTAGTTTCAGTTTACCTTTTGCGCTAACAAACTGAATTCCCCTAGTATGACCAGATTGGCTGCTTACAGAAGCAGATTTTTTTCCTTTTAATAAATTAATGATGGAACTTTTTCCCGTATTAGGATATCCCAATACTCCAACAACACACTTTTCTCCTCTTGATAACTGCATTATCTTCTTGAATAATAAAGTGCCTCCCAATTTGTTTTTACTAGAAACAAAAACACAAGGCTTGAATTCTTTACTTATTACGTTGATCTCATTTTTTTTAATCAAATCACATTTGTTCAAAACATAAATTAACTTTTTTTCTTTTGTTTTTATCTTAAGTTCAAGCTCTTTATTCCTAGTTAATTCAGGAAACCTAGAATCAATTACTAACAATAATATATCTGCCTCTTTAATAACACCATTAACAATACGCCAAAAATTTACCATAATTACCAGAAAAACAATATCAAATATAAAACATATCTCTATAAAGAGTAAATTTCTCTACCAGTATACGTTTTTCCGAAAATTTTATATACATAGTTCATTCTTATGATAGTTATGACTATTTGGACCCCTAAAGAAGATAAAGTAGGTATAAAAACACACTGGGCGCCTTATAGTGATGATAATAAAGCAACTTGGGAAGAATCTAATATTTTAGTTTATAGTACACAAATTAAACAAGAGAAATTAGTCCATTTAGAAAATGTTTATAGGTACATGCACCATTATTTAAGTGAAGAAGGCTGGAAATCATTGGAAGGTGACAAATGGTTTGAAAACTTTTACGGTGAATATCGTGACAAAGACAATCATAAAGAGATAAGGTGGTGGTGGCGCCTCCAGAAAAGTCCGGGCGGTATGAGCGGCTCACATCAATATTTTAGACAACGTTTATTTATAGATGCCTTAACCACAAACATGAAACGTGTCGAAATCATGTACAAAGGGAAAAAAATCAAGCCTTATGTGGGAGAGTTTATATTATGGTTTAACTCTGTATTAGAAATGGATATTCATAACTGGTTCAAAAATCATCCTATTCTAAGCATTTTAGAAGATTTTTTTCCAAGGATGATATACAAACAAAGAGTAAGAGAACAAGAGATTGAATTAAGAAGATTCTCTGAAAGGTTTGTTGAAGACCTTAAATTTTTCATGAACATAACTAGGGGAGCAGAAACAAGAAAGCCAATGGAACCTGAAAAGCAGTGGTTCTAAAACTATCTCTTTTATAAGAAATTTTTTTAAATGCAGATTTAATTCTAGCCTGTATGCCTCCGTAGCATAGCGGCTATTGCGGCGGACTTGTATATCGCAAAGGAAATCCGCAGGTCGAGGGTTCAATTCCCTCCGGAGGCTTGTTATTTTCTCGTCTATATATGGAAAATTATTTATATTTAATATTTACTTGTTATTATTGTGAAAAGAATAAAATATATTGGAGCTATTTTAGGATTATTTCTTGGATTAATATTGGTGTTTCTAGCTTTAACAAAAGAAGGTATTACTCTATTTAGGGGAAATTTTTGTACTTCAACATATGGTAATGATCCAACTATCTTTTGTTCAATAGCATATAAAGGGCTTGGAATTTTAAACATAATAGTTGCTTTTATATTCGCTTTAGCACTTGGAATAATGATATATAAACTTTATTTACATGTAAAATAAAAAAAATGAATTCTTCAAATATAAAAATTAAAAATAAAATAGAAAAGTGTGCATTATACGGAAAAGAGCAACAATCAACATCCATACTGAGATTATTATAGCTGCAATACTCCAACCTTTTCCTCCTTTTGAATTATCTTCTTTAAATTCTTTTATTCCTTTTATTCCAAATATGATTCCAGCTATACTTGCCAATAAACTTAAGATACCAAAAAATGCGGCTAAACTAGCAATAATATTTAATATTAAAGCGGCTACAGTAGCATTGGTAGCAAATTTTGCAGATTTGTTTTTCATGTTAATCACCAAATCTTTCTTTAGTTTATCTGTATATAAATTTTTTGAAAAGCCCAATTAGTTAAACTTTAACTTATAATATTTTTTACCCTTTATAATTGTACTGAGAGTTCTACTTCCTTCGGAGGCTTTTCTTAACCTAGAACTAACATTGCTAATAAACCAATAGTAGTCAATGTATGAATAATAGTATGATAATCTCTTGGTATTTTAATGAAAAGATCATGGTGCCTCCAGTTTATCTTAAAAACATAAAGAAAAATTTGTTTTAAAATATCTGGGAGCAAAGCAAAAAACATTCCTATCTGAACATTTCTTAAAAATAATTGGCCTGTCTGATATAAAACAATGAAAACAAAAATTATTAGAATAAGTTGTAATGCCATCACCAGTCTTGTGAAATATTTGACATCTTTCGTTAATGAGTTATAAAATTCTTTAGTACTTTCCCCAGATTTACCATTTAATATGTAAAAAGGAAACAGATCCATGATAAAATGAGATGCAACTGCTAATACTGCAACAAGATATGGGTTACTTATATATAAACCAATAACTGCTCCCATTAACAAATGGTTTTGTGTCATCATTTTTTATTTAGGTAATCAATAAGTTTTATAAATTCTCCGAGTTTTCACATCTCATAATGGGGCGATAGCTCAGCCTGGGAGAGCACACGGCTGAAGCATCACCATTGGATTGTACCCAATGATTAAGAAACCGTGGTGTCCGGGATTCAAATTCCCGTCGCCCCATATGGGCCTGTAGCTTAGTCTGGTGGAGTGCCCGACTGATAACTGACTTTTCAGTCAGCGATCGGGTGAAGAAAGAAGAGGAACTTTCTCTCGAAGTCGGCGGTTCAAATCCGCTCGGGCCCATATTTTTCCTCATATCCTTTAATTTTATTAAATCCCTTATAATATCCAACATATCCAACTTCTTTTAAGATTTGATTAAGTCTAAACAGCATTTTTTGACTTTCTTTTTTATTTAAAGAAATCATTTGTAAGTTCTTCCATCCTAATTTTTTTCTGTTGTGTGTATAAATTTTGGGAGAATATTGGTACTTATTCAACAAGTTCATCATATTTAGAGATAATCCTGGTGAAGTAACATTAAATCTAAATTTATCTTTCAGATAGCCATCACTAAGCATTAATCCAAGCAAAAATCCATCTAGAAATTCATCAGAATAGGAACTTATACTGTTTTTTAATCTGACGGAATGTGTTTTATTTTCTTCATATGTAACATATTGATCAATAAAATTAAAAATAAACTTAGAATAAAATCTAACCATCGACCGATTTCTTTTCTCACTAATTGTTTTTGATGTTTTCCCAAATAAATTTAGTAGAAGATTTTGATAAAATCCAATTAATTCTTTATCTTTAGAATGACAACAAAGTTTAATTGTAAAGCAATGTCTGTCTTTATATTGTGTCCCATCACCACACCATATACCAACATAAAGACCAATTAATCTATCATCTCTTTTTTTAAGGTTATACACTAAATTTAAAGTTCTGATTTTCTCTCCGTTAAGAACAAGATATTTTTTTACAGTGTTGGGCGACACAGATTCTATTTCTGCTATCTCTCTTAATGTTAAACCTTTTTTATTAGGAGTAATAAATTTCTGGACTAGCTCTGGTGTGATAATTGATTTGCGATTAATTTTCATTTTAGATTAGTACTTTCTGTGAAAATTAATATGTAAACTATTTAAATACTTCACAACAAAATGTCCAGTGAATTACATAAAAATAAGTTTATAAAAATCTACACTTTCTAAATTTTAAATGAAAAAACTAACTATAAAAGAAATAACAGATAGTCCTTCTATAAATATAATTTTAGATACAATTGAATTAAAAAAACAAGCTCTTGTATTTTGCAACACAAGAAAATCTGCAGAGTCTACCGCTGAAAAAATATCTTATAAATTAAAGTCAGATAAAAAATTAGAAGAATTGTCTGAAAAAATCTTAAAAGTATTATCAAGTCCAACTAAACAATGCAAGAGATTAGCTGCTTGTGTTAAAAAAGGCAGTGCATTTCATCATGCTGGTCTTGTAAGTCAACAGAGAAAATTAATAGAAGACAATTTTAGAGCTGGAATAATTAAAGTTATTTGTTCTACACCAACACTAGCTTTTGGTATTAATATGCCGGCTTTTAGAGCTGTTATTCGTAATTTAAAAAGATATGGCGGAAGATGGGGCATGCAGTATATACCAACACTAGAATATCACCAGATGGCTGGCAGAGCCGGAAGACCTGATTTTAATGATGAATATGGTGAGGCTATTTGCATTGCCGCTAATGAAAGTGATAGGGAAGAAATTTTAAATAGATTCATTAAGGCGCCGCCTGAAAAAATCCTGTCAAAGTTAGCTGTAGAGCCTGTATTAAGAATGTATTGTTTAAGCTTAATAGCAACAGGCTTTGCAAAATCAAAAAATGATTTGGTCGAGTTTTTTAGCAGAACATTTTATGGTAAACAATATGGTGATATGGCTGATATTGAAAACAAGATAGAAAAAATTCTAAAATATCTAGAAGAATGGGAATTTATCAAAAGCACTAGTAAAGAAGATTTTGTCTCTGCAAATTCTTTTTCAAAAAATGAAGATAGAATTGAAACAACTAAACTTGGTCAGAGAGTTTCAGAACTTTACATTGATCCTTACACAGCTTTCTATATAATAACAGCATTACGAAGAGCCAGCCAAAAAAGAACTACTGAATTTTCCTATATACAAATGGCATGTTCAACCTTGGAACTTAGACCGTTGCCCACAGTTTATAAAAATGAAATAGATAAGATAGAATCTGAATTAGGAGACTTGAGCTCAGAATTGATTATTTTTGAGCCTAGTGTATTCGAACCAGAATATGATAAGTTTTTAAGTTCTATAAAACTAAGTCTTGCTTTAAATGATTGGATGAATGAAAAGGATGAGGACTATATTCTGGAAAAATTTAAGATCATTCCCCCTGGAATATTACATACTAAGAAAAATCTGTGTGACTGGATTTTATATGCTGCTGAAGAATTAGCTAATTTACTTAATTTTAGGAATATAATTAAACACATTCGAAAAACTAGGTTCAGGTTAGATAAAGGAATAAAAGAAGAACTAATACCCTTAGCCAGAATAAAAAATATTGGCAGGGTAAGAGCCCGTAAATTATATAGAAATGGAATAAAAAATATTGGAGATATCAAAAAAACAGATATCGTTAAACTAACACAATTACTTGGAAGAAAAACAGCTCTAAACTTAAAAGAACAAGTCGGCGAGAAAATAAAGAAAGTAAGTAAAGGCAAGCGTAAAGGCCAGACTAGTATTGAGAAATATTAAATTATATAAAATAAGCCATGGTCATTAACAATTTTAACTTTTTCTCCTTGTTTAACAGTTTTAGAATTATTAATAGATACACTTTGGTAAGTATCAGGATCTAGTACTTCTATATTCGGATGTATTTTTGAAACTGTTGTTTTTCTTGGCTGTAATATCTCATATTCTTTATTACCTAAATTAACAGAACTATGTTTGCCTGTTTCAAGGTTCTTCCCTATAATATTTTTATTAATCTTTGTCACAAGAACTAGTTTATCATCAACTCTTATGACATCTCCAATTTTGTAATTTGGTGATTCATAATACACATTAACTCTATAAACATCTTTGCTTGTCTGTTTATCTCGGGTATGTAGACGAGGACTTATTTTTAATGTGCCTCCATACTTTTTATGTAATATACTGCCCAAATTTTGTATTTTCTTTTTATCAGAAACTGTTATGTCAAAACCATTAGATAGTTTTTTTTCTTTTGAGATAAAGATGTTATTATCTTTCAGATATTGTTTGATAAATTCTAATATATCTGTATTAATATTCCTCAATTGTAGAGTTCCTTCAAAATAGTCTCCTTGTTGCTTCGCACAATTATTGCAATAGCTTATTTCTAATTTACCAGGCACTATAAATATATCTTCATTTCTTGATATCTCAACCTCGAAATATTTTTTAATACCTGGCTTAAAATCAAATTTTGGCAGGATTGGCTTAAAATACAATTCTCTTATATTGTCTTTTACAGCGTCCTTTGCTATTTTAATAATTGCTTTCTCCAAATTTTCAAACTTAGTCCATTTATTTTTATGTAGGTATTTATGGCATGATGAACATACTTTCAGATGAATTTTTCTAACATTAAGGTTTTCTTTTGGTTTGCAATTTACACAATATCTTTCTTTTTTTTTAATTTCTGCACCACATCCTGGACAAAATCTCATAATTAAAAGGAAAAACTTCACACTTATATTGTTTTCACTTTAAAACCCAAATGTTTATATAAGTCTATTTTTTGCTTGAGTTGGTATGTATAATGATGATAAAAAAAAATCTTTAAAAACAACTTGGAAAAAAATATGGTGGTTTATCTGGGAAGATGATTCTATTTGGTCATGGATTGTTAATATTGTTTTGGCTTTTGTTATAATTAAATTCTTAATTTATCCTGGCCTTGGCCTTGTATTAGGAACAACACATCCTGTTGTTGCTGTTGTATCTGGCAGCATGGAACATTCTTTGACACAAGGAAGTATCTGTGGAATAACCCCAGATAAATACGAAAATAATTTTAATGATTATTGGAATACTTGCGGAGAGTTTTATCGTAAATACAACATTAACAAACTTGAATTCCAAAACTATCCTTTCAAAAATGGGTTTAATACCGGCGACATAATTGTTTTGTTAGGAAAAAATCCTAAAGATATTAAACTTGGTGATGTCATTGTTTATAGAACAGACAGACCAGACCCCGTAATTCATAGAGTAATTAAAAAATGGTCTGAAGATGAAGAATATTATTTTACAACAAAAGGAGATCACAACCCAACAGTACTGTATTTTGAAGATAAAATTAGCAAGGACAGAATTATTGGAAAAGCAATGTTTAAAATACCTTACCTGGGTTATATAAAAATTTGGTTTGTGGATTTATTAGATTTATTAAAACTAGACGGTATAAAGAGGTTATTCAGTTAAAATGATGTTTTGCCCAAAATGCGGTTCAATCTTACTTCCTGTTAAAGACGGAAATAAAGTAGTTATGAAATGTTCTTGTGGATATTCAAACAAACAAAAAGAACCTATTAAAATCAAAGAAGTTCTTAAAGAAAAAAAGAAGATAGAAACTGTTGAAGAAGAACCCGAAGTACATCCGTTAACTAATGAAGCTGAATGTCCGAAATGCGGTCATAAAAAAGCGTATTATTGGGAAGTTCAGACAAGAGCAAGTGATGAACCAGCAACTAAATTTCTTAAATGCGAGAAATGCAAGCATATCTGGCGCGACTATAAATGACATCTCAAAATATTATGTTTGCAAATCCTAATATTAATTATTTAAAGAAACAAGGATATACCTGCGTAGATATGCATTTCCATTCATCATATAGTGATGGTGCTGCTAATATAAATCAAATCCTAGAAAAAAGTAGAAATCTCGGGATAGGATTTTCAATAACGGATCATAACGAAATAAAAGGAAATCTAGAGATTTTAGAAAAGAAAAAAGAATCTGATTTCATAATTCCAGGTATTGAAGTCAAGTCAAAAGAATACATAGACATATTATTTTATTTTTATAATATAAATGATCTAAAAGAATTCTATAAAAAAGAAATTGAACCATACAGGAAGAAATTTTTTATTAAGATAACAACAAGTATTCCTCTAGAAAAAATTTACTTATTATCTAAAAAATATAATTGCGTTACAAGCGTTGCGCACCCATATGGATACAATACTAGGATTGGTGTCAAAAGATTATTTAAAAAATATGAACATATTTTGAAGAAGTTTGACGTTATAGAAGCTATTAACGGCGGAAACCCCAGAGAAAAGAACAAAGAAGCTATTACTTATATCAAAGAATATAACAAAGGAATAACAGCCGGCAGCGATGGCCATTCAATTTATGCCTTAGGAAAGGTATTAACATATAGTAAAGCAAAAACTGTAAAACAATTCTTAAACAATATAAAAAATAAGAAAAATAAAGTAATTGGTATAGAAGACAGATTTGGAAAACTTAGTACTTATGGTAATTGGATTAAGAATAAATTAACTAATGTAATAAAATGAATCTTAATCAGTATATTAAAAATAACAAATTATCAATTATTGTGAAAGCAAATTCTTCTAAAAATCAGGTTATAGGATATGATGATAACAGGAAAGCTTTGAAAGTTAATATTAAAGCAGCAGCTGAAAATAATAAAGCTAATATAGAGATAATAAAATTTTTTAAGAAATTAACAAAAAAAGATGTTAAAATAATTTCTGGAATAACTAGTAAAAAAAAATTATTGAAATTTATTGGTTAAGATATTTCTGGACTTCGTCTTTCAAAATTTTTAGTTCAACACCCGCTTTTTTAAATAATTCTTCTGAGTCTTTGCCAGCGTGATATTTTTTCTCACAAACAACTCTTTTAATACCACTATTTATAATCATTTTTGCACATGTAAAACAAGGTGTCATCTGGCAATATAATGTTGCACCATCTATAGAAATGCCTAGTTTAGCAGCTTGACAAATAGCGTTTTGTTCAGCATGTGTTGTCCTGACACAATGTTTTGATTTATGACCGTCTTCATGCACCATTGTTTTTATTTGGTGACCAACTTCATCACAATGTGGCATGCCAACAGGACTTCCAACATAACCTGTTACCAAAATTTGTTTATTTCTAGCTATAACACAACCGCTCATGCCTCTATTGCAAGTTGCTCTTTTAGCTACTGCTTTAGTAACATCCATGAAATATTCGTCCCAACTAGGTCTCATTTTCTATCTTCTGTATGCATCCATTCAATAAATTTATCAAAGTTTTCTTTTAAATCAAACAATGTATTTACATTATAAATAGTATAATCTGCAACAGCAATAGGCCCTGATTTATTTAAATTTTCGATTTCTCTTATGTCTCGAGCACGTGCTTGTTCTTTTGTTAATGGTCTTACATTTCTGTCTACTAATCTTTCATATCTTGTGTTAGGAGGTGCATATACCGCTAACGTAATCATATTATTGAATTTTTCTTTAAGAAAAAGATATTCTTCCCAACTATATAGGCCATCAATAACCACATGGTTGTTTTTTAAGGCAGTTTCTATTTTTTCTAAATTAAGTTTGGCATACGCTACCATACCATGTTCTTTTCTCAAGTTTTCACGGATTTTTTTTTCATTTTCCTCGTTAATTTCAATGCCTTTCCTTGCAAGAATCTCATCTGTTATTTCGCCAAACCTTATTATTGTAAACCCGTTTTTTTCAAATATCTTTGCAAGCTCAGATTTGCCGCTACCTGCCATACCAACAATCGCTATTAATTTCATAATAAAACAGATAAAAGGTTAATATAAAAAGTTTATCAAAAGAGTAACAATTTAAAGCCTTTATACTTTGCTAAAAAAATGGAAGAAGAACATGAACATGAAGAAGAATCTCCTATTAAAAGATTTTTGAAAAGAACATACATAATTATAATTGCATTATTCTTAATAGTATTATTAATAGTAAATACAAACGCAGGATATCATTTAATTTCTTTATTTAACGGAAAAATTATCAGCTCTACATTACAAGAAGATTATTCTTTTGATTTAAAGTTTGGCGGAAAAGTTTTCTTTAAAGAAAATATTTACGAAATACTTAGAGAAATTTATATAAAAAACCAAAAGGCTGAGTTTAAAGCCTGTCTTACAGGTTACAAAGAAGATAATAACTACATAGTTACAGGACTTTACACGCCAAAAATTTATGCACAAGATGTTTTCTCTGTTACTAGCCAAATTTGCAATAATGAAACTATAATTTCTTTACACAGCCACCCTCCATTTAGATGTATCTTTTCTGAGCAGGACATCACTTCCTATAATAGATTCAAACAAATTAATGAAGATGCAATAATTGCTCTAATGTGTGATGTGGATAGGTTAAGTTTTTTTGGATATGAAAGGGCTCTGTAGAAAATCTCGAAATATTTAATAACCTCCCTTTACAGTATAGGCTG
>CAZKFC010000004.1:0-59542 GCA_964552005.1 uncultured Methanosarcinales archaeon
ACTATAGTAGGTATGGGTATGCCTATGTGGCTGCCTGCAAGTCCCGGGATTTACACAGGCTCAAGTTTAGGTTATTATCTTGCACAAACCTTCTAATAGGTGCGCTCCGTCATACGCTTCAAATTTTTCCTTCAGAAAAACCATTCCGAGCCCTCACTATTCTTGTCTCGTGGTCTGAAAAAACACAATGGTTTTTTCAACTCAAAAGCTTTATTGACTACTTGGCATTCACTCTTGTTTTTAGCTATCTATCTTAATATATTACCAATCAAACTTAACAATAAACCAACTAAGAAAGGAAGAAAAAATAAGAAAATAATAAATTTCCAAGGTTCCACTAATAATCACCGAAAAGAAATTCGTAAGCTTGCTGTACTTTTTGGCTGAAATGATCCCATAAATTTTTCCCTGAATTTTTTATAACTTCAACATTATCAGATGGTGTTAAATTATTTATCCCGTAAATTGTAACATGTCTAGTTACATCATAAGGAGATTCCTGCATTATAAGTTCTAATGTGGCAGCACGCTTATCTGGATCTAAGTTTAAAATTGCTGTTGTCCCAACATATGCATTATCAGTTTCAGATAAAAGGTCATTGTTGACGAAATATTTTACAACATCTGCTTGTATGCTTTGTTCTTGTTCAAGGAACAATTCTACTGCATATTCTGTTTGTGTCTCAGCCGGTAATGAATGATAAAGCCTGTCTGCTAACCCTAGTCTTACATTAGTAGGATTTTTAGCATATCCTATTATTCCCCCTGTCATAATAGCAGCTGCTGTTAAAGTTATTCCTGTTATGACCCATTTTTTCATATTAGATTTTGGCTGATTTTGATTTATTCTGCTAGTTCTTGACTTAATTTTGTGGACTTTCATTTTAATGTTTAACCTCCTTAAATGACATTAATGCTGTAAAATTTAAAAGAATATCACGACAGAAACCGTAAATCTTCCGTACATAACCGAAATCATGTTAGTAACTGAATAATCTTTTCCAATTTATCATTGTATTTTCTTTTTAAGTAAGAATTTTTATCTAAAATTTCAATCAGTCTTTCCACTAGGACTGTGTCCAACTTTGAAAATAAATCTTCATTATCTTGATAAATAGTTGATATTATCTTTATTCTATCATCCCATGTCCAAATTCTTTTATTACCATCATAATAATCGCCTGCTAATATTTTTGAGATTGTTCCTAACAACATTTCAGATTCATTATCAGAATTTATTAAATTTGCATAATAACTTGAGATACAAGCCGAATAATTACTTTTATTGCTAAAAATCTCATAACTCCTAATTTTTTCTTGTAACTCTTGAACTTGTTCTTCTAAAATTGAGCATCTTGTTTCAAGATCCAGTAATCTTGAATCTGTCCCTTTTTGTTTTATCTGCTGTTGTAGATGGGTTTTTATAGCATCAGGTTTTTTTTCATTAAGTGTTAGTGCCGAGATTTCTCTTTTTAATGGTTCTTCATATAAAGGCACGTCCCTATCTTTATAACAGTCACTTAATCTTGTTCCATCATTAAATATTGCTTTATCAATTATCTGGCTGTCAAGTTCAGTTTTTTCTTCATCACTTAATTTATGGTTGCGTTCAACAATTTTTGGCACGGGCCAATGGTCTTCTGAGGAATCACGTCTAGGGATTCTTTCAAAAAAAAGCACGTCTGATGTTGATTTCATTTGGCCATTTTCATAATAAAACCGTGGTTTTTTTACCATTACACTGTACGCGGGTTCATCATTCCTGTCATTTACTACAAAAGCAAAAAAGAATTTTAGAAGCATTTTATTTCCAATTTCAGGTATTTCTATGTTTTTTGATATACCCCATGATTCAAAATGGCTCTGTATAGTTTCTTTATCTTCTTCTTCTGAAAAATAAACATCAAATTCGCCGTGAGAATGCCCAAAACCAACTATCCTTTTACCCTGGCTTTTCACTTCTTTAAAAGATTTCAGTTTACCCATAGGTGTAATATTACAATGATCGCTTTTAATAACTTGTTCGTGCCCAATAATCACATCTCTTATTGTGATATCGGGTTCTCTATTTACTAAAGAATCGTCTAGTGCATACATACCAATTTCATAATGTTTTCCTTTGCCAGCATGATCAGATAATTGTGAAACCCTGGTTGCAATGTATTGTGCCTTTTGTAAAGCATAGCCTGTTATTTTTATTTGTGAGATAGTTTCTGCAGCTTGTTTATCAATATCATGATTTATGTCACGGATAATCTTTCTGAGTAATTTATCACGCTTTAATATTTGCCTCTCTTGAAATACGTCACTATCTATATAAGAGTCTACGTCAAAATGCCCATCTTCATCAAAGAAATCTCTTAACTTTCTGTTAGTATCTGAAATTGCTGTTAAATATTCTTCTGGTTCTCTTGGATTTGATAATCTTTGTTCCAGCCTTTCTCTAACTCTATATTGAAATCTTTGTTCTTTATCCCTCTCCATTGAAGGATATTCTTCAGAATACCTTGGATGTGAAGAATCATACAGATCATAATTAAGTAGAGTTTCTAACATCTTAGCAGTGATGATTTTTTTGGGTGTTCCTCCTTTTCCTTAAATAAAATCTTTGCTGGCTTAGTGGGTCATACCTAAAATCTGTTTTTAATACATCAAATGAAAACATTGTTCTTATTGATTCTCCAACCATGGCGCTTCCTATTACCATGTTAGACATGACAACACTACCATCAGGCTGTTGAGCACAAGACATTGATATACGGGGGTATGTTGATAAATGCAGTTGACAGTCTATACAATCACTCTTTCCGGGTTGGTAAACAGCCATCACCCCGCGCTGAGGTCCTGTGCCACCATCGATATATGTTAACCCATTATTAATAGCAAAGTTGTTAAGCCATAACCTTGTATATTTATTGTCAACACAACCAAAAATCACGTCGTAGTCTGTTTTAGCCAATCTTTCAGGAGTTAATGTTTTTATGCCTGGATAATTTTGTCTGTCTTGCTCTGTAACACCAAAATAATGATGCCTAAATTCTTTAAAATTGGGAAAGTTAGGGTCTTTGTTCTCATTAGAATCTTGTTCCCATAGCTTCCTATCAAATTCATAAACTTCTTCCAACCAAACTTTATCCTTCTCCAAACTTGTTTGAGCAATTTTCCCATATATGCTGGTTGCTTGAATATGCTTATCAATTTCTTTTATTCGCTCAGCTAATATGTCTGATTTTTTTTCACCAACCCTATCATACAATAATATTTGACGGTTTAGGTTGTGAGGTTCAACAATATCGTAATCTACAATGTCAATCTTTCCAACACCTAATAATGCGAGATTTAGTGCAACGTAATTACCTATCCCGCCTGCGCCCACAATCAAAGCTCTTTTGTTTTTATAATACACAGGAAGTTGATGCTGGTCATTATCACTTCCTCTTCTTGAATCTGATAGCAAATTATATATAAGGCTCGAATTATTGGCCATATTACTTTTATGTTCGTTTTCATATCTAAATATTGTTTTTCTAACTTCTTCACAAACCAAACCAGCAATAACTCCACTTGTAAAACTTCCTTGCGTTTGTTCTTGATATCTATCTAGAATTAATGTTTCAAGGTCTGGTGGTTCAACATTTCTTGCGAAGTCTGTTTTTTTTTTTGGAAAATATACCGCCATTTCTCCTTGATAAGCATTAGAAGAAGCAGATATAATTGGGATGCCATAACTTACAGCATATTTTAATACAGTTTCTTTAGAAACAGCATCATTGGTAGCGTCAATAATGATCTGTGGTTGATATGGATAAATAAAGGCTTCTACAAACTTTGAATATATCCCAATAAAATCTAAATTTGGGTTAACTAAGGAAAGGGTGTTTTCTATATGCCTTATCTTTTTATCACCTATATTTATATCGTCATGTTTAACTAAAAAATCAAGATCATCTCTTGCAATCCTTTTATTATCAATAAAACATATTTTTCCTATACCAAGACCTGCCAAACCAGTTAAAACCATCTGGGCAAGAACATCCGAGCCAACAACAGCAATAGATGTATTGTATAGCTTGCGCTGGTTTTCTTCTCCCCATACAAGTACATTTCTGCTAGTGTGGATAGACATGTTCAACCTCATATAATAAATTACCAATTTTCATTATGTTGGTGTATAATAAAATTCGTTTGTCTAAACTTCTTTTTTGCAACGGCTTTTTAATGTTTGAACTTTGCTTTTGCAATTCAGTAATTCTCTTGTCAAATCTTTGTTGACAAGAAGTAGTTCTGCTTGCTAGTCTTGTTGAATACTTAATCATGTCGTCATACATTTTTTCAAGGTTACTTATTTCATTTAACATCTTATTTTTTGATTTTCGCGGTTGGAATTTAGAAAATGCATGGCCGATTGATGTCATTGAATGATATAGCTGAGAAAGATACTCATATTCTTGTCTTGGTGTTAAGCCATTATTGTATTTTAAAGAAGATAACGACCTAAGACCATTCAAAGCTGATTCTTTTATTAATTGCCGTGTATTTTCTAAAACAGATTTATAGTTATTGAAAATATTGTTTAATTTTCTTACCCTTAGAATTAGCTCTGCATCAATCTTTTCTTTATCAAGTTCTCTATGTTTTCTTGGAGGCACAATTTTATAGGTAATGCCTTCGCTGAACTGTTCAGCTCTGCCATTATGAATATAAGCAATAACACAATAAGGACGCTCATTTGCAGCGTTAAAAGTCATCCCATAAAAAAAAGGTATTGTCAACTGCTGTTTTTGTAACAATACAAATTTCTGATTTTGATTATATTCTTCAGAATGATCGTCGAACATTGTAGATTGAATTGTGTAAGTCTGTCCGTTTAATGTAAGTTTTAACCCGCGATTCTCACCATCAAAATAATATGTAAGTTCATTTTCCTCTTGAGTTAAATCAATTATTTCTTCTAACTCTTTTTTTATACCCCAGTCATTAACATGGCTGAGGATTGTGTCAACATCTTCACTCGAATAGAAATTTGATATGTTCGCGTGAGAATGCCCAAAACCAACTATCCTTTTACCCTGGCTTTTCACTTCTTTAAAAGATTTCAGTTTACCCATAGGTGTAATTTCACAGTGTAAAGGTCTTACAACTTGTTCGTGCCCAATAATCACATCTCTTATTGTGATATCAGGTTGTCTATTTACTAAAGAATCGTCTAGTAGGTAGAAAGCCACTTCCAATGGTGTGCCAGCAAGTTCACACACCCTTCGAGCAATATAATTAGCTTTTTCATATGCATATGATGTTATTTTTATTGGAGATAGTTCTTTTCTTATAGTATCTTCAATTGAATATTGCATTCTAAAAAAGTATCAATAGAATTATTTTTAAAAGACTTCATGAGTTAATTTCGTAACTTTTTCGAATAACACTAGAATATTTACGATATTCTTATAATAACTATTCATTTACCAGAAATTCATATAAGCCAACAATTTTTTTAGAAAGATATGAAAATATCTTTCCCCCAGATTTAGCAATTAGAGCAGCACAATCTTCTGGTGTTAAATTATCCATACCATCAAATACTATATATTTCTGTATCTCATATGGTGATTCTTCTAGTATAACCTCTAAAGCTGCGGCTCTTGTGTATGGATCAACCTTAAGCAAGGCACTGCCGCCAATGTATGCGTAATCTTCCTGCATCAATATGCTGTTTTCAATGTAGTATAAGACCATATCTACTTGATCTTGATATTCTTGTTCAAGAAATAATTCTCCTACAACAGCTGTCTGTGTTTCTTTTGGCAACGAATGGAATAATTTATTTGCAACACTTAATCTCACACCAACAGGATTGTTTGCATATAAAATTGAAGTACCGATTAAGCTGCCCATTATAAGTATTTTTAGACCCTTTGATAATTTATCAATTTGCATAGGAATTATCATATGATTAATATTTATAATATCTCACAAGAAAAAACCGAATAATTTCCGTCTTATAATAATAAAAAGGTTTATATACTAGAAACGTATTGATTTTTATTAGTTTTACTTGGGGTGATTTGTTATTAAGTATAGTGAGATTTTGTTTAAATTTTGCGAGTCATCTTTATCTGTTTTTACGCTCATATAATTAAGGAGAGAAAAAGTTATGAGGGAAAAGAGGTTTTTGCTACTTTTAGGAATATTTTTAGCTTTAGCTATATTATTCACTATCTCTCAGCCTCAACAAGACATTATTTCTACTGATAAATACAACTATACAATCAATGACACAATTACAATTAAATTAAACTATACAGATTTTAATAATACAAAGTTAGAAATATTAAATAAACAACACACTTACAATTTCTTTAACCCTCAGCAGTTAATTAAATTTTTACCAAAAGAATATGGCTTGCATATAATACAGTTCTTTAAAAACTCTAATTTGCTTGATACAGCGCAATTTAATGTAATTAATCCAGAGCCAAAACTAGAAGCACAAGATAAAGTTATAGAGCCAACAATTACTAAAATATTTACTGATAAAAATGAATATAACTTATCAGAGATAGTTACAATCATTATTGAGACAGAAGAAGATTTATCTTTATTTACATTAGAAATAACCAATATAAAAACTTACAAATTTTTTAATTTAAAATCTCATAACATAAAATTTTTGCCGAGCCTACCTGGTGATTATGATGTTGTTCTAAAAAAAGATAAAGATGTTATTGCAGATACTTCATTTATTGTTACAAATGCTATAGAAAAGTTTTTTATTAGTCCTAGTAAAAAACCAAACTTTAAGATATTAAATAGAAGAAACCTTTCTCTAAAATTAAAATCATTGAAACAAACTTTACCAAACAAATTAACTGTTGAGATTGAAGATTCTCCTGTAAAAAAAATTGAATTCACAAACTTAGCTTTAGATAATGCTACTTTAAAAATTGATAATATCAATAAAAAATTCAAAATTAACAACAAAGATATTGTTAATTCTTATGCAATAGATCCTACTCAGTTATCATTTGACAATGCTACAGTAACAGTAACAGCAAGGGGAATAGAGTTGTGGAAATGCAAAGACTGGGACTTTAATCAGCAATTATGCCAAGGGTCTTGGGTGAAACTACAAGATATCACTCCAGGTAAAAACTACACTTTCTTGTTAAACGCGCAAGACCCGGGCTTTGCTGAGACAGGAGTAGCCACAGTTAATACAAAGAAGCCTATCTACCATCCCTATGAAACTGTAGACATTATAATGGTAGTGCTTGATGAGCAAGGCTATTTGAGAGATGCTAATGTCCAATTAACTGTTACAAATCCAAATAACATAACATACAATGTTCCAACTTTCAGAACAAGTAAAGGTATATATGAAAGTACTTTCTCAAACACAGCAATAGAAGGTAATTATATCTTGTTTGTGAACGCTTCTGGAAATAATGTAAATTCATCTCTAACTTCAAATTTCTTAGTACAAAATTATTATGAATTTGATATCTTAAGAAATACGCCAGTTACAATAGATCCTTTCAAAGGCCCATTTGAATCTAGTATTAGAATTTTCTCATATAATTATACAGGTAACTTTAACTTTACTGAGGTCCTACCTATAAATTTTACTGTTTATGAAGCAACAGGTGCTATATTAACATCTGATACTGATAATATATATTTAACATGGACCAATCTTCAGAATAACTCAATTGTTAATTATACAGCAAATTCACCTTTAAGTACTCCATATTTATATGTACTAGGACCTTCTTTTATAGTTTATAACACGATATTTACAGAGGCAAGACCTTGGTATTTAGCTGTGGACCCGACTTATTATGGAATTCATTTTACAGGGTTTGAAGCAGATACAACAGCTCCTTGGGATGGGTGGTCTGATCCAGGAGCAGATGCTCAAAGATCAACAGTTCGAAGCTATTGTACAGACACAGCTTGTGGAGGAGGAGGAGCTGCTAGTATTGAAGTCCAGGATAATGATGCAACTGGCTCTTACACTGCGCAGACGTTTGATTTATCAGCGCCATGTGGCGGTGTTGCCTGTGATTCTCTTACACTTTCTTTGTATGTGTATCCGAACAGTTATGATAATGCAGATGAAGGTTTTGATATCTGGTGTGATTATGGTACAGGCAGTGCATTTGAATTAGCAGATTGGAAAGATTCTGGGACAGCCGGCAGGACAATATGTGGTGTTGAAGCTCCTGAAAATACTTGGACAAAAGTGGAATGTGATTTAACACAATGTACTTTGGATGGGGCTGTTGAAATTAGAATTACATCACAAGATTCTACTTCAGGTGGTAACAACGACCAAGTCTTTATTGATGGTATCAATATAACTGGTATTAGAAATATCCCGCCGAATGTCACAGCATTGGTATATCCTGGTAATGGCAATAGTGTAAGTGAAGGAGTTGTTGACTTTAACTTTACTGTTGAAGATGTTGACAGTACTATCCAAAACTGCACATTGTATAATAATTTTACTGGTGATTGGGAAGCTGACAGAACTATAACTTCTATATCTGAGACAGCAGTCAATAGTATTAGTGTTACTGCCCCAGCAGGTGTCTATATATGGAATGTACTGTGTTTTGATGATGAAGGCAAAAGTGATTGGTATACAAGTAATTATACTGTGATTGTTGATTCAGCTCCAGTACTTACAAATTTCCTGATTGAACCAACTTTAGAATCTATTACTAGGGATATTAATATCTCAATAAATGTAACTGATGATTATTCTGTCACAGTGATTGCACAAATTACTTTGCCAAACACTAGCCAATATAACTATACAATGACAGATGCTGACTCTGATGACATATATAATTTAACATTTACAGGCACATCTATAGCAGGGTTGTATAATGTTACTATTTATGTAAATGATAGTTATGGCCATATTAATGACAGCAATAAAGGTAATTTCACAATTAATTTAGAAAATTTGTCTATAACAACAGATAAACAAAATTATGTTGCAGATGAAATTGTTTATATTTACGGTAGAGGATTTAATCCTTTTGTTAATGTTACAGTAAATATAACTGATAGTACAGGAGACCCAGCATTAGACACGTCAGTAATTTCAAATTCTACAGGAGGCATTAATTTAAGCTGGACAGTTCCGTCTAGTCCTGCGTTAGGTATTTATAAAATAGGGGCAAATGACACAACAGATTATAGTTTGAGCATAAATAACACTTTTGAGGTAGTATCTGCTATAATTACAGCTGATAAGGGCAGTTATGAACAGGCAGAGATTGTTTATATTAGTGGAAGCGTCTGGGACCCTGGCTATGAGGTTACAGTTAACATTACAGATCCTAATGGTATAGAAGTTTTTGGTCCTATAAATTATACGGCAAATGCTTCTGGCAATATAAATGCAACATGGGCCCTTCCTATAAACGAATCATTAGGAAGTCATATTTTAATGGCGTATGAACCAGATAGTCCAACTAAAAAAGACGATTATGTATTTACAGTCACGGCCAGGACTGTAACAATAACAACGCAGTATCCATGGTATAAAGAATCAGAGCAGGTAAATATTACGGGATATGGTTTCAGTTACAACAATAATGTTACTATTAACATATATAATGCAACAGGCCAGTCTATTAGTGGTTACCCAAGAGATGTTGTAAGCAACAGCACGGGAGGCATTAATGACAGCTTCACAGTAAATAATTTGGTTAGCGGCACTTATAATATAATAGCGAATGACACTTTATATCCTGCTTTAGGAGATACAACGATATTTGAAATTGTCAGAGCTAGAATTTATACAGATAAACAAACATATGACAATGGCGAGACAGTTACAATATATGGACAATATTGGGACAGACTAGTTAATGTAACTATAGATGTTATAAATGAAACAGGATTGTCAGAGGCAGGATATCCACAAGATGTTATTACTAATAATAATGGGGAATTTATTCACCAATTAACAGCCCGTGCAATAGGGTTATTAGCTACAGTGTTTAATGTTACTGCTGCTCAGCTTCTTGACTCAAGTGAAAATGCCTCTACTAACTACACAGTTCTAAGACAGGCTGTCATTGATACTGATAAACCATATTATCCTATCCAGACAAATGCAAATATAACAGGACAACAGTATAGTCCGGATGATTACGTTACTTTATGGGTTAAAAGTAGGGATAACGGAGGTACAGCTTTAACCTATCCAAGAAGTATAGCAACAGATTCTCTTGGTGAGTTTAACCATTTGTTTAACACATCTAATTATTGTGGAGGTAATTATACTGTAATTGGAACTGACCAGACATATCCTTTATTATTAAATGCTACTGCCAACTTTACTATAACAAATTGGTGGGATTCTGCCTGGGAAAAAAGAAAACCTCTATCAATAATTGAACCAGACGGTGTTGCAAGAACAAATACAATTTTAGAAGTTAATATTACTGGTTTAACTGGGTTTATAAGTGATTGTGATGAACTAAGGATTATTGATTATTTGTATAATCATGACGGCATTGTTTTGGAAAGCAGTTTATATGGTGGTGACGACTCTTCTTTCTGTACAGTAAGGTTTTACGCTAATATAAGTGCCAATGAAATAACGTCAACACGAATTTACGCGTATTATAATAATAGCGCGGCCTCCCCTCTAAGTACTTCCATGCCGTTTAATGAAGTTATCCATCAGGATAATGGTGAAAATGCTACTTTAAGAAATACATGGACAGACGATCCGTTTGGCACAGATACTGCTACATCAGGATGGTGGGCTTGGGACAATCCTGAATTGTATGGAGATCCTGCCCAGCCAGAAGATGATGTTTCAGATCCAGGTATTTATGCCTTATTCACTGGCCCTACAGGAGATAATACAGGCACAGGCTACCAAGGAGATGTTGACGGCGGCAACACTTCAGTAACAAGCGGAACTATAGATATATCTGGATGGCGCAGCGCAAATTTGTCTTTTTACAGATGGTATTATAGTAATGACAACGGCGCTAATAACGATGATACCTGTGCGATGTATGCCAGTACAAATAATGGCACGACATGGCCCTTTACAATATTTGTTTTAAATGATGATGACATTGGCGGAGATCCTGACGGTTATAACCAATGGGACCAAACAGAATTTGTCTTGGAGAATATAATTAATAATTTTACTAGTGAATTTAGATTATTAGGATTGGGAGAAGATTTTGGAGATGGTGATATAGTAGAGTGCGGGTTTGACGAGTTTGTGATAACAGCATATGTCAGCAACATTAATGTTACTGTTGGAGCAAGTGAAGATGATTATGTCTGTCAAGATGTGGATTATAGTAAGCCAGTTGTTAAAGATCTTAATGTAAATCCAGATCCGCAGCAAATTGGTTACGCAGTAAATATTACAGTTAATGCTACTGATGATTATTATGTGGGTGTTGTAAAAGCCAGAATTACAATGCCGAATTCTACGATTTTTGAACTTGTGATGAATGATACAGACAGTGATAATGTGTATAATGTTACATATTTTTCAACATTGAAACTAGGCTTATATAATGTTACAATACTTGCTAATGATTCTGTAAGAAATTCAAATTACACAACAAAAACTAGTTTTGAAATAGTCTTGCAAAATTTGTCTATAACAACAGATAAACAAAATTATGTTGCAGATGAAGTTGTTTATATTTACGGTACAGGCTTTAATCCTTTTGTTAATGTTACAGTAAATATAACTGATCCAGATGAAGAATCTGCATTGGCAACGTCAGTAATTTCAAATTCTACAGGAGGCATTAATTTAACATGGACAGTACCCCCTTCACCAATCTTAGGCTTTTATATTATTAATGCCAATGACACCTCTAATTATAGTAGAAGCATTGATGATGGTTTTGAGGTAGTATCTGCTATAATTACAGCTGATAAGGGCAGTTATGAACAGGCAGAGATTGTTTATATTAGTGGAAGCGTCTGGGACCCTGGCTATGAGGTTACAGTTAACATTACAGATCCTAATGGTATAGAAGTTTTTGGTCCTATAAATTATACGGCAAATGCTTCTGGCAATATAAATGCAACATGGGCCCTTCCTATAAACGAATCATTAGGAAGTCATATTTTAATGGCGTATGAACCAGATAGTCCAACTAAAAAAGACGATTATGTATTTACAGTCACGGCCAGGACTGTAACAATAACAACGCAGTATCCATGGTATAAAGAATCAGAGCAGGTAAATATTACGGGATATGGTTTCAGTTACAACAATAATGTTACTATTAACATATATAATGCAACAGGCCAGTCTATTAGTGGTTACCCAAGAGATGTTGTAAGCAACAGCACGGGAGGCATTAATGACAGCTTCACAGTAAATAATTTGGTTAGCGGCACTTATAATATAATAGCGAATGACACTTTATATCCTGCTTTAGGAGATACAACGATATTTGAAATTGTCAGAGCTAGAATTTATACAGATAAACAAACATATGACAATGGCGAGACAGTTACAATATATGGACAATATTGGGACAGACTAGTTAATGTAACTATAGATGTTATAAATGAAACAGGATTGTCAGAGGCAGGATATCCACAAGATGTTATTACTAATAATAATGGGGAATTTATTCACCAATTAACAGCCCGTGCAATAGGGTTATTAGCTACAGTGTTTAATGTTACTGCTGCTCAGCTTCTTGACTCAAGTGAAAATGCCTCTACTAATTATACTGTTGTTAGAACAGCAATTATAAATACAGACAAAGATAATTACGTTCAGTTAGAAACTGTTAATATTACAGGTTTGTATTACACGCCTGATGATTATGTCAAAGTCTGGATTAAAAGCCGGGATAATGGCGGTACTGCTATTGACTATCCGAAATTAATTCCAACAGATTCTTCAGGTAATTTTAATCATATATTTGATACTAACTCGTATTGTGGCGGTAATTATACAGTTATTGGTACAGATGAAACACATCCTGTTAACTTAAATGCGTCTGCAAATTTTACATTAAGAGATTGGTGGGATTCTGCCTGGGAAAAAAGACTTCCTATATATTTAACAAATTTAGAAGCTCAAGACAGATATAATGAAAGAATATTCGTCAATGTTACAGGTTTAGCTAATAATATTAGTAGTTGTGTAGATGAAATTAGAGTTATATCAACAATTACTGGAGCAGAAGTACCAGTTAATATTGTTGGCGGAGATAACAGCAATTATTGTGAGGTTATCTTTTTAGGCAATATTACAGCATTAGCTGTAAATGAAAGCAATTATTATGTTTATTATAATAATTCAGCGGCTTCAGACCCAGGTTATTCAGATCTTGAATTATATAGTTATGCTATTCATTTCACGGGTATAGAAGCAGATGATACAGCACCATGGGACGGCTGGGTTTCAGGAGGAGCAGATGCATTAGAATCAAATTTATATTCTGCTGTTGACGATTCAGGTGCTTCAGGAGGTACTGATAGTATTGAAGTCCAAGATAATGATGCAACTGGCTCTTACACTGCGCAATCTTTTGATTTATCATCAGCTTGCGCTGGTAATTCATGTGACTTCTTTAATTTCTCAGTTTATTTATACCCGGAAAGTTATGATAATGCAGATGAAGGTTTTGATATCTGGTGTGATTATGGTACAGGAAGTGCTTATGAACTTGCAGACTGGAAAGATTCTGGTCCAATTGGTAGAACAATCTGTGGTGTTGAAGCTCCTGAAAATACTTGGACAAAAGTGGAATGTGATTTATCACCTTGTACGATTGATAGCACAACTGAACTTAGAATTACCAGTCAGGACTCTACATCAGGTGGCAATGGTGACCAAGTTTATATTGACGGTCTAAATATTACAGGTTATAGAAGATCTGCGTTAAATATAACAAGTTCAGTATCTAATGTTCAAGAATATTTTGCTTGTATTCCGTTTGATATTATAGAGCCAAATGTAGTAATAAACGAACCATTGAATTATTATAACACAACAGATGTTACTCCAGAAATTAATTTTACAATTACAGATAACCAGGACACAATATTAAATTATACAATTTTTGTAGACGGTGTTTATTATGGCCAGAACGGCACTGTTAATAATAACACACCTAAATTATTAAACTTAAGCACACTTGCAGAAGGCGTACGTAATATAACAGTACAGGCTATGGACGATTTCAGGAATGCTAAAAATAATTCTATTATTATTATAGTTGATTTAACAGGACCAATAACAAATATAACTCAGCCGATTAATTTTACAAATATAACAGGCTCTTCTTATAATTTAGCAGCAGTATCATCTGATGCCTTGACAGCAGTTGACACAGTAAGATTTTATTACAGACCAAATGATACTGCAATATGGAATTTTGCATGTTCTGACAATAGTGAGCCATATCAATGTTCTTTGGACATATCTTTGTTGAAGGATGGTGATGCTTACCAAGTTAGAGCGTATGGTAATGACACTTTAGGCAATATAGGACAAAACTATACTGTATATAATATTACATTAGATAGAACAGGACCAATTGTTACAATTACAAGTCCAGTTAATTTCACAAATATAACTTCTAATTCATACACAATACAGACAACAGCGTCTGATGCATTGTTAGAAGTTGACACTGTCTTTTTCTATTATAGAGAAAACAATACCGCAACATGGACATTCCTTGGCACAGACAGTAGTGTTCCGTATAGATGGACCTGGAACCTTACTTTGTTGAATGACGGTGATTCTTACCAAGTAAGAGCTTATGGTAATGACAGTTTGGGAAATGTTGGTTATAATTACACAGTATATAATATAACAGTTGATAGAACACCGCCTGATATTAATAATATAAATATTACTCCTGAGCCGCAGAAAGTTGGCCTTACAATTAATATAACGGCTAACATTTCTGATAATTTTAAAACAGTTGATTATGTTGAAGCACAAATAATATTGCCAAACACTAGCCAGATTAATCTTGAGATGAGAGATGATAACTCTGATTCTATATATAATGTTACCTTTACTAATACTTTGTTAATTGGCACATATAATTTGACAATTTTTGTTAATGATACTTTAGGAAATTCAAATACTTCTAATTTAATAAATTTCACTATTATTTATGACGATCTTTATTTAATAACAGACGATATTAAATATGTCACAGGCGAAACTGTTTATATAACAGGAGAAGGATTTAATGCTTATGGTAATGTAACAATTAATATTTATAATGAAACAGGACAACCAGTTAATAATTTTCCTAGAGACGTAATAAGTAATAGTACAGGTGGTTTGAATGATTCATGGCTTATTCCTGGAGGACAGCCTCTTGGTATGTATACAGTAAATGCAACTGATATTACTGATTCAAGCAGGTCAATAGAAACAACATTTGAAATTGTTGCAGCTATTATAAGTACCTTACAAGAGATTTATCAACAAGCTGACATGGTTAACATAACAGGTGAGTTCTGGGATCCTAATGAAAATGTTACCATAAATATAACAGACCCTACTGGTGTTGAAGTATATGGTCCTATCAACATTACAAGTAATGCTTCTGGATTTTTAACAGCTAATTGGTCCAGTAACTATAATTCAACTATTGGCGAATACATATTAATGGCTTACCAGCCAAGCAATCCAAACAAATATGATACACATGTATTTAATATTACACAAAGAACTGTATATTTGCTAACAGATTATCCATGGTATAAACAAGACGACACTGTCTATATAACTGGTTATGGTTTTTCTCCTAATATTAATGTTACTATTAACATATATAATGCAACAGGCCAGTCTATTAGTGGTTATCCAAGAGACGTAATAAGCAACAGCACGGGCGGCATTAATGACAGCTTCACTGTAAATAATTTGGTTAGCGGCACTTATACAATTAATGCAACTGATGATCTCTATAAAAACTTGAATAATATAACTACATTTGATATTGTGTTTGCAACAATAACAACAGATAAATCTGCTTATATTAATGGCGAAACCGTCTATATAACAGGTAATTACTGGACTAAAAATGTTAACATTACTATTGATATAATTAATGAGACAGGCCAATCTATACCTAATTATCCAAAAAACGTTACCTCTTTAAATGATGGCAGTATAAGTGATTCATTGACTGCTGTGGCTATAGGACTGGGCACAACACAGTATAATATTACAGCTTTTAACCCAAACAAAGCAGAGGAAAATGCCACTGCTAACTATACAGTATCAAGAGTTGCCTTGCTAAACACAGACAAAACAGAATATGATAAGGATGAAGATATTAACATAACAGGCGAATTTTACTCTCAAAATGGGCCTGTGGAGATAATTATAAGATATCTAAATAATTCTGGATTTGGTTTTTATTATCCGAAAATAATATACAGTAATATAGATGGGGATATCCAGCATTTATTTAATACTTCATATTTATGTGAAGGCGAATATATTATTGAAGTTAGTGATTTAACTTTCTCAAGTTTATATGCAAATACAACATTTAATGTAAGTTATTATGAAGATAATTCTACGTTGGAAAATGCTGATAACAGTGATGCTTCCGGCGTATATAATGTGTTTGGAGGCAGTACAAGTGATACTTATTCATCAAATAATAACTGGCAATCTCTTGGAAGTATCAACTACAATTCTAATTTTACAGCATATCTTAACTATACTTTTAATATCAGTAATTTAAATGCTGATCCGTACAGAATTTATAATATAACATTTAGCGTTGAATACTGCCATAGCGGCGGCGAATCAAGCCCGCAGTGTAATCAAAATGATCCGCATGAAGGCGAAGTATTTGGACCTCAATATATATATCTATTTAATTTTTCCAATAACGAATGGTTTAACTACACAATATTGCCTGTTAATGATATCTCTGATAGTGAATCAATATTTGAATTTAATCTTTCTACTGGTATTCCTGACTTTGTTCAAAATGATATTATTTATGTAAGGTATACAGTCAGCTTTAACCAAACTGGTTCTTTGGATGATCATCTTTTAATAGATTACTTTGATATGAATATTACTTATGAATCTCAAGTTGAAAGAGCGTGTACACCTTTAACTACAAAAAGTTTAAATGTGCAGAATTATGATGACAGCTTTGTTATTATTGAGAATACTAAAATTAATGTTTATAATTTATCAAATGCTATCATTGACACAGGTAATGGAACCTACTTTAGATATTTACCAGGTGATGAGCTAAAAGTAAAGGTTATTACACCTTTTGCAAGTGATAATCTTACATATGAAATTTTCGACTTAAACTTCTCAGGCAGTGTAAATATTACTAGCCAAGTAAATGAAAATTACAGTTATTCATTACCAACATTAATAACAAATGTAACACCATTAATAGCAGTAAATGACTCACAAATTAAATTTAGCAAAGCACAGTTAATAATACCAAAACGAAGCCTAGAAATAAATACTATTTTACATTGTATAAATTATAATTACCAAACAGCAGAATGTCTGCAGTTCGAGCTAAATGAAACAGATGATTTTGAGTATAATGAAACTAATGATTATATTAAGTTCAATGTAACTTATTTTGATGCATTTGGCGGTGGTCCTGGAGATACTCTACCAAATTTAACAGAGATAAGGATATATAATGTAACTGGCTTAGCAAACAAACATAGTGGTGGTACTTTAATCCATTCAGGGTTAAACACAACTTTTAATTTGACAGGTAATAATATCTACAGGGTTGAATTTGCCATTACAAATGAAGGCAGGAAATGGAATATTGATGCTGAAGATTATGCGTATCATAACGGATTAAATGAAACATGGCAGATTAATAATACAGGAGATATATGGTATACAGATGGTAGCGGTGCTAATTATACAGGTGGCATTTTTAATAATGGCAAGGTAGAATGGAATTTAAGCTTAGGAGGCACATATAGTTCAGGAGAATCAGGAACGTTTTACTATGTTGTTAATATAACTACTGATATAACAGATTGGTATTCTGTATATTTTGTTGTAAATGACACTTCTAAAACAAGTGGTAGTACAGATGATTCTACTTATAGAATATTTGACGTTATAAAGCCCTATATTATATTAAATGAGCCGTTACAAGAAGATAATTTATCTATTGGCTATATAATATTCAACTGGACAGCTGTTGACAATACTAACTTAAATTTAAGCTGTGACTTATTAATTAATGATGCTATTAATGTTAGTGGAATTACTACACAGAATAATGTTTCAACCACAACCAATATTGAAATAGGAACATCAGCAAGATATAACTGGAGTATTAATTGTACTGATTATGACGGCAATTCTAATATTAGCGAAACAAGGAATTTTACTGTTATAGCAGGTCCGTTGGATATTGACATTAACATCAGCTCTGATAATTCATCTATTGAAATAAACTGGTCAGCTGCACAATTTGCTGAATCTTATAACATATATATAACAACAAACTATACATTAGGATTTTCAAGCACACCAAACATTACAGGTATAACAGACTTGAACTGGACAGATATAAATGGTTTTGACAGTAATAGAAGATATTACAAAGTTGCGGCTGTAAAAGGTGATACTGCTGCTTTAAGCACTAAAACAGTTGGTAAGCATACTAACGAGTTAATACCAACATGGAATTTGATAAGTATTCCGTTCAATATATCAGAATGGTTATTATATGACGGAATAAATGGCAGAGATATTTTTACTCAGCCAGGAAATTGTATAATGTCTTTGTGGAGGTACAATGCAAGTAATCAAAGCTGGGAAAGAACAGATTATAATGGTGTATGGACACCAGCATCAGGCAGTGAGAACTTTTTGGCGTTGGAAGATGGTCGTGGCTATTGGGCGGAGATTAGTAGTGCGTGTAACATTACTTTTTACGGAAATGTGCCTGTTAATAATAGAAGTTATAATTTGGAAACTTTATGGAACATGATGGGGCATTACTCAAGTAAAGATCCTTTATTACAGGATGAGTCTGTGATGAAACCAATTAATGTTGTGCCAGAAAATTCTGTTGAGATAATATTAAGGTATAATACAGTAGCAAATAAATTTGAGGTAACAGTACATTACCCAGGATATGGTTGGTGGCCTTCTTTCAATAACCAAGATTTCATTTACTTAAATCCGATGAAAGGTTATTATTTTGATAATAGCCAATTGGCAACATGGACACACAATCCTAATATAGGCTAAAAATGAAAAACAAATTAATAGCAATGCTGGCAATTTTCCTAATTAATATTTTTACAGCTATAGCTTATCCCGTGCCAATTGGAATAGACGGTGTTGTCTATGACTTAGATAATATAACAAGGGCAGATGATACAGTAATGTTCTCTATACAAAATATTGATTCGGGTTTTTACATAGAGGATAATTTAAGATATGACGGTAGTTATTCAGTTGCCGTTAAAGGCAGCCTTGGTGATTTAATATTTATAAAAGTGTGGACACCGTATCATAACATTACTAAAAATATAACTATTGGAGGTGTATTGCATGGTTATGACTTAAATTTGAATTTAAGCGTGCCAAATAAACCACCAGTAATTAATTCAACACCAATAATAAAAGCCTATGAAGATATTTTATATGAATATGATGTCGAGGCAATTGATGACAGCAATAATTTAATTTACTCGCTGAAACAATTTCCAGATAATATGTCAATAAATAATATAACAGGCTTAATAACATGGTTGCCCTTACAAAAAGACATTGGCTTCCATAATATTTCAGTTAGAGTTACAGACGGTAAGTTTTATGACTGGCAAAATTATACTTTAGAAGTATTTGGCATAAATGATGCTCCTTTAATTATTTCAAAACCAAAAACAACAGCCAAAGTCAGCCGTTTATATTATTATGATGTTGATGCCATTGACGTTGATAATGATAGTCTTGTTTATTCATTGTTAAAGAAACCACGACATATGTATATAAATAAAAAAAATGGTAAGATTCTTTGGTTGCCAAGAACAGCAGGCAACTATGATGTGATTGTTCAGGTAAATGATTCTAATTTAACAGATACTCAAAATTTTAGTATTGAAGTTAAACCACATCTAAGAAGAAGATCTAGAAGAACTCACACTTCATTATTAAGGGCACCTTATGTTATAACAGGATTAATTAATTACAGTGATAATAACCCAGTGGGTGCTGATTTTGAATATGAAATAACTAACTTGCAAACAAATGAAACCGTTACTGGAAAGACATTAGATGGGTTTAATGCCTATGCAGAAGTTATTAATGGTCAGGAAGGCGATGATTTACAGATTAATATAGGAAAGGGTAACTATAAAGAAACACATATAGCGAAGATAACAGGGGAAGTTGTAAGAGATGATATAACTTTAAACGTGACAGAAAAAGAACTCTTCACAAAATCATTATTTCCTTTTAATATATCAATAATCTCATGGTTAATTTTATTAACATTGCCTTTTGTTTTGATATTGAGGATAGCCTATCTTTATTATAAAAAATGAAAGTAAAAAAGAGGAATATAATTGTAATTATTTTCTTACTCTTACTTATACTTGTTTACGCACAACAACCTCCTGAAGAAAGAACTGTCAGAGGAACTGTATATATAGATAATGGGCAGACACAGCAGTCTGACTTAGGCACTATAATTAAAATAAATAATACTAATCTTTCTATTACAGAAACTACTGAAACATACGGCCCGCCAAATAACGAAGGGAGGTATTCAGCTACTATAAATGCAAGCCCCGGTGATGTTATTTATGTGCTGGCTTTTAATGAGACATTATGGGGCAATAACACAGGTATAATGGGCCAGACAAAAGTTGATATTGATATTATCTTGAATAAAACGAGAGATGCTGAGCCCCGTGTCATTATATTAATTCCTAGCAACCATACCAGCTATAGTTCTGAAGATAGTTTCAATGTTACAGCTAATATTACTCTGTATGGAAATAATGGTTTAAATTGTAACGCAACATTATCTTTTAGTCTGCCAGGGATATTTGCATTAGATACTGGTGAAACATACACACATGATTTAGGCACTATAAATAGAGGTTCATCTATTATTGAAGTATGGAATTTGACAGGTTATGGTATAGGCTCAACAAACATAACAATATTAGCAGAATGTAGCAATGACGGCATTAAACTGGAATATAATAACTATGGCACTATTGTTAATATTTCAAGCCAGGATTTGTCACCTCCTTTAATACAAATAATTAGCCCTGGTAATAATACAAGGGTTAATAACCCTGTTATTTTTTATTATAATGTTTCAGATAGCTCACCTATTATAAATTGTACTCTGAATATGAATAATGCAACTCTAAATATAACAAATAATCCGCAGAAGGATGTAATTTTAAATTTTACAAATTCATTAACACAAAAATACAATAACTGGTCGATAGATTGTATAGATAATTCCTCTACTAAAAATTTCGGGAGTTCTGGCTTGTATAATTTAACTTTAAACGATTATCCTTCTATTAGTAATATTGTTGTTGATAACCCTGTTGATTTACTGGCAGGCTCTACCAAATTAGTTTACTGCAATGGTACAGCATCAGACGGTGATTCTTATAATGACATATCTAATTTAAATGCTACTTTATTTTTTACTGGTTTTAATCCTGGTGATATTGATAATAACAGTAATCATTATTCTAATTCATCATGCACTTTGTTTAACGGCGCAGGCAATAATATTGATTTCAGGTGCGGGTTTGAGCTTGAATATTATGCTAATAATGGCAGCTGGTATTGTAACGCTACTGTTATTGACCTAATTAATACTACAAATTCATCAGAATCAACCTCTTTAATAAATGATTTACTTGCAATTGGAGTTAATCCAAATATAATTAACTTCGGCAACTTAGAGATAATGCAAATCAGTCCTTTTGATATTATTGTGAATGTTACAAATTACGGCAATATTATGCTTGACTTAAGTTTATATGGTTATGCAATATATGAAAATGATAACTTATCTATGGACTGCGATACTAACAACATTTCATTGGAATATGAGAGATTATCTCAAATCGCAGACCAAAACTATAATAGTATGACACCTATAAATAATACTTTGAATCCTGTATTTGTTGATTTTAATCTAAGTAAGAGGGAAGGCGGTGCCCCAGAATCACGTAAATCAATCTATTGGAAACTTCAAATTCCGTTATATACAGCTGGAAGATGTAATGGGAAAGTGGTTTTTTCTGCTATAAAAGGATAATATTTTAGAAGTTTTTTAACAATTTTTCGTCTTATAAAATTATAACTAAGTAAATAATTAATTATAATATATTATACTTTATTAAATATTATTATAAAGAAAAAATAATTATAAAGAAAAAACAATTATAAAGAAAAAACAATTATAAAGAAAAATTTATAAATAAGTGTGAATAATAAATAAAATAAGATATAAATAGAAATTAAAAAATAATGTTCTTTATTTAATTATTAATATAAAATAACAAATATGTATATTTAATTATAAAAACGAAATATTTAAATACTAGTTGTATAATTAATAAGATTAACATACAAAAATGTATACTGGCGCTTCAAATAGTCAGATAATGCTTACCTGGGTTTAAATTGGGGAAAAGGGGTAATTAATGGAAATAGAGTCGTTGTTTAGCAGCACCCGTTGGGAGATAATTAAGGCTTTGGCTAATGAGAAATTGTCTCCCATGGAGCTCGCTTCTAAAACAAAGACAACTTCTGCTAACATCTCCCAGCAACTTCGGTTGCTGGAACTAGCTGGCTTGGTTCGAAGTGAAAAAACTTCAAACGTGGAGCGAGGAAAGCCACGTGTTGTCTACACGCTTGCAGGGGACATGGCTTTCCTTATCCTTTCTTCCCCTCATTTTGCTGATAAAAAACTACTGTCATTAACAGAATATCATAATTTTATCATGAGATCATGGTTCCTAGATAATTTAGAACATCATTCTTTAGTAACTGACTTTTACACGAAAATAAAAGATATCATACATAATATTGATGTGATTGTTGCAAGTTCAACACCAAAAGAACTAACAATTTATATAATAGAGGATAAAAAACTTGATTCTGTCATCAAAAAATCTCTTTCAGACTTGAAAAAAGTGAGAATTCTTTTTGTTACACAAGAGGAGCTTAAGAAAAAATATTCTCCTGACTTAATTGTTCTTTACGATCCCTACTACAGATATAGTGAGGTGGTTGGAAGTGTATAGGGATATTATGATTGTGGTTGATGCTACTAATAAACTGGCAAACAACCAGCTAATAAAAAGGGAGGGGTACGAAAAATGAAGAAAAAATTGGTAATAACAATGTTAGTTGCAATATTAACATTGGCAATAGTAATGGCTGATCCAGATCCTTTAGGGGCTACATTGACACCTGGTCAGTCAAGCAGGGGAACAAACACGGATGCCAGTTCAAATCCGCAGAATGCACAGGCTGGAAACGTTACACAGCTGAACATAAACCAGTCCAGGATAACACAGATCTGGCAAGGTTATTATGGTAATGTTTCAGGGCAGATAGTGTTGGAAAATTCTGGCGGCGATAGGTTCTATGACTGGACATATACAGCCGTTACAGGTGAAGTGTATGCTAGCAGAAACACTATATCGGACTGGTCTACAATAAATTGTACAAATAGTACACAGTGGGAAGCAGAAGAATCTTCTTTAAATATTGCAAGTGCGGACACAGATGGTATTAATGAGACATATGATACAGTGACACACCCAACATTTCAAGTAGGGACTAAGACAATTCCGAGCAATTATTGCCAAGCTACCAGACCATATAACAATGCAGGCGCTCCAGGCGCTTGGTATAACGTGCTTATGAACAGTAACTCTACAAATACAGTCTATGTGGTTGTATTATCAGAAGATCAAACAGCCTTTGACGGCAGCACAGCAGACTTTGAGTTATTGGTACCGACTGATAAAAGCAGCGGCTTAGCAACATATTACTTTTATGTTGAACTGGCCTAAAACTAACTTTTATTTTTTTTAAATAAACGAGGACAAAAAAGCAGAGAAATAAAAAATGGTGAATGAATAATGCTCATTAGAATAAAGAAAAAAAATCTCGGATTATTATTTATAGCGATAGCTCTTGTATCATTCATGAGCATTATACATTATACTTATGGTGATGCAACAGGAGCCACATTGACAAATGTGTCTACAACTCAGAAAGGGGCCGCGAGTCCAGATTGGAACAACGGAACTAAAGGAGCTATTCACATAGTCCGTCTAACTGCTGAACAGCAGGATAATAAATGGAAAGCATATGTAGGAAATGTTAGCTCTACTTTTGTATTAGATGATGCTGATGATTATTCAATCTACCAGTGGAGCATAAGTGATTTCACAGGTCAGGTATATATTACAAGGGATGGCTCTGTTACATGGGGTACGGTTGACTGTGCGTCAGTCGCGAATAAAGAATCTGAAGATACAGCTCTTGGCCACACATCAACAAGCGAAGATAGTGTTAATAGTACTTTTGTTTCAACATCTCATAAAGATTTTACAATTGGGACAAATCAAATTAATGATGGAGACTGTTTTTCAACTGCAACATGGGCCAACGACACTACACAGACGCCTTCAGCCACAACACCTTTTACTGAAGTATTGCTGTGGGATAGCACAGGCGGAGACATGATTTATACTACATTTGTTGAAACCGACGCTTCAAGCTACAGGGCAGATGGTAGTCCAGGGACAACTTATGATTTTCAGGCAATTGTTCCGGAAGATGCAGATGCAGGAGATCCAACATTAACATACTACTTTTACTTAGAATTAACCTCTAATTAAATTTTTTTTAATAATTTTATTTCGATTTCGTCAAAATGTTTTTTCTGCAATAAATCAACCTTTCTTTGATGATCTAGGTACAATAAGGGTATAAATGTGAAGACTTTATCTTCTCTTGTCTGTTCTGGCAGAAGCAGGTTAAAGGTAAGTTTTGGCGGGTTTTTACCATTGGCTGTGAAAAACCCGATTATCTTCTTATAAACATCTTTTATAACGAGGCTGATATCCCTGGCTTTAACAGGCACTTTGACTTCAGGATGTGTATTAACCTTTGGCGGTCTTCTATTATAGACTTCAAGAGCTTTTTCTAAAGCATTTACTAAGTCAAAAACAGAAACTTTTCTTTTTCTAGGTTGGGGTGTCTTTGGATAAATAGGAGGTTTTTCCTCTAAATTAACTGCGCTTTCCTCACTTTCATAATCTAATAAATCATCGTATAATTCATCATCATTTGCATTGACTGAAGCAATTAAAGTGTCGAGTGCAGCCATATCTTCATCCATAAATCTGTAAGATTTTACTCTCAACAAGATAGCGGCTGCTAATAACACTTTTCCTGATATTTTTAGGTCCATCTCCCTTAATTTTTTCAGCTTTTGGATGAATTTTTTTGCTAGCATAGAAACATTAACATCCCATGGATCCATTTTCTCACTACTAACCAAGTCATAAATCATGCTCTGCCATGTAATCTCATCATTATTAAATAGAATATTAAATATCTGGTCATTAGAT
This sequence comes from uncultured Methanosarcinales archaeon, assembly GCA_964552005.1. GTDB lineage: Archaea > Nanobdellota > Nanobdellia > Woesearchaeales > GW2011-AR15 > CAZKFC01. The sequence continues at coordinate 25,660 of CAZKFC010000004.1, forward strand.
TTCTCTACGTCTATCATTTTTTATTAGTGTTATAAAAGTGTATACTAGTATATAAATATTTTGTATATTGATGTTTTTTTCAACAGTTATTTACTTTTTATATCCATGTGTAGTCACAGCCGTGATTGACCTCTGGTTACAGTTAATCATAAAAAGTTAACAGATTAAAAAAGCTATTGGCCACACCCCAATCCTTTAAGAAAGCATTGATGGAAACAAAGCGTACTATCTTTTAAGAGATAGTACTTATTAAAAAAGCTATGGGGCCCGCCCAGATTCCCACATAAGGGCTGCCACCCTTATCAACCCGCACACTACTCAACTTTGTTGAGTAGGACTTGTTTTCATCAATGTTTTAGTGAGTGTTAATGAACGGTTAAAATATTGAGAATGATGGGCCCGCCCAGATTCGAACTGGGGATCCCCCGCGTTCTAAACAAAATGTTAGTCAGGCGGATGTCATGCCTCTAGACCACGAGCCCCCATATCTAAGAATTAAATAATAGAATAAAAAGATTTCTATTGGCACTGGACAATAATAGCAGTAGACATTCCCATGTGAGATATATAAACTAATTCTACAATTAAATATCATGAGGTGAGTTAAATGATACATAAAAACCACTATTACATTGAACAATTATTCTTTCAACAGATTAAATCTAAAACATTGGAGGTGTCAGCATGAAAAAACCTAAAAACATATTAGAAGAAATTGAGCAGGAGCTTAACCAGGACATTTATAATGAAGTCATGATAGAAAATTATATAGAAGAGGATATTATTAATCCTGGAGAAGCTGGTTTTATGATTGGCTACCTAAGTGCATAAAATATATAAGTTGTCATATCATCCTTTCTCTATATGAGGATACTTAATAAAAATGAAATTATGCTTGAGAAAGATTCTTTGTTAAGAGAATTAAGACTAGGTAAAATCTTTATATACCCTACTGATACAATTTACGGAATAGGCTGTAATGCGTTAAATGAAGACTCCATAAAAAAAATCAGGCAGTTAAAGGAGAGGTATCACCAACCTTTTTCAGTGATAGCACCATCTAAAGAATGGATAAAAGATAATTGTTATATATCAAAAAAACAATTACAATGGTTAAATAAACTGCCTGGAGCCTATACTTTTATATTAAAGCTAAAGAATAAATTGGCAGTTTCAAATTATGTCAATTCCGGTATGGAAACTATTGGTGTAAGAATTCCCAAACACTGGTTCACAGAATTTGTTCAAGAGACAGCTGTGCCCATAATAACAACTTCTGTCAACAAAACGGGCGAACAGTACATGACTTCATTGGAAGACCTTGATCCAGATATCAAAAAAGGCGTTGACTATATTTTTTTTGATAAGCCAATAATAGGCAAACCTTCCACAATAGTGGATTTTACTAAGAAAAGGATAGAGGTTAAGAAAAGATGAAGAATAATTCATTATTAGTCATATCCTTCACTTTGAAGAAGAGAGGTTTTACAAAATGAAGATACTTGCAGCAGGGGACATTCATGGGGACATGGGCCTAGCTGAAAAACTGGCTGACAAAGCTGAAAAACAAAAAGTTGACCTGGTTATATTGTGCGGTGATTTGACATTCCATGAGCAAAGCACAGATAATATGATAGGGCCTTTTGTCAAGAAAAAGAAGAAAGTCCTTATCATTCCAGGAAATCATGAGTCTGTGGCAACAGCAGATTTCTTGGCAGAGTTTTACGGCGTCAAAAACATACATGGCTATTCTGTGAAATATGAAGATGTGGGGATATTTGGCGCAGGTGGTGCTAATATAGGGCCAAAAACAATAGTAACAGATAAAGAAATCTTTGATTTGTTGAAACAAGGTCATGACAAAATTAAATATTTGAAAAAAAAGATATTAGTTAGTCATGTTCATCCAACTGGAACCAAAATGGAAAAACTATCAGATTTTGTTCCAGGCAGCTCAGGCGTGAAAAAAGCCATTGACAAGTTTAAACCTGATATAATGTTGTGCAGTCATGTCCATGAAGCAGAAGGCCTTGAAGAAAAGATTGGGAAAACAAGAGTTATTAATGTTGGTCGAAAAGGGAAGATTATTGACATATGACTTCCAAAATTTATGAGCCAAGAGAAGATTCTTATTTGTTGCAGAAGTACGTTGAAAAATATTCTGATGTTGATGATTTAGTTTTAGATATTGGAACTGGTTCTGGAATTCAAGCAATAACCGCTGCAAAGAAAGCTAAGAAAGTAATTGCATCTGATTTAAATCCAAAGGCAATTGAACAGGCAAAGTTAACAGCTAGCATTGAAAAAATAAAGAACATTGAATTTATTGAATCAGATTTATTTGATAACATACCTAAAAAAAAGTTTGACCTGATAATATTTAACCCACCTTATCTGCCCAAACTAAAAAAAGTTGAAGATATTGCTTTGTTTTCTGGGAAGAGAGGTAGCGAGACAACAATAAGATTTTTAGATCAGGCTGCTGATTATCTTAAAAAAGATGGCCTTATATTATTAATAAGTTCTTCAATAACTAATCAAAATAAAATTCAAGAAAGTGTTCAAAACAATTTACTTGCATCTAAGATTTTGGAAACACAACATGTTTTTTTTGAAGATATTGTTTTATTTTTAATTAAGAAAAGTGAGATATTAAAAAAATTACATGGTAAAGATGTAACAAATGCCAAAATATTTTCGCATGGAAAAAGAGGCGTTATAATAAAAGCCCAGTATAAGAACAAAACAGTAGCTGTTAAAATTAAAAAGTCTGAGAGCACTGCTCAAGGAACAATAGAAAACGAAAGTAAGTTTCTCAAGATTCTGAACAAGGAAAAAATCGGGCCTAAATTAGTAATGCATGATAAGGATTATTTAATGTATTATTTTGTTCCTGGTAAATTTATTGAAGAATATATTAAAGAACACACTAAAAAAGACATTTTAATCGTGTTAAAAAAAATCTTTGAGCAATTGTATAAAATGGACAACCTTGGTATAAATAAGTTTGAGATGCATCATCCTGTTAAGCATATTGTTGTTAACAAGAATAACCCTGTACTGCTGGATTTCGAGCGCGCACGCTATACAGAAAAGCCTAAAAATATCACACAGTTCTGTGATTATTTAATTGGCATCAGAGAATTATTAAGAAGCAGAGACATTGTAATTGATAGAAATAATATGATTGATCTTGCCAAAACATATAAGGATAAACCAAGTAAAATAAATTATCAAAAAATATTGAGATTGTTAAAATGAAATCATTTTCAGAGAGATGTTATTCTTTATTAAAAAAAGTTCCTGAAGGTAAAATCACAACATACAAAGAACTGGCACATGCATTGAACACGAAAGCGTTTCAAGCAGTTGGTCAAGCCATGAAAAATAATCCTTATGCACCTCATGTACCTTGCCATAGAGTTGTTTCTTCCGATGGCAGTATTGGCGGGTTCAATGGCCAAATAAAAGGTAAAAAGATACAAGATAAAATTTCATTATTACAAAAAGAAGGTATAGAATTTAAAGGGAATAAAATAAAGAATTTTGAAGAAGTTTTGTTTAGCTTTCCTTAGACCTCTTCTTTAGCTTTTTAATCTCATCTTCCAGATCTAATTTCTCAAGTAATTCTTTGTATCTATTTCTTATTGTAACTTCAGTAACACCAGCCACATCAGCTACCTCTCTCTGTGTTCTTTTCTCTCCGTTTATTAAAGCTGCAACATACAAACCAGCAGCAGCAATACCTGTTGGTCCTCTACCAGAAGTTAATTCTGCGTGTTGGGCTTTTTCTATAATCTCAACAGCCTTACTTTGTGTCTTTGGGCTTAATTTTAACGAGCTTGAAAATCTTGGTATATAATCAATTGGATTACTTGGTAATATAGTAATTTGGAGTTCTCTTGTTACAAATCTGTAAGTCCTGCCAACCTCTTTTTTTTCTATGCCGGACGCTTCAGATAACTCGTCTAATGTTCTGGGAACTTCATGTCTTCTACAAGCAGCATATAACGCGCCAGCAACAACAGATTCCATGCTTCTACCCCTAACAAGTCCTCTTTGCACCGCTAAAGTATAGATGCGGGCAGCTTCTTCTTCAACTGACTTTGGCAATTTAAGATATGAAGATACTCTTTTTAATTCTGCCAATGCAAGTTTCAAATTTCTTTCAATAGCAGTTGATATCCTATACTGCCATTTTCTCAACCTGAAAAATTTATTCTTGCTTTTTTTCCCTAATGCGTATAAATCTGATTTACGGCCGACTTCTGTCCCTAAACCTTGATCATACTGTGTGTATGTTGTTGGCGCGCCTGTTCTTCTTTTTCTTTGAGAAGTGTCAGAATCAAACTCACGCCATTCCTGGCCGAAGTCAACCATTTTTTCCTCGACAACCAAGCCACAATCCTTACAAATGACTTCGCCCTTTTCCTTGTTAAAGAATAAGTTTATGCCGCCGCATTCAGGACACTTTTTTACATAATCTCTATCCATCATATATCAAACCCCCGCATCACTCTTAAGTAAAACGTTAATTTTATAAAGGGCAATTGAATTGCTTTAAAAAGATTTCGGTTTCTTGGCTTTGGCTATATAATATATATTTGGCTATAAACTATTTTTATAAGCAAGTATTAGAAAGAAACTTTTATATATTTCAATGTAAATAATTTTCAACATGAATAAATTTGTGTATCTGGTTTCTATTGCATTATTAATGATTATAGTAACTGGCTGTTCAACCTTGTTTAATGGTGAGGAAGAACAAGAACTTGTCTTACCTACTGCAGTAGAGCAATGGGCAGTATCCGCCAAGGCAAGTTCAGCTGCCGGTGGTTTATTGGGAGAGAACAGGGATGACCAGAGTCCGTATGCAGCAACTGGTGAGCCGGACGTTGAAGAATGTGGCAACAGTTTAAATGCGTGGGTTATTGAACAAGAAGACGACGGTTTACATTGGCTTGAACTAGAATTTTATGATGAAGTTTATGTAAGTAAAGTTAGAATAAGAGAAAGCTGGAACCCTGGTTCTGTTACAAAAGTAGAGCTAAAAGATGGAGATAATTATGTAACAATGTGGGAAGGTACAGATAATAGAAGACACCCAGAGTGTCCGGGTTTTTTTGAAGTTGAGTATGAAGGGCAAGAAGGCAATATTACAGTAAAAATGTCACCATTTAAAGTACATACAATAAGGATAACATTTAACACAGACGTTCCTGGTTGGAACGAGATAGACGCTGTCCAATTAGTTGGTTATAACGATAGATGGTATTTATTTAATAATACTATTTTCTATGAGTAAATATTCTTTTAGATTTTAATTTTTTCTTTGTCGCCAAATAAGGCTATAATTTCTTTGTGGCGACGAACCTATGATTTAAAAGAAACAATCTTGGCTGTATTGATTAAGCAGTGAGGGCAATCCGAGGTAGAAATTTTTAAAAAACAGAATTTTAAACTAATTATCTGCCAACAAACAAGTTATATTTCTCATTACCTTTTAGCTCAGAAAGAATTCTTTTTACAACTATCTTCTTCGGGTCAGGCAATAATTTTACACGTTTTTTTAAATCGTCAAAACTTTTAAATTCTTCAATACGTCGCTCTTCAATAATTTCCCACATATGTTTCTTTCCAAGGCCGGGCAGCAATTCTAAGATATGCATTCTAGTTGTTAAAGGCTGCGCTTTGTTAAAAAAATCAACAAACTTCTTCTCATTTTTCGTTACATAATCACTCACCAGCTGTTCTAGTTCTGCTAGCGCTGTTGCTGTTAATTTGTTAGGGTCTAATTTTCCGTTGACATGATGAATCTTATCGCGCTTGCCTTCGCCAATGTAAACTTCATCATGAATTTGTAATGTTGCCTCTTTTTTAGGCACAATCTCTAATAAAGTAAGATAGTCTTTTCCTAGAGCTTGCACTATTGCAGTCTTTTTATATCCGGGCGTGTTGTCGAATGCATAGCCGTGTGGTAATATATCAAGGACTATTGCGAATTCTTCTTTTTGCATTTTTATGAGAGGTAGTTAATGGAGGCTTGTATTTAAATTTTATGTGTAGAAATTTATTTTTTTTCAGGAAGATACTTCTTTATTACACTAATAATTTTTTGCTGGTTGTCTTTGTTAACTGTTAGAGTGTACCCTGAAAATATCACTTTTAATTCTTCAACACTTGCCGGCAACAGGTCCAACAATTTTTTTATGTGATGTTCTTTTAACCTTGGTATATTCAGTTTAATTATATCCTTTTCTAAAGACTCTGCTTGACTTTGTTTTAATACAGTGTATTGGTTAATGTATTCTTCAGTTTTTCCTGTCCTGATAGATAATTCTTTTTTCCTTTTTTTGATTTTTGTAATCTCTTTCTTCAAATCATATATACTTATTGGAGTTTGTTCTTGGATTTTCGGGTTCATTTTGATCTTTTAAGATGTACAGGATGTACTATAAGTAATTTTTCTTTTTTTCCGTCTTTTATAAGAACTTCGTAACAATGGCCTTTCTTGTTTAGGATTAAACCAGACTTACCGTGAAACCTTGGATAATACATGCCTTTTTGGTAAGCAGATTCAGCTTTTAATATTACTTTATCTCCTTGTTTAAATTCCTGAAAAAATTTTCTTATAGAGATTTTGCCTCTTTCCTTGTAATTCTTTTTTAATTTACTGCGGGTTTTTCTTCTAAAACTACCATGATGTTTCATGTCAACAATGGAAAAAAGTATTGTTTATAAAGATTACGCAATAATAAAGTTTATTAATTAAAAAAATATAGTTTAAAAAGGGTGATGTGATATGACTGATTTGTTTAGAGCTGCTGTAAATGATATACAAAAAACATATGTGTACAAAAATGTGCAAGATCCTGCCACAAAAGAAACATTAAAACATCTTATTAACGCGTTGAGCCACTTACTCTATTTTGTTGGTACAGAAAATAAAGACCTTATAAACTTAAAAAAAGAAATGAGCACGCTCAAATCCATACTTGCTGAGCACGGCTATAGATATTAAATCACTACTTTAAATGTATTTCAACTATATCATTATCATGCAGAACATGAGTTATTTTAGTTCTTTTTTGTCCATCATACCTGACAGATTTACCCCAAACACGGGCAAATTTGAATTTTGTAACAAAATCTTTGTGCAATTTCAAGCATAGTTCTTTCAAAGAATCACCTTCTCTCATTATCAAAGGTTCTTTCATATCTGCTTCTTTTCCTGGCTGTTTCAAATAAATCCTGATAAAGTTTAATTTATCAAAGATTTTTTGTTTCAATTCTTCTAGATTTTGTTCTTTCTCGGCAGAAATAAAGATAGCGTCTTTATATTTTGTTTTTATCTTCTCTAGATTTACTACAGTGTCTATTTTATTAATAACAGTTATCCCGGGAATGTATTTTTTATTGCCTTCAACAATGTCTATTATCTGGTCTTCATTTATTGGAGATCTTATTAAAACATCCGCGTTAATTATTTTTAATTCTTTTAATATTGCAGCTATTGTTTTTTTTTCTATTTTTAAAGGGACAGTTGATGCAACAGTAACACCGCCTTTTGATGTTTTTTTGATACGGACATCAGGTTTTTCTTGGTTAATTCGTATACCAGAGTTATACAATTCTTTTTCAATTATTTTTAGTTGCGTTAAATTATTAATATCCAGTACAATTAAGATTAAATCTGCTGATCTGATAGCAGCCAAAACTTCTTTTCCTTTACCAGTGCCGTCGGCAGCTCCTTTTACAATACCAGGCACGTCAAACAGCTGTATTTTAGCGTGGTTATATTCAAGCAAACCAGGTATAACTGTTAATGTGGTGAACTCATAAGCCGCAACTTTGGATTCTGCGTTTGTTAATTTATTCAGCAGAGTAGATTTGCCTACAGATGGATAACCTACCATGACAACAGTTGCGTCACCACTCTTTTTAAGAACATATCCGGAAGTTTTTCCTTTGCCTTTTTTTTTTGTTTCGATTTCTTCTTTTAACCTGGCTATCTTAGCTTTTACTAATCCAATATGATGCTGTGTTTTTTTATTATACTTAGTAGTGCGTAATTCTTCTTCAAGTTCTTTAATACGTTCTTGTCTAGACATAATTACCTTTAAAAAAAGTAGATTATAAAAAAATTATCCCTTGCTGCCTGCAAATAATGAAACTCCCATCCCAGTTATCATGGCTACAAGAGAATCAGATATGAAAAACTTAGGAGATAATAGTTCTATAAGAGTATTTTTACCCCACAATACTCCAAGAGCGAATGACAGTACTAGGCCGACTAAAAATGTTACACCAAAGTAAGTTACTGCAGTTTGCAGGTTTTTGTAAGATGATTTAAGAAATATGATTATACCTAATATAAATATTGTAAAAAACATTATTCCGACTTGGACATTTGGCGCACTTAAAGTTGGACTTGAAAAAACACCAAATTCAGCAACTATTAAATATACTAGGACAGATAACAAAGATTTTTCATTTTGTAGAGACTCTTTAGAGAACATATCTTTAAGATTTTCTTGTTGTTTGTATTGTTCAATCTTTCTTTCTTTTTCTAATATTGTTGCATGAGCATCTTGTTTTTGTCTAATTTTATCTGCAAATTTCAAAAAATGAGCTTTTGCACTCATAACAAATGATCTAGATGCTATGTAAAACCCAACTATGCTAGCACATACTGCTGTTATTCCTATTAATATAGTAGAGAAACCCCATCCTTGTAATTTAACAAGTTCCATATACTGTGGGAAGAAATCTATTATGACAAGTAATATAATAATAAATAGAATAGTACGTTTCATAAATGATAATAATAAGGAAGATATTCCGTTTAAAATCAATAATAACACAAAAAATATTAGCAAAGATATTATAATGGCAACTGCATTACCCTGCATTACTTGTTGCGGCAATGTGCCAAAATAATTAATTATATTATGGGAGACCTCACTTATTAATGGGTTTGTGATTGTTGCGTTTGTTTCGTTTATCATTACAACCACTGTTTTCTTTTAAAGTATATATACATTAAAATAATGCTTAAAGCCATCAAGCTAAGGGCGAACGGATATCCATAAATACCCCATTTATGGATTTCTGGCATATACTTAAAATTCATACCATATATGCCCGAAATTAAGGTTGGGACAAGTACAAAAGCTGATATTACAGTTAATCGTTTCATGACATCATTAAGGTTATTAGAAACAGAAGTTAAATGAATATCAAGAGTGCCTGTTAATATGTCACGGTAAGTGGCTACCATGTCAATCAATTGAATAACATCATTGTATAAATAGCGAATTTTTTTAATGTTAGGTCCTTTAAGATCCTTAATGAATTTTTTTTCAATAGAAGCTATAACTTCTCTATTTCCAGTTAATGATTTATGAAAATAGATTAGAGTTTTCTTTAAGCTAAATATTTCTTTTACAGTCTTTGTTCCATGCGTTTTAAAAACCGCTTCTTCGATTTTATTAATCCTTTCTTCAATTTCATCTGTTACGCTGAAAAAATGGTTTACTATTTCGCTCAGAATCATGTACATCGTAAAGGTCATGTCTTTTTGTAACATTTCAACTATTTTTTCATCAGACAAATGTTCAAGTTTTTCAATTGCTTCAATGTGTCTAGTCCGGATAATGACAGTTTTACTACCCCTAATAAAAATGTTTAAAGGCATGGTAATGTAATTGTTTGCTTTATTGAGAAAAGGTGCGTGAAACGTAATACCAGAAACATTATTGTCGTTATGAATGCCGGGACGCTCGTCCTCGTCTAATGCCCGTAACAAGTCTTCGTAAGAAATACCAGTTTTTTCTGCTATCTTTTTTAATTCTTGTTTGCTCGGGTTAAGGCAGTCAACCCAGACTTCTGACTTAATCTTTTCCAAGTTATCTAAGTCGCCTTTAGCAATCTTACCATGAGAAAGATATGTAATCTGAATCATATTACAAGTTCAGTTACCAAGTTATTTAAATTTTTCTAATTATAAAAGCTAGGTTTGAATTACATATACGTTACTTGGCTCAAGTAAAGGAAAATAAACATTGTACCACACACCCTGATCATATGGTGACATAATCAGAACAAAAGGTCCCCTTTCTGCTAATAAAGCTGATTGGTCTCGTTGACCTTTATATATAACTCTTATTTTTCGTTTTCCGCTAAATAATAAAGCCTCGCCTGCTTGTTCAGATAATTCAAAAACTTCATATGATTGGAGAGAACCTTCAAGATCAGATAACGGTATTTTTAAAGAAGCATCCTCTTGTCTAATCGGTATAAATCCTTTATCAGAATAATCAAGGTATTGTCTTACTGCTCTTGCAGCAATCAAAAGTCTCTGTTTAAATTCCATATCTGATTCTATAACTATTCTTGCTAATTTATAATACTTTCCTTACTTAAATTAAAAAAATAAAATTAAAGAATAAAAAATAATGACACTAATACAAGTGTCAGTGTTGATAATAGCTTTATAACAACGTGCAGCGAAGGTCCGGCAGTATCCTTGAATGGATCACCAACTGTATCTCCTACAACAGCTGCTTTGTGTGTCATGCTGCCTTTACCACCATACTTTCCAGTTTCTATGTATTTCTTTGCATTATCCCATGCAGCACCGCCATTATTTAATACTAATGCTAAAATAACACCAGCTATAGTACCTACCATTAACAATGCGCCGGCTGCTTCCGCTCCTAAAAAAATTCCGACAGCAGTTGGCACAATAACAACTAATAGCCCAGGCAGCACCATTTCTTTTAATGCGCCAACAGTAGCAATATCAACACACTTGCCATAATCTGGTTTACTCTTGCCCAACATGATGTTTTTATCAGTTTTGAACTGCCTTCTTACTTCGTTTATGATGTAATAAGCAGCTTTTCCGACAGCTCTTATAGCTAGGCTGCTGAATATAAAGATTAAGGTTGCACCAATTAATCCACCTACGAAAACATGTGGTTTTGCCATGTCAATACCTAAGATACCATGCGGCCTAATCTCGTCAAGATAAGCACTGAATAACAAGAATGCAGCCAATGCAGCACTACCAACAGCATATCCTTTAGTTAGGGCTTTTGTTGTGTTACCGACAGCATCTAATCTATCAGTTTTTTCTCTGACTTTCTTAGGCTGTTTACTCATCTCTATAATACCGCCTGCGTTATCAGCAATTGGACCAAAGTTGTCCATTGCTAAGATATAAGCAGCAGTTGCCAGCATACCCATTGTAGCGATAGCAGTTCCATAAATACCGCCATGTGGCAATCCAGTTATATTACCAATATAATAACTGCCTAATAAGGCTGCTGAAATAACCACAACAGGCAAACCAGTACTTTCTAAGCCGACAGCAAACCCACTAATAATATTTGTAGCAGATCCTGTCTGGGATGCTTCTGCGATGTCTTGGACAGGCCTGAACCTTTGTTCTGTATAATATTGTGTTATAAACAAGAACAATACGCTAGTTAAAATTCCCATCACACCAGTTATAAAAAAACTTACCCAGAATTGTCCTAACATTAAATATGTTGCAAGAGCAAATCCTGCAATTGCCAATATCGCGGTTACATAATATCCTCTATTAAGGGCTTTCATTGGGTCTTCATCATCATGTGTTTTAACTATCATGACTCCTATAATAGAAGCTATCAACCCAAAACTTCTTGCCACTAAAGGAAATATTATACCAGAAAAACCAAACACAGGAAATAATGCAATTCCTAAAATCATTGCACCTATGTTTTCGGCAGCAGTTGATTCAAATAAATCTGCTCCACGGCCAGCACAATCACCTACATTATCACCTACTAAATCAGCAATAACAGCTGGATTCCTGGGATCGTCTTCAGGGATACCAGCTTCAACTTTTCCAACTAAGTCTGCACCTACGTCAGCTGCTTTAGTATAAATTCCGCCGCCAAGCTGAGCAAATAAAGCTACAAAACTAGCACCAAAACCAAAACCAACTATTAATAAGGGTGTAACAGTTGGATTAGTTGCACCGCCATATAAATAGAATAACCCGGCTACACCTAATAAACTCATTGCCACTACTAATAATCCAGAAACTGCACCTCCCCTTAAAGCAATCTTAACAGCTTTATCTAAGCTTGAACGGGCAGCACTTGCAACCCTTATATTAGCTCTAACACTAATATACATGCCAATAAAACCAGATATTGCTGAAGCTAATGCTCCTAAAATAAATGCAACAGCTGTCTGCATAGCATAATTCGGATAATTAGGAACTGGCCACAATGAATATATGCCGTAAATCAAACCAGCAACAACCAATGATAATATCATTATTGTTGAATATTGTCTTTTCATAAAGGCATTAGCACCTTCTTTTATAGCGTCAGAAATCTCCTGCATCTTTGGCGTGCCTTTATCATGTTTCAAAACATATCTTGTAAGCCATCCGGCAAACACCAATGATAATATACTAATAACAAATACAAATTCTATCATATTTCAAACCCCCATGTATTTTAGTTTCTAAATTGGTTTTTAATTCAAATTAATAAAGGTTTTGATTTTTGCACGACATAATCTTTATATTTTCACATTATTTTTACAAAAATATGAACTTCTCATGTCCTTATTGCGGCGGATCTAGATTACAACATTTACGAACATGCCCGAAAGTGTATTCTATCATTAAACAAAAGCAGTTTAACAAAAAATCTAAAAAAGACTATTTTGGCGAGTCTCCAAATATTTTTATTGGCAGGTTTGGTTATCCAAAGGTTAACGTGGGCATTTTGTCTAATGAGCTTCTGCCTAAAGATGTTGATAACCCTAAAAAATGGGTAGAAGATAATTACGAGATACCAAAGATTGTTGATTTACGTAGCACATTAATCAATTCCAGGTTCAAAGCAAACGTGAAAAGTTTTGATGAAAAATTTCTTGAAATAACTAAAGAAGTTTCCATGGCAAAAAAGCCAGTAGATGTTGAAGTCCACCTTAACAAAAAGCCACAGTTTAGCATTAATCTAGATAATGATATTACGCCTTACGGCCCTTCTGTTAAATTAGAGAAAGCTGAGATAACCGAAAACCCTTCTATCTCGAGACAGGTTGATAAAGTTGTTAGTGAAGATGAGCTGAAAGCAACAGAAGCTATAGACTATTTATATAATAAAGGTTATGACGAGCATTTCCTGACAAAACTTATTTCAGTGGGCAATCTTGGCATAAAGAAGGAAAGGAAATTAGTGCCTACAAGATGGTCTATCACAGCAGTTGACGACATTCTCGGAAAAAAACTTATTGCTGAAATAAAAGATTACAATAATTATGACTATGTGGCACACTTCGGCGGTTATCTGGGCAATTATTATCTTATATTATTCTTCCCGGAAATATGGTCTTATGAATTATTTGAGACATATGTTGGCAATCCGGAAGAACTTAAACTAAATGAAATAGAAACTGCAACTGATTATGAACCATACACTGGAAGGAAAAGTTATGCGATTAATACAGTAGGCGGTTACTACGCTGCCCGTTTGGGAATTTTAGAATATTTGAAAAATAAAAAAAGACAAGCTTCTGTATTAGCCTTGAGATTTATAACAAACGAGTATTATATGGCGCTTGGTGTTTGGGTTGTAAGGGAAGCAACTAGAAACGCATTGAAATCAAAACCAATTATTTTTTCTAGTGAAGATTTAATGATGAAATACGCTTCCATGTTAATCAAAAAGAAATTTACTTTTGAATTAGATAATCTAACTAAAAAAAGTGTAATATTAAAAGAAATAAAAAATCAAAAAAAGCTTACTCAGTTTTAGCTTCAGCTTTTTCTTTTTTTAGTTTTTCTTTAGCTTCTTTAGCAGGTTTCTCTTCCTTTTCTTCCTCTTTAGGAGCTTCTTTTTTTTCTTCCTCTGCTTCGTCTTTCCTTTTTTTAGGTTTTTCTTCTTCTTTTGGTTTTTCAGCTGGTTTTTCTTCAGCAGGCGCTTCTTCTGCTGGAGCTTCAACAACTAAAGGCTTTTTACCATGTTTGAGTATTTTCATACTAATTTGCGTTATTTTATCATGTATTGTGTTGCCGCAAACAGTTTTTCTTTTACGAATGCCTTTTTCCTTATTTCTAATACCTACTCCACTAACCAATAAAACTTTTTTTCTAACAGGTCCTTCTATATCACGTCTCATTGGGAAACCGCAATAATCTGCGCCACCAGTTATCTCGAATTCGTATCCTGGTAGATCAAGAGCTTCTCCTCTTATTTTATCACCTATTTTTTTGTTGATAAGTTTGTCCGCGTTATCACCTGAAACTACTATCTGGGTAGATTTTCCTGTCTTCGGATCTCCAATAACTAATTTGAATTCCGCCATTATTATCACCTTAATTTTATATAGCTGAGAACTTGATTTAAGTCTCGTAATGAGATCAACCCAAGGTTTTAAGCCTCAGCACTTACAAAGAATTAATAATGACTTTAAAAAGATTTTGTTATCCATAACTTTTATAAAGCATGTATTTTTCCTCTGCAGTAAGAAATGTGGGACTTTCCTTTATAAAGGGAGCCTGAATCTTGCCAAGGTGAAATGTAATGGGAGTTTACAAATATATAAAGCAGTTGTGGAAAAACCCTAAAAAAAACAATCCTGAATTGTGGAAAAAAAGATTAATACAATGGAGACGTGAACCAGTTACAATAAGAATAGACAAGCCAACTAGGTTAGATAAAGCACGTGAGCTTGGATATAAAGCTATTAAAGGTTTTGTCATTGTAAGGCAGCGTGTGAATAAAGGTGGCCGTATGCGGCCTAAGATAAGGAAAGCACGTAGACCAAAGACAAGGCGCCATAAAAAAATTGTTGCTCAAAATTATCAGACAATTGCAGAGCAACGAGCTAATAAAAAATATCCAAACTGTGAAGTTCTCAATAGTTACTGGGTTGCAGAAGACGGCTTATATAAATGGTATGAAGTCTTGCTAGTAGATAAAGAACATCCTGAAATTAAATCAAGACATAGTTTAAGCTGGATATCTCAGCCGCAACATCGTGGCCGTGTATACAGAGGTAAAACTTCTTCAGGAAGAAAATCTAGAGGATTAAGAAAAAAAGGCAAGGGCGCTGAAAAAGTCCGACCTTCACTAAGAGCAAAAGGCAGAAAAGCCCATTAAATTTTTATAATCTATTTTATTTTTATTGTGATACGGGCTCGTAGTCTAGCGGCTACGCGTTGAAATTCCGGTGGAATTCACTGGTTAGCGGCGCGCCGCAAATGACGTCGCCCTTACATCCTTAGGGAAAGAAAGGCGGAGGTCCCCAGTTCGAATCGTGACAAGCTTTTTAAAAAAGCTTGAGCAAAATAGGTGCAACATTCAACTTTGTTGAAGTTCCACTTTTGCAATTATACGGCGAAAGTCTGGGCGGGCCCATTCATTGTTCTTTTCTTTTATAAACACAGAACGAAACACTTAAATATAATTACCATTTTAGAGTGCTTACAAAAATTTTTTGGAGTGGGTGTTTAAAAATTAACAATATTATATTAGCAGGTTTTGTTGTTATATTTCTAATCTTTATTTTATTAATCTATTTAAGAATAAGAGAAAGTCCAGGAAATAATTTAAGACGAGCACGGAAACATCATAAATTAGGTGAAAAATACTATAATGAGGGCGATGTTGAAGAAGCTGAGTTACATTATGAGATTGCTAAACAATACAGAGAAAAAGCTTTGAAGGGTGGAAAATAATGGAGTGGTACGAGAAATTTGACTTTGACGAAGATCCTTTTTCTACAAATCCTAGGGAAAATCATGATAAACTAGTTGGTATGGAAGAAATAATTGAAGAAATCTTTTACAGGATCAATTCTGGCAGCATGTTGGTTGTTGAGGGTCCTGAAGGAAGTGGAAAAACTACATTGTTGATGGTAGCAGCCAGGAAATTCGGCGGCAAAAAAAAGGTTGTCTATATTGACTGTAGTGTCCTTAATAAGAAGCTAAATATAACAAGAGTTTTGCAGAACAGGTATGGTTTTTTCGGCAGGTTATTTAACAAGAAACCTAAAAACATGATTCTTCTAATGGACAATGTCCATGAATTATCTAAACTAAACACAGAACGTCTTAAATATTATTTTGACCAGAATTATATTAAGTCAATTATATTTACAACTGAGAAATACAGCAAGGTAAAATTTTCTGATAGCTTAAAAGACAGGATTGGCAAACGTGTCATTAAAATACCAAAGTTGAGCGAATATGACGCAGTTGAGATTATCAGGAAAAGAATAAATGATGACAATAATGAATTATTCAATGAGAACATCATTAAAAAAATTTTTAAGATATCCAAATATTCACCAAAAGATTTGTTAAAAAATTGTGCAAGAGTCGCCCAGGTGGCAGCTAATAAAGAGCGTAATAGAGTCCAGATGATTGATTTAAAAGTCTTTGGGAAGAAAAAATGACGTTATGGTATAAAAAACTTGGTTTTTATAGCAATCCATTTAGTATAAAGCCTGCAGCTTTTCATGATAAATTAGTTGCATATGACATGTCTTACATTTATAAGAAAATTAATGATGGAGAAATTTTGTTCATAGAAGGCGAGTATGGTACTGGCAAAACTACCATATTGAAAAATATTATTAGAAGGTTTAGAGGGAAAAACAGAATAATATATTATAGCTTTAACACAGGCGATTTTAACCTTAAATCCTTATTAGAAGGTGCTAATTCGTTCTTGCGTAAGATGGCTGGCTTGCGCGTTAAGAATATTGTCATGCTGTTAGATGAGGTCCAGAGCTTAAAAACTCAAGAAGCAAGACAACTACTGAATTATTATCGGGATGGTACTATCCAGAGCATTGTCTTTGTCAGCCATGATTATGATAATGTGAAGTTTCCTGTTGAGATTGAGACTTTCCTTAACGGGAATATCCTTAGGACAGTTGATTTGAGTTTGAACGAGGCGCTTGACTTAGTGAAATCTAGGATTGGTGATCTTGACATATTGCCAAAAAACATGGCTGCAAAATTGTTTAAATTAGCAGGGAAAAATCCAAGAAGATTTTTTGAATATTGTGAAGACACTATTAAATACGCAGTTGAGATTGGTGATGATCAAGTAACTGATTTCCATGTTAATGAGGCTCTTAAAGATGTTGTAAAAGAACAGAAAAAAAAGAAAGTTATCAGGAAATTAGCTAAAGCTGCTAAAAAGACAGTTGCTAAAAAAGCACCAGTAAAAAAGCCGGCTGTAAAGAAAGTAACTAAGAACGCTAAAGCTAAACCAAAACCTAAGCAAACTGTTGAGAAAACAAAACCCGCTTCCAAAAAATACAAAGTAAACAAGTTAATTGAGAATACTAAAAAATCTGGTTTAGGAACTATTACAGCAAAAGAAGAACCTATATCAGAAGAAACAGAATCAGATGAGGATGTCCCTGAATATAAAGTTTATTTCTTTGATAAATGATTAATATTATCTTTACAAAATCCTCTTAGAGGCATTTGAACCTACATCTTATTTTATAAAATTAAGTCGGGCTAAGCAAAGCGCATCTCGACTTTTTTCGCTTAAACCTTTCTTAAAGGATTAATGGACTCGGCGGGGATCGCACCCGCTGCCTTTCCCGTGCGAGGGGAACGCTCTACTGGTGAGCTACGAGCCCGTTTGGGGTCCCTGGGATTCGAACCCAGATCTCAGAGTCCCGAACCCTGAATCTTAACCAAGTTGGACCAAGACCCCTTTATTCGGACTACTTAATATAATTAATGTAGTCCTTGGTTTTTTCCATCAATGCTTTTGTAAAAGGCTTGACCAAGTTGGACCAAGACCCCTTAACTAATAAGTGAGAAAATAATAGAAATAAAAACTTTACCTTAATCAAGTTCTATATATATATTGTATGTGGCCTGGCCTAAACTTACATTAACAGGTACTAATAATTGGAAGTCAGTTGCAGTCCCGTTAAAGCCTATAACATCATTATCAATGAGGGCAGTGTAAACAGTTGTGACTGCATCTGTGTTCAACAAAACATTCCAAAAGACGACTTTAGGATCTGTGCTGTTATCAGTTAGTGTGGACCTGCAGCCTGTCATAAGCCTGCCGGCAACATCAAAGCTCGGATGTGTTGTATTAAGAAAAGTGTCATTTATCCCATCGCTGGTTGAGTTTGAGATGTTGAGCCGAGCTTCTTCCTGGTATATTTGTGTTTGGTTAGTGCAATTTATGTTTGACCAGTCACTGATTACAGTGCGTGTGGCAAAAACTTCTCCACTTGGAGTAACAGCATTCCAGTCATACAAGTTACTGCCGGTTGCATCTTCAAGAACTATGCCGCCGCCAACCTCTCCAAAAAACCCTTGCCATATCTTTGTTTCTGATGTGCCATTTATTTCTAATGGTGTTACGTTGCCACCGCCTGCAGTTAAATTTGATACATTAAGAGAAGGATCTGATAAAACATATTTAGTTTGTGAAATCATAATTATTATAGATAATATGCTCAATATGAAAATAAGTTGTTTTTTATTCATTCTAGTTACCTACTTTACTTAAAAACTGATTATAGAGATTTTGTTTAGGCTTTATTTTGAAATCATTAATGATTTGAAATACTCTATAAGGAGTTATTCCGGTTTGTTTAGCAATATTTTCTAGCAAGACGCCGTTCTGATACGCATGGATGATATGGTAATAACGAAACATTTGTGGGTTAATTTTTCTAGAACTGATTTTCTTTGTATAATCTTGTATTAACTGTCTAACACGTTTTTCAGATATCTGCTTAGATTGCCTTGTTGACAATATATAATAACCTTTAGACAGGTTATTACCCCTTATATAGAAAGATAGGTCTTTGGCCAGTTTCCCAGAAATCCTTGAAAACCTTAGTTCTCTTGTCTCAGGATCAAAAATTTTAATTTTATTACCTAATATATCAGAAACTTTGATATTAACTAATTCTATTAAGGTACAACCTGTTTCATAGAGAAGTCTAATCATTAACTTGTCTCTCATATCTGAGATAGAAGATATTAATTTTCTAATTTCTTGCAGTGAAAGATAGCTCTCGCTACTCTCTTTTGTTTTCTGGCTCATTTGTACCTGGTTAAATTGGGTTTAGTTTCCGTTTCTATATTATAAAACGGAAAAAAGGTTTTAATTGATATATATTTTATTACTTAATTTCTATTTAATTATATATAAAAAGAAACTAATATATAAATGTTTCTATTCTTTAGCCTAGTATACTTATTAGTATATTAAATGAAGAAACTTAGTATACTGCCTAATATAAAATAAATTATTGTATGAATTAAGTTAAAAGCTGCTGCTTGTGGATCAAAACCTATTATAATATTAAAAAGTGTTCTAAGTAAGTTAAAAAAGATAATTCCATATATGATTGCTGATGTTGACGTTAAAATAAATCCAAAAAGTACTAATGTAATCATAATTGAAATAAAATTGATTATACTATGGTGGTTGAATCTACCTGATAATAAATCTATAATTGGCTGTGCTATAATAATAAAGTAGATTGCAGACATTGGGTCGTATAAATAAGTTAAGAGTAAAGCAGAGAATGGTACAGGATCGACATCTAAGGCAATAGCAGTGCCAAACTTTATCATAAATATTAGGCAGAATAAAAATAATCCAACTTCCACAATGATGTTCTTTGTTAAAGTAAGCAGCATTAATACAAGAATAATCATTAATATTTGTAGTTTAAAAGGCACCTTGGTAAAGAAATTTTTTGTTTTGGCCATATAATATTAGAATGTGTGTGGATTATATAAAGTTAAAGTAATACTATCTGTTTTTATTGGGCAATGCATCAAATTCTTTTTTCTTGCTTTCTATCCATTTCTGCATAGCTTTTGGATTTTGCATTAATTCGCGCATCTCATTCATGACTTTTATATGAGCTTCATCACCTTTTTGAGCCATTTCCATACCATGTTTTTTGCTTAACTCTGCCATCTCCTCAAAAGTTTCAGCATGAAATTCTTTATCACAAGCTCCTCTTAACTGCTTACATGTCATTGTTTTTATAATATCACTATTGTGTAAGAGCTTAGAACTGATTATAAATCTTATCTTTAAGTGGGACTTCAACTTCAGTTGAATGTCGCACCTCTTTTCCATGCATGCTTTTAGTAAAAGGATGCGGGGGAAGGGATTTGAACCCTCGGACTCACTAAGAGACAGGATATCTTACCAAGGTACAACCAAGGCTGTCTTAAGTCCTGCGCGTTTGACCAGACTTCGCTACCCCCGCGCTAATGTCAAGAATTAAAACTTGATTTAAATATTTTACTCGTCTAACATGGTTTTTATATATTTGATAGAGCCTGTGTCTTTAAGAGCTTTTTTTATTGCAACATCCAACAACATTGGTTCTATGGGTTTAGTAACAAGATCAGCACTTATGTAACTAACATCTTTCTTAGTTTGCTCATCAGTTTTTGCTGTTAGAAATATTATGGGTATATTTTTAGTTTTATCATCTTGTTTTAATTGTTCAGAAAAAATAATGCCATCTTTCCCAGGCATCATAATATCCAAAATTATTAAATCATATTCATCCTTTTTTGCAAAAGTAAAAGCCTCATCCGCATTATGCGCACAGGTAACAGAATAATCTTTATCCATCTTTTCCAACATTTTTTTAATTGAGAAAGTAATGTCTTCGTTGTCATCAACCACTAAAATTCTTATCATTTTATTTATTGAGGTAACTAAATTATTAAATATTTCGTTTATCTCACGAGATTTTTCAATCCAATACTTTTTGCATAGTTAAAAACATCATTATATTCATCGTTATATAATCTTCTATTCATCTCTTTATAGTTAAATGCGTGCCATGCCGGATAATATTGTCCTAATATATTCACTCTGCTCCATTTATTCAAATTTTCTTTAATCCATTTTACAATAGATTTTGCACAACAATCAATGTGAGAAGGCATTACTAAAATCCTAATTAATAACTCAGAGTCTTTACTTGCTGTTAAGAAATTCCTTTTTACAGTATTAACATAATCTTCTGTGAAACTGTATTTACTAGCACATTTATCATTAAAATATCGAAAATCTAATAAATAAATATCAACGATGCCTTTCAAAATATTAGCTGTTTTCTCACTATAATAAGAATTACTGTTCCAGACAACAGGTATGTCTGCTTTACATAATTTTAAACATTTTAAGATATTATATAGGTAAGGCGTGGGCTCGCCACCAACAAAGTTAACGTTTTTACAACCGCGATCCCACATGTTTTCTATCCACTTTGCACCTTCTTTTTCAGTCCATTCAGTACCATGATTAGGTGTAACACTACCTGGCGCATTCTGACAATATACGCAGCGCATATTACAACCAGCCATGAACAATGTAGCAGAAGGTATTAATTCAGGTTCTTCACCCCAATGAGTATGCGCGCCAAATATTTTCCAGTTAATATCCACACCACAAAATCCAGTCGCTTTAAATCTGTTAACTCGGCATTTTCTTTCACATAATTCACATTCTGCTATTATTTTTTCTACTTGTTTTATTTTTTTATTAAGTAAGCCTTTTTCTTTATTAATCTGAAATCTAGGTTTTTGTTTTCCAGCTAATATTTTTAGATAGTTAGGATAAGCTTTTTTTATTCCGTTAATCATTCTCCCCAAAGTATTAATAGGTAAAGAAAGTATAAAAAATTTATCTAAGCTTATTTATAATTAAGAATATTAAAGTTAATATTATTGAAATTATAATAGAGGTTGTTATTGGGAAATAAAACTTAAAATTATCTTTTTCTATCCTAATATCACCAGGTAAATTTCCTAAACCAATTTTTGATCCAAACAACCAAATTATTCCAAATATAATTAAGATAAAACCTGCAATAATTATAAGATAAGGAAAATATTTGTCGTTAATCATTTGCATATACAAACACTTTTTTGTTTTTCTATTGGCTTTTCAACAACTTTTTTTTCAATAACACAATCAGGTATATCAGGTTCCCAGGCAACTTCTATTTCAAAATTAAATTCATTAGAATCGTAATAATTAACATTGTTTTTTGGGAATAATAGATATGGAACTAAGCCGCCTCTTCTAATTTTTTCACCTGGCGCAAATACATAACAACTTTCTTTATATTTGGCAAGTAAATTTCCTTGTTTATCATAAATCTTGTATGAATCACAGTACTCTACTTTTTTATTTTCTAAATTCACAAGGTCATATGTAAAACTAACTCCATATTTTTTGCCTTGATATGAATTTTCAGCTACTTGATTTTCAATCCTGTATTCATAAACAGGTTTTTTACCGCAGATTTCAACCTCTTCATAATCATAATAATAATCTAGATAATCAATAACAGTGTCTTCACAATCTGGTATGTTGTTATTTAACTCTTTGACAGTCATTCCACTTGATAAGTTATTGCTAATTTTAATAGTAGAAAACACAATTATAGATAGAATAATAATTACAAAAATAATGCCAAGTCCAATATGTCTTTTATGTTTTTCTTTATTAACTTGATGCCGGCCGCATAATGGACATTTCATATTTGTTATTCTGAACTTTAAAATTTATAAAATTTTCTTATACTAGTATACTTTTTATTAAGAAAAATATGCGACGACCGGGAGTCGAACCCGGGCCTCAACCGCTCTGCGCTGTTGGCGTGGAGCCAGTGAATCTCTTTTTTGAGATTTTAACGCGTGGCAGGGTTGTGTCCTAGCCACTAGACCATCGTCGCCTGCTCTATTAAAAAAAATAAATTGTTTATAAACTTTACCAACAAATATTTATAATCTTATATCTATAATTAATTGCAATGGAGAAAAAGAGAGACTTGATTTTGTTAGCTATTTATTGGTTAATTTTCTTGATGTCATTCTACGGAGCATTCCAATTAAGGATATATATGAATTACAATCCAAATACAATAGATGTCAATTTCTTTGGATTAAAAATGACCAGTATAGATGACGTGACAAATTTAAGATTGATATTTATTATGCTTAGTATTTCTACGTTATTAGCTTCTTTTGCAATGATTTATTTAATTGTTAATTATAATCTGCAAGTTGTTGAGCATGAGAAGCCAATTGAAAAACTTGATCATGAAGTTAAGGAAATACTTAAAGAGGAAAAACCTACTTAGTTTTAAGTAAATTTAACATATTAACAATCTTAATCTGAATATTCTTATCAAATTCTAATCTTATGCCGCCTTGAGAAACTGCAATATTGTCATTCCGCCACACTACTTTTCTAGGTCCTTTGTATCTTTTAGCATCTTTTTCTAGAAAACAGTCAAGAACAATCTTCTTTTCTTTTTTGCTTATTAAATTATAAAATTCTTCAACGTCAACACTATCTTTCAATAAAATGCTGAACAAAAATTTACTACTGTTAAAACAAATCTGGTTGGAATTATTCTCATTCTTTAAAGTAATTTCACAAGAAGTTTCCTCTTTTACACCCACACTATAATAGTGTACCCCCATTTTTCGAGCAAGTGTACAAAAAACTTATATTTAAAATATACCCAAAATATTTAAATTATTAATGAATAACTAAAAAGAATAATGAAGTCTGATAAAGAAATAAAAAAAGAGTTTAAAATAAAAGCTTCTAAAAATCCTGAGAAATATTATGCTGTTGATCATTTAAAAAAAGAAGGTTTTAAAAGAAAGAAATGTAAATGCGGCACATATTTCTGGACTACAACTAATTCAAAATTATGTGGGGATCCAGCATGTTCAGGCGGGTTCAGATTTATAGGGAATACGCCTGCTAAACAAGAGCTTGATTACATCCAGACTTGGAAAAAATTTGCTTCTATTATGAAAAAACTTGGCTATACAGAAATAAAGCGTTATCCTGTTGTAGCAAGATGGCGCGACGACCAATACTGGGTGGGCGCTTCCATATATGATTTTCAGCCGCATGTTGTATCTGGAGCTGTAGAACCGCCTGCTAATCCGTTAGTAGTGCCTCAATTCTGTTTAAGGTTTAATGATATTGATAATGTAGGTATTACTGGTGCTCACTATACAGGTTTTGTCATGATAGGCCAGCATATGTTTGTGCCAAAAGAAAAATGGGACCAAAACAAGGTTTTTTCTGATATTCATCAATGGCTGAAAAAAGGTCTTGGCCTGCCAAACAAAGAAATCACGTTTCATGAAGATGCATGGGCAGGCGGCGGTAATTTCGGGCCGTGCATGGAGTATTTCAGTAGAGGATTAGAACTTGGCAACCAAGTTTACATGTTGTTTGAACAGACAAGTAAAGGGCCAAAAGAACTTCCATTAAAAGTATTGGATATGGGCATGGGCCATGAAAGAAATGCGTGGTTTACTAAAGGCACTAGTACTAGTTACGAAGCTGTCTTTCCAACAGTGGCTAAAAAACTTTATAAAATAACAGGAATAAAGCCAGAAGGCAAATTAATGAGAAAATTTCTGCCATATTCTTCTTACTTGAATGTAGATGAAGTTGATGATATTGATAAAACATGGAAGCAAGTTGCTAAAAAAATCAATATTGATGTTAAAGAGTTAAAAGAAAAAATATTGCCGTTATCTGCCCTTTATTCAGTAGCAGAACATACCAGGGCTGCTTTATTCGCTATTTCAGACGGTGCCCTGCCAAATAATGTCGGTGGTGGCTATAATTTACGAGTAATAATAAGAAGAGCTATGGATTTTATTGACAAATATAAATGGCATGTAACAATGAATGAAATTGCGGAATGGCATGCTGATTATTTACAACCGTTATTCCCGGAACTAAAGAAAAATTTGGATAGTGTCAAAACTATTTTGGATGTTGAATATAAAAAATATCAAGAGACAAAAAAGAAATCCAAACAATTAATTTCTAACCTATTGAAAAAGAAAACTAAAATTTCTGAAAGTAAGTTTATTGAGTTATATTCATCTCATGGTATATCCCCAGAAATGATTGCTGAATATGCTCCTGTTAAAATCCCAGATAATTTTTATGCTAAAGTATCTCAATTACAGAAAGAAATTCAACCTGTGAAAGAGAAAAAAGCCAAACTGCATATAGGAAATTTACCAGACACTGAAATATTGTATTATAAAGATTTTGCCTTGGTTGAGTTTGAAGCAGTTGTCTTGAAAGTCATTAATGACAAAGTTATTCTTGATAAGACAGCTTTCTACCCGACATCGGGCGGACAGTTGCATGACTTGGGTACATTAGACAAATACAAAGTTATTGATGTTTACAAACAAGGCAGTCATGTTATTCATGTTCTTGATAAAAAACCTAACTTTAAGAAGGGACAGATAGTAAAAGGTAAAATTGATTTTAGCAGAAGGCTACAGTTAGCGCAGCACCATACATCCACACATATTATCAACGGGGCAGCTAAACGTGTCTTGGGAAATCATATCTGGCAGGCAGGCGCGCATAAACAACTTGACAAAGCAAGATTAGATATAACGCATTACGCTTCACTGACAGATGACCAGGTTAAAGATATTGAAAAACTTGCAAATGAAATTATTAAAGAAAATAAACCAGTTTACTCTGATTTAATGCCCAGAAACATAGCTGAAAAAAAGTATGGCTTTACAATATATCAGGGCGGTGCTGTCCCTGGGAAAGTCCTTAGGATAATTTCCATACCAGATTTTGATACTGAAGCTTGCGGAGGTACTCATTTACACACAACTGGAGAAGCTAAATTGATCAAGATAATTAAGACAAGCAAAATCCAAGACGGTATGGTTCGCATAGAATTTACAGCAGGTGAAGCTGCTGCAAAAGAAATTGAGCACGAGACAGAAATATTGCAGCAGGCAGCAAAAATCCTTGACTGTAAAATTAATCAAATCCCCGGGAGGGCAAAAGAATTATTTGAAAAATGGAAAAAAGTTGTTAAAAAAAGAAGAATAGATTCAAAAGACGACTTTATTTTACATAGTAAAGAAGAATCTCAAGATACTGAGCCGATTATTTTAAAGAATACAGCTTTAATCTTAAAAACACAACCAGAACATGTTGTTAAAACTATTTCAAGGTTTAAAAATGATTTAATGAAAAAGAAAAAATAATTGTTTTAATAATACTTCTCTAACAATGGTTCAATATCAATATTATCTATGTTGTCAAGAGCCACTGGTGGCTTTGCCCAAGGAAGTTCGTCCACATAGCTTTTGCGCTCTTCTTTATAGAATATGCCAATAGGAATCCTTGGTCCCCATTCTCGTGCTTTTTTAAAAGCCTCATCTTTATTATTCGGCTGGTATCCTTCGCTTTGCAGGTCATATGTTTTGTTCATGTAAAAATCATATGTCTGAGTATGGTTCCAACTTATACAAGGCTGAAACACGTCTATTAATGAAAACCCGTTATGCTGGATACCCATTTTTATTAAATTAGTCAGATGATCTAGCTTCCCTGAAAAACCTCTTGATACAAACGTACCGTCTGCGGCTAATGCCAATGCTAGCGGGTTAACAGGGTATTCAACAGCACCATGAGGAGTTGACTTTGTTTTTGTTCCTTTTAATGATGTAGGGCTTGTCTGGCCTTTTGTCAGGGCATATATCATGTTGTTAAAAACAACATAAGTTATGTTAATGTTTCTTCTTACAGCTTGTATAAAATGGTTTAAGCCGATGCCATATCCGTCACCGTCTCCCCCGACTGCAATAACTGTTAAATTTGGGTTGGTAAGATGGACGCCTGTGGCAGCTGCTACAGGTCTGCCATGAATACTTTCTATACCATAAGTGTTGATGTAATGAGGAGTCTTGCCAGAACAACCAATGCCCGATACCATAACAACATCTTTCGGGTTTAAGTTAAGTTGGGCAATTGCTTGTTTTAAGGCTAATAATATAGGGAAATTGCCGCACCCGGGACACCACTGATTAGTATGATCATTGTTTAAATCTTCTATTTTAGTCATTTTGCAATCACCTCTTTAACCTTATCACATATCTCTTCCGGGTCAATAGGGCGGCCATCATATTTAAACAGAGTATTTTCTATGTAAAACCCGGTTAATTCCCGTATCAAACCGCGCAACTGCCCATTTTTGTTTTGTTCAATCATTAAGGTTTTCTTGGCTTTTGACAAGATTTCTTTCACTTTGTTAATAGGGAAAGGCTGGATCCATAAGATGTGCATGAAATTAACATTGATATTCTCGTTTTTCAAGAATTTCATTGCTTCAAGGATCATGCCTTTGTTAGAGCCCCATGAAACAATTGTTAAATCTGCGTTTTTCGGTCCATAAAATTTTGGAGCAATCTCTTCCTCTTTTATATTCAGCATTTTCTTCTCTCTTTTATCAACCTGAGCTATCCTCATATGGCTTTCTTCTGTTGTGAAAGAATCTTCCCAATGCTCATAACTAGTGCTTACATATAGACCGTTAGGCTGGCCAGGGACAGGTCTCGGACTGATCCCGTCTTTTGTAATTTGGTATCTGAGGACTTTGTTTTTTGCATTGTTCATATCTTGCATGCTCATTAATTTGCCCCTATCTATTTTTAATCTAGAAGTATCAAAAGGCAAGGTTGTTTTTGCAGACGCAGATAAATGTTTGTCTATTAACACAATACCAGGTGTCTGTACTCTATCAGTTAAATTGAAAATCTTGAAAGTCTCATAGAAACATTCATCAACATCTCCAGGCGCAACTAATAATCTGGGGAATTCGCCTTGTGATGCGTGTACAACAAATCTTAAATCACTCTGCTCGGTATAAGTAGGCATTCCCGTGCTGGGACCTGTGCGCTGGCTTTCTATTATAACAAAGGGAGTCTCGCTTAACCCTGCCATACCAAGACCTTCAGACATCAGAGCAAAACCTCCTCCTGAAGTGGCTGTCATTGATCTTGCACCCGTCATTGCACCGCCGCATAACATGTTTACAGCAGCCAACTCAGATTCTGTATGTTTGACAACTATCTTGTACTTTTGCTCATTGCCTGCCATAAAATGCAATACAGATGAAGAAGGAGTCATGGGATATTCAGCAACAAATTTCACGCCTGCTTTTATTGCTCCTATGCAGGCAGCGTCGTTCCCTGTTAATAATATAGTTTTATCTTTCTTCAGTTCTTTAATCTTTACCTTGAAATCAATGTTTTTGAAATTGTTTTTAAAATAATCATAGCCGGCTTGGACGGCTTTTTTGTTAGCATTGATAACTTCTGGCTTTTTTTTCTTTCCAGAAAAATGTTTTTCCAAGGTATAATTGACTTTATTAAGATCATGCCCAATTAAAGCTGTTACTGCGCCTACTGCTACTGTGTTCCTGTAAATCTTGTCTCCAAATTCCCTGCCCATGTCTGATAAAGGTATGGGGAATATTAAGATGTCTTTCCTATCATCTAACTTAATGTTGCCGGGAACTTCCACTGAGTCATATATTATAGCCCCATTCTCTGTTAGTTCTTTATAATGTTTATCAATAGTTTTTTTATCAACAGCTACCAATATATCAATTATTTGCAACTGCGAATGAATTTCGTCAGGTTCTACCCTTATATAACAGGCATTATGACCTCCTTTAATCAATGAGGGGTAATCTGCAGTATAAAACACGTGCAAACCCATTTTTTGTAAAGAACGAGCCATCATTGCGCCTATAGTAAAAACACCAGCACCAGCAGGACCTCCTGCTTTCAAAGCTAATTTGTTAACAGCCATAACCATCGCCTCTTTTTTTGGTTTAGATAATTTTTTCTTTTGTTTCATTATCAATAATATGAATAGCCTCAACAGGGCAGCTTTCAGCCGCCTCTAGATTAATATCAAAATCTTTCTCACTGATAACCTTTTCCTGCCAACCATTTGGTTTATTTTCTCCATGGATAATATCAGATTTTTCCTCGTCATCATCGCTCATCTCCCAGAACTCTGGAGCAATAACCGTACACGCCCCGCAACCTATACATTTAGGTCTGTTGTGCTTTAAAGTATATGTTTTTCCCATTTAAATATCACCCACTGTTTTATTTAAAAATTAAAGATAAACTTCTTATATAAAAGTTTCGTATATTATTTACTTTTAATAACGCCAACTTTAGGGCATTCTTTGTTGAAAACACATTCACTACAAATTGGAATGGGTGCTTTACAAATAGCTCGGCCGTGTTCAATAATTAAGTAAGTAAAGTGATTCCACTTATTTTTAGAAAGCACCTTTATAAGGTCTTGTTCAATCTTGACCGGGTTAGTGTTTTTTGTCAGGCCAAGTCTATAACTAATACGTTTGACGTGAGTATCAACAGCAATCCCTTCTATTTTACCAAAAGCATTGCTTAACACAATATTTGCAGTTTTCCTGGCAACACCTGGTAGTGATATTAATTCTTTCATGGTAGAAGGAACCTTACCATGGTATTTTTCTACTATGATTTTACAGGCATTTTGTATATTTTTAGCTTTTGCATTATAAAATCCAGTAGACCTGATCATCTCTTTTAATTTATCTAAATCACCGTAAGCATAATCTTCTGCTTTTCTATATTTCTTGAATAATTTTTTAGTAACTATATTAACACGTTTATCAGTGCACTGCGCAGATAAAATCACAGATATAAGTAATTCAAGAGGGTTTTTATGCGTAAGAGCAATCTCTGCTCTTGGATATTTCTTCTCTAGAACAGAATAAACTTTCTCAGCTGTTAACATAATAAAATAATAAAATCTAGAAATTATAAAAATATTTACACTAAATCTTCATTAGTATCTAAATTTTTAACCTTAATAACCTCAACAGGACATGCCTTGGCAGCTTCAATGATGGCAGGGTTCTCGTCTGTTTCAAGCTCGAATTTGCCGTTAACTTCCGTGCCGCCCTTTAAATTAGCTTTGCCGTCTCCTACTATCTCAAAATGTGCGGGATCCATTGCAGCGCACGCTCCTGCGCCAATACAGTTTGCTCGATCATAAATTATTTTATATTTTGCCATAATAATCACCTCTTTTTCCTTTTAAATAATAATGGTTTTTATTTTTTTCTTTTTGTAGTTTTTTTAACTGCCTTTTTTACAGTTTTTTTCTTAGTACTTTTTTCCTCGGATTCAGGCATCTTAATCTCTTTTTTTTCTTGTTTAACTAAATCTGGTT
The DNA here is from genome assembly GCA_964552005.1 of uncultured Methanosarcinales archaeon. Classification (GTDB taxonomy): domain Archaea; phylum Nanobdellota; class Nanobdellia; order Woesearchaeales; family GW2011-AR15; genus CAZKFC01. Next base: position 55,821 of record CAZKFC010000004.1, read on the forward strand.
GTTCCATATTGATTTTTTGCAACATAGAAGGTTCATCAGGTTTTTGTTCAGTATGTGTTTTTCCAGACTTCCTGCTATCTTGCATTGGCCTTCTGACATATTTTCTGTCTTTAATAAGAACTTTGTTAAGTTCTTTATCTAGATCAGTAAATTCATCAGCTTCATTTAACAACCGCGAAGAAACTGTTTTTTTAAAGCCGATAACTTCTGCCCTGCATCCAAGTGCTTTGACATGTTCTAACAAATCCTTAAAATCACCGTCTCCACTAACTAAGACAATAACATCTAGTTTTGCAGCCATTCGCATAATGTCCATGGCAATACCAACATCCCAGTCGCCTTTTTTAGCACCACCATAAAATGTCTGCAAGTCTTTAGCCCTGACGTCATAACCGATTTTCTCAAGGGCTTCAAAAAAATTACCTTCTTCTTTTATATCCGCTTTTATTACATAAGCAATTGCCCTTATTAATTTTCTTCCGGAAACCGCCCTGTTTAATATGTGTGCAAAGTTTACCTTTGAATGATAAAACTGCTTTGCACTATAGTACAAATTCTGTACGTCTACAAATACACCTATTCTTTGGTCTTTATGTTTTGGCATTTTATTAATCACCTATATTTTACTAGTATCGAACATCCTTCCTATTATATAAATATTTGTAAAGATTTTTATATTAACTTGTTTTTTTATAAGATTATGTTATCTATATTATTTATATCGTTGCTTGTAATGTTCTTTGTTTTTATTTTATCAGCTCTACCTTTATATTTTTCTGTGAAATTCTTGGGAGGGAAAACAACCCTGCTCAAAACAGTTATTGTAACATTTGTCTCAGGGATAATTGTTTCAGCTATTAAATTCCAGTTTAAAACCTCTGGCAGTATAATAGCCTTTCTTATATTAATCTGGATATACCATGAAGTATTCAGGTTAAAATGGTTAAAAGCGTTCCTTGCCTGGCTGTTGCAATTCGTGTTTATAGCGTTATTCTATATTCTATCATTATTTTTTGTTGCTCTGTTATTAGGTATATCAATTCTAGCCTTGTTATTGTAAAAAGTTTTAAATAATCATCTACTTCTTTATTCTAAATAATGTCAGACTCAATATTATTTTTATGTGCTCATAATGACGACCAGATAGTAGGTGCTGGTGGTACAATTGCGAAATATGCAAAAGAAGGTAAAAATATAGTAACAATAATATTTTCATTTGGTGAGGTGTCATTGCCCCATTTACAGGAGCAAATTAGTAAAAAAACTCGGGTCATAGAATCTAAACGGGCAGCTAAATTACTGGGAGAGAACGAACTTTATTATCTTGGCTTAAAAGAAGGTAATTTTAAAATTGAAATAAAAGAAAGAGATATCCAGACAAAGATTATAAATATTGTAAAAAGGATAAAACCAGTTAAAATATTCACTCATGCCCCAGACGATCCTCATCCAGACCATAGGGCTGTTTATGAATTTACAATAGATCTAATTGAAAAGATTAATTATAAAGGTGATGTGTACTCATTTAACGTATGGAACTTGTTCCTTAATTTTAAGAAAAGAGAGCTGCCAAAATTGGTTGTTGATATAACAGATACTTTCAAAATTAAAGTTAAAGCATTCAAGAAACACAAGAGCCAATGGCTAGCCAGGTTGTTTTTAACATGGAACATTTATTTTCAGGCTATTTTAGACGGGTTTGATAACCATGTTAAATATGCTGAAATTTTTTATAAAATAAAATGAGAATATTACATACCTTAAATCCTTAAAAAACGCATATAGATTTGGGAAAATGAAAAGGAAATTATTAATTGCTACGGATGGGTTTTTACCAAGATGGGACGGTATTTCCAGTTTTCTGCATGAGTTAATACCCAGGTTAGAAAAAAATTATAAGCTCCATATTTTTGCGCCTAATTTAGGCGGCTATAAATTTCCATATAAGGCTAAAATAACAAGGTTCAAAACTATTAGGGTAAGGTTAGCAGATAACTATTATGCCAGCTTAGTTAATATTAACACAATGGTCCGTGCCATTAAAAAAACAGATGTGGTGTGGATACAGTGTATGGGTCCTATTGGTATATGGGGCATTATTTTAGGTAAAATTTACAAAAAACCTATTCTGATGTATAATCATATGCTGGAATGGGAAGTATATCCAAATAGCCAGGGCATTAATATATTGAAAGTCCCGATTAATGTCATCACAAAAATGCTTAGCAGGGTTTTTTATAATATGTGTAAAACAATTATTGTGCCTAGTATAGAGCAAGTTGAATTACTTAATTTAATGGGTGTTAAATCTAATAAGAAAGTGGTCCATCTTGGCGTTGATATAAAACATTATAAACCGCCAATAAGTAAAGCAGAGGCCAAGCATAAGCTGGGTATTGATCCTGTGAAATTTGTTGTAGGATATGCCGGCCGGTTAAGTTTAGAGAAAGATCTCAAAACATTGTATAGAGCCTTTATTAGGTTAGCTAAAAAATACAATGATGTTGTTTTGTTGATAGCGGGCGGTGGCAGGCCAGAGCTGGAAAAAATGTTTTCTAATAAAGAAAATGTTATATTAACAGGAATAAAGGATGATTTGCTGCCTTATTATCAAGCAATGGATGTTTATGTGCTGCCAAGTTTAACAGAAACAACTTCCTTAACAACAATGGAAGCTATGGCAGTTGGATGTTCTGTAATTGCTACTCCAGTAGGATTTGTTAAAGAATATATCAATGACGGTGTTAATGGTCTGTTATTTCCTAAAAAAAATTCTTACACATTGTACAAAAAAATTGAATATTTATTAGAAAATTCTGATGAACGAGCTAAATTAGGTAAAAAAGCCCGGGAAACTATTGTGGAGAACTATACTTGGGATAAGACAGCTGAAGGTATTAAAGATATTATTGACAGTTCAATGCCGTTCAAGGATAGAACTAACCTGACCAAGTAACTGCGCAACCTTTCTCAAATCTTTTTCCAACTGCAAATTATGGATGCCTTCAGCATGTTCTTCTTGCAATATTTCTTTTAACTCATGAGAAAAATGTTCTAAATAATGTTGATATTCATGCAATTCTTTTTTGCTAAGTTCTTTACTGTTTTTTAGTCTACTCTCGATCTTTTTTATGTTTTGTTTTTCATATTTTTTTAATTTATATGCGCGACTGCCAATGTCTTTCAACAACTCTTCTTCAGGAAAATGGCCATGGTCATCAGCATGTTTTAAACCGTGCTCTTGTCCGTATTGACCAGGATAACGCGCATTTGCCATATATCTAGACTAAAGAATAGCTATTATTTATAGTTTTGGTTTTAAAAATCTGTTTATTATAAACGAAGAAATTACACCAAAAACCAAGATTATCCAGAATAATAAGACAGATATTTTGCCAAGGGCCATTAAAATTAGATTAGAGACTAACATTACTATGAGTATTATAGCTGTAATTTTAATTAAGGTTTTCATTAAGTTTATTTCTTTTTACTATAGAATTTATCTGGAAAGACTAAATGTAGCACACCTTTAAATGTTAATACAGCCCCTAGTACTAGCCACCAACTATATTTAAAATAAAGCTCGTTTGCTAGCACAATAAGGCCCAATATCAACATTTTCCATTCATGGTAACAGCCTTTATAATACATACTTAATCACCCCTACTCTTTATTTTATGAGAATTAAGAATATGACGTATTTAAATGTTTTTATAGAAAAA
>CAZKFC010000005.1:0-49113 GCA_964552005.1 uncultured Methanosarcinales archaeon
GAGGAAAGGACTACAACTTGCGCTAAAGCGCAAGGTATCCTTTGTATGTAATGAATGACAAACAAATCAATACTTTTTTGCTTATATTAACATTTGCCATACTATTGATTGTACTTGAGGTAGGTATCAGAACTAATTATTCTCTAAGCCCCGAACTCTATTATTTACTGAAAAATTACCCAGGTGATAGAAAGGACAAGATGCTGAATTTCTACTTTGAACCAAACAGTATAAGAGACCATTATGGAATAAATACTTATGTAAATTCTATTGGAATAAGGGACAAAGAGTATACCAAAAAAAAACCCCCAAATGTAACCAGAATTGCTATTATAGGGGACTCATTTACATTTGGCTATGGGGTTGAAAATGATTCTGATGTTTATTCAGAAGTATTAGAAAAAAAACTGGGAGACAATTATGAAGTTATAAACTTCGGTATGGGTTCTCTTAATGCTCTGGACATTTATTACGTTGTAAAAGAAAAAATTATACCCTATAATCCAGATGTGATCATATATGGTTATTTTCATAATGATCCAGAGTTTAGAAAAGATGAGATCCATGTTCCTATCCAATATTGTTTTCAAGATTCAAATATATTTTATTCATATTACTGGATTAATGCAAGATTACATAATTTAAAGTACAATCTTTTCAGTCAGGAAGATGCCTACTATGATTATGTGAAGTTTATTCACAGCGATGATTCTATTGAGCAACAATGCATGAAAAATATTATATATAATTATGATAAGGTCGCAAAAAACACCACATTCATTATTTTTGTTATACCTGAGGAACATGAATCATTCATAACAAATATTGTGGAAAATAGGATCGAACATTTAACAGAAGGTACAAACATACACTTCTTATCAATATCCGGAGAATTCTGGAATATCACACAAAGTAGAGAAAAAGGATATTACAAAGTGGATTACCCACGGGATCAGCATTTTAATGAAAAAGGGCATGAACTTATTGCTGATATACTTTATAGAAAATTACAGGGCAAAATGGTCAATGTTTCACGACAATAGGGTGGTTAAGTCAACTGGTTAAGTCACAATACTTGACTTAACCAACCCGACAATAGAAACTTATATAAAAAAAGCTTTATTATGTCGGTACAGGATGAAAATTCTTTTAGTAAATCCTCCTTGGGTGGTGGGAGGCAAACAAGGAGTTAGAGCAGGTAGCAGATGGCCCCATTTGAAGATTCCAGAGGAAGAAAGATATATGCCGTTTCCTTTTTTTTTAGCATATTCAAGCTCATTATTAAAGACTCATAACTATAAAGTAAAATTAATTGATGCTATCGCTGAAGACATTTCATATAAAGAATTTAAAAAACGAATTCTCAAGTATGGTCCTAACTTATTATTAAGTGAAGTATCAACACCGTCATTAGAACATGATTTAAAGTTGTTAAAAGAATTAAAGAAAAGAACAAAGTTCAAGTTAGCTCTGGCTGGTCCGGATGTTAATTTGTTCACTGAGAAATTTTTACATGACAACCCTTTTGTTGATTTTGTATTTATAGGAGAATACGAGTTTACACTACTAGAATTGTGCCAAGCATTAAATAAGAAAAAAGAGTACAGGAATATTAAAGGGCTGCTTTGCAGAGTAGGAGACAAAATATATGTCAATGACAGGCGTGAATTACCTGACATAAACAAACTGCCATGGCCAGATAGAGAAAATTTGCCTATATTTAATTACCATGACTGTCCAGGTGGCATCCCTGAACCAAGTGCCCAGATGCATGCTTCTCGAGGATGTCCTTACCAGTGTGTTTTTTGTGCATGGCCCCCTATAATGTTTGGAGGTAGTAACTATAGAACAAGACATATAAAAGATGTTGTTGATGAAATGGACTTTTTAAAATCTAAAGGTTTTAAATCAATATATTTTGATGATGACACATTCAACATCGGAAAAAAGAGGATGCTTGAGTTAGCAAAAGAAATACTAAAAAGAGATTTAAATTTACCATGGGCTTTCATGGGTAGAGCAGATTTATCTGATAAAGAAACATTAGTTGCATTAAGAAAATCTGGACTTCACGCAGTAAAATACGGCATGGAATCAGGTGTTCAAAAATTAGTTGATAATGCTAACAAGAGACTTGATCTTAAAAAAGCAATAGAAAACATCAGAATAACAAAACAGCTTGGTATTAAAGTTCACTTAACATTTACTTTTGGTCTGCCTGAAGAGACAAAAAAAACAATTATAGAGACAGTTAATTTAGTTCTTGATTTAGATCCTGATTCTGTACAATTTTCAATAACAACACCTTTCCCCGGCACAAAACTATATGATGATATGAAACATAAAGGCAATATTGTCTCTTTTAACTGGCAGGATTATGATGGTAATACAAAAAGTGTCATAAAAACAAATTCTTTATCCCCAGAAGAATTAAAAAAAGCACAAGAGTATGCATACAAAAGATGGTATGAACAAAAATTTTTGAAAAAAAGATATTCTAAGATAAATCCAATAAAATTATTTAATGTATGTCTAAAAGAAAATGGTTTAAATTATACGCTTAAGAAAACAATCAAGTATTTACAAAATAAAGGTTACTCTTATTACTTTCAAAATTCTAGAAAATCAAAAGTTGTTGTACCAAAATGATGCAAAATCTCAAATCAATTTTTAGTAAAAAACAATTATTCAATAAACCGCCAAATTATTGCGAATTAATTGTAACAGAGAAATGTTTCTTCAAATGTAAGATGTGCGATATGTGGAAAAGGAAACATGAAACTACACCTTCAATTGAAGAATGGAAACAGTTTGTCACTCAATTCCGAAAAGCTGTAAATTTGCCATTTAAAATGAGTATTTGTGGTGGCGAAACACTCACTTATTCTCATTTAACAGAATTAATAAAACATTGTACAGAACTAGGTTTAGATGTGTCAATAACAACTAATGGTTTTCTGCTTAATAAAAAAATGGCAAAACAATTGTATGATGCAGGATTAAAAGAAGTTGTTTTATCTCTAGATAGTTATGAAGAAAAAACCCATGATGATATCCGCGGTGTAAATGGAAGTTATAAGAAAGTCATGAAAGCTATAGATAACTTATCTGTATATAATGTTAGTATTAACTTGCTCGCTGTAATAATGAGTTTAAATCTTGATTCTATTATTCCATTACTTAAATGGGCTAATTCAAATCCAAAAATTAACAGCATTAATTTTAATGCTTTGACAAAACCGATATGCGCTAATGTAGGTGAAGATTGGTATATTAATTCAAGTTATAGTTACTTGTGGCCTGATAATAAAGTTATAGCGGTATTAGATGAAATAATAAAATTAAAAAAAACTAATAATAAAATAGGTAATCCTGTTGGACAATTAGAAATTTTCAAAAAATATTACAAACATCCAAAATTATTTGTTAAACAAGGCAAGTGTCACATGGGTCAAACAGTAAGTGTTAATTCTGAAGGTCATGTTTTCATGTGCCATTATTTTGGCAGTATAGGTAATATAAAAAATGATGAATTTAACAGTATGTGGAGATCAAAAAAATCAAAAAAAATAAGAAAAAAGATTTTAGAGTGTGAAAGAAATTGTAAAATGCTCGTAAACTGTAATTTCCAAGAATGATACATCAAAAACTAATATCAAAGGTTGCATCAAGATTTGTTTTAGGCAGACCTAAAAAGGCTGTGTTCAGCATTACAGAAGAGTGCTCTATGCGGTGTAAAATGTGCTATAATTGGCGGCTAAAAGATTCAGAAAACACAGTTAATTTGGAAACATGGAAAAAAGCTGTAAAAGATTTAGATAATTTAAAAAAAGAAAAAATGCTACTTAATTTTATTGGTGGCGAACCATTAGAAAAAAATTATGTGCTTGATATTGTTAAAGAGGCAACAAAACATAATATCAAAACTTCTTTGACATCAAATGCATCATTGATTGATGAGAATATGGCACAGAAAATAATTGACTCAGGGCTTACAACATTGTGCATATCACTGGACAGTTTAAATCCGGAAATACATGATTATTATAGAGGAAAAAAAGGTATTTACAACAAAGTAATTAATGCCCTTGAAATATTTTCTGAAAAAGAAAACAGGCCTGAAATAGTGATCCAGGCAATAATAATGAACAGGAATATGCATGAATTGCATAAACTTGCAGAGTGGGTGAACAAGCAACCACATATTGTAGGCCTTTATTTCATGTCTGTTATGAAGCCGCATCATACAAACCTGCCTAATGACTGGTACAAAAAAGATAAGATGGATCTATGGCCCACAGATATGAAAAAAATGTCAAAAGTACTTAACAGATTAATAAAAATGAAAAAACAGGGCAGCAAAATTGTAAACAGCGTGCTTCATCTTAAAAGTTTCAAAAACTTTTATCTCTACCCTGAAAGGTTCATAAAATCAAAATCATGTGATGTAATGGATTTTGGCATATACATTAATTCCACAGGAGATGTATCAATATGTGCTGAAAAAGGCTCAATAGGAAATATAAAGAATAAAAGCTTGGAAGACATATGGTTTTCATATGAATCAATGAATGTAAAAAATAAGATGAAGAACTGCCAGAAAAACTGTGAATTTTTGGTTAATTGTTTTTACCAGGATGAAAAATGATACAGAAGTTTAAGACATTGTTTATACCAGAGAAGAGAGAAAAACTAACTATAACTGTATTACCTGGTTTTGACTGTAATTTAAGATGTAAGATGTGTTATAATTGGGAAATGCCAAGAGAGGAATTCCTTACAACAGAGAATTGGGTTTCCTTGGTTAATTCATTAAATAAATACAATTCTAATTATAAAATGATAGAAGTTAGTATAGGGGGAGGAGAACCTTATTTGCATAAATATGTTTTTGATATAATGAGAGCCGCTAAAAAAAATGGTTTCAGATCCAATATATCCACTAATGGTTTTTTACTAACAAAATCAATCATAGACAGAAGTATAGAAGCTGGATTAACAGGAATCAGCATTTCCTTGGATAGTCTAAATCCTGAAATTCATGACAAATACAGAGGTGTAAAAGGAACTCAAAAAAGGGTTATGAAATCTATTGAATATATACAGCAGACAGATAAATTAGAATTATCTATTAACACCGTATTAATGAAAGGCAACATAGATGACGTTATCCCGTTAGCAAAGTGGGTTGCAGGTACAGAAAAAATTGCTTATAATGTACAGGCAGTAGTTGAGCCTTTTCAAAAACCTCCTAAAGACAAATGGTATGAAAGAGAAGAATACAAGGAATTATGGCCCACTGATAAAAAGACAATTCATAAAGTTGTTGATGGTCTCATTCAACTTAAAGAAAGTGTCTTCAAAGAAAGAATGAATAACACAGTTATGCAGTTGCAAAAGTTCAAAGAATATTTTGAAAATCCCGAATCATTTATAAAACATAAGGGCTGTAGTTTAACAGATAAAGACGCTATTACAATAAATCCTAATGGATCTGTCTTTATATGCCCTTTTATGGATCCAGTAGGCAATATACAATATACAGAACTGAAAAAAGTGCTGAACTCAAAAAAAACAAAGAATACAATTAAAGTAATGAATTCATGCACAAAAAACTGCCATCATTTAATGAATTGCTATTACAAAGATGAGGTTGAAGCCTAATGAAGTCACAATTGCAATATAGAGTTAAACAGTTGAAGAAATATGAACAGCCATTTTTTGGTGTCATACAACTATTGCACAGATGTATGGCCCGCTGTAAGATGTGCAACATGTGGCTCGGAAAAAAGACTCCTGAAGAAATCACAATACAGCAGGCAATGGACTTCACTTCACAGCTTGCTGAGATTGCCAAACCTGGATTTGAATGGAATATACTGGGGGGGGAAACTTTGATGAAAGAAGATCTTGAAAGATTAATCACTCATGTAAATAAATTAGGGTTAAGACCTATAGTATCAACAAACGGCTATTTAGTAACAAAAGAAAAAGCACACTCTCTATACAACTCTGGATTGATACATTACACGATGTCTTTAGATAGCTTAAGACCAGAAATACATGATTATTATAGAGGCACAAAAGGTGCCTTTAACATGGTAAGGAACGCCCTCAACAATATACAAAGTGTGTACAAAGGAAAACAATTCGTTTGTATCGTAGCAATAATTATGAAGCATAATTTCAGAGAATTGCCAGAGCTTGTAAAATGGGTACGAGCTGACCCCCGTGTATGCAGTGTTTCATTTCTTGCACTAACAAATCCTGTATGGACCAAAGAAAAAGAGTGGCACAAGCACAAAAGCAGCCAAGAACTATGGCCAAGCAACGATGAAATTCTTGATGTGATTAACACTATTAAAAAAATCAAGAGACTTAAAGAAAGATATCCAGATTACATTGTTAATCCTTTAGCTCAGCTTCAAGCGTTTTGTGAGTATTATACAAATGGTCCAAATAAACCCATAACTTATAATTATAAGAAATTTAAAGGCTATGTCATGGTTAAGTCCAATGGAGATTATAGTATGTCTGCTGAAGGATTAGGAAATATTAAAGTTAACGACATTAGAAAACAATGGTTTTCAGAAAAAGCTGAAAAGTGTAGGAAAAAAATAGAAGAAAAAAATACTAGCACTGAAATAATAATTAACTGTAAACATGGTTTTGAAGAGTATTAAAAATGAAAAATACAAACTTAAAACAAAAATCAAAGGAAATTGAGAGACTAAATAATTTATTGAGAGCTAAAGAAGGCCATCTTATGTTATTACGAGATTCGTTAAAATATAAACAAGAAGAAGTTTTAATGTTAAAATCAAAACTTGGGCATGGATTAAGTACAAAAGAACAACAAGAATTCTTAAATTTCCAGGCAAAAATCAAAAAAATAACTGGGAATAAAGAAAAACAAATTAATGAATTAAAAAAGATTATAATCAAACAGAACAACGATCTCAATGAATTAAAAAACTCAGTAGTGTATCCGTTCTTTTTATTAACGAAACGAATTGGAAAAACAAAGATTGGCGGCATAGTCGCTCGCTTAATAAAAGGCAAATGAAACTGAAATTACCTACCAAGAATTTAGGAAAAGAACTACATTTTCATAATATAGGACAAAAACTAGGTTCATTACAGGCTGCGTTTCTACAAAACCATAAATATAAATCAAACGCTCCAGAACCAGGATTTTGTTGTATTGGTATTACTGACAGTTGCTTTTTCAAATGTAAGATGTGTGATAAGTGGAAAACAGATATTTCTGTTAATGAAAAATTTTCAAAACCTCCTAGCTTCAACGAATGGAAAAGGTTTCTGTTTCAGCTTAGCAAAGTGATTCCAAAACACCGGTTAAAAGGTAACCTTGATGAAAGGTTTGAGATTAATTTTGCAGGTGGTGAAGCTTTGACACATCCTTTTACATTACCTTTAATAAAATATGCGTCCTCTTTAGGATTTCGTACTGTTATTGCTTCTAATGGTTATCTAATAAACAAATCAATGGCAAAAAAACTGAATGAGTCAGGGTTAAGCGCTTTAAATTTATCATTGGATAGTCTTGATCCTAAAATACATGATAAATTTAGGGGATTTAAAGGAGCTCATGATGGTGTAATGAGGGCAATTGAATCACTAAAACCTTACAAATATCCACAAGTAGGGATTATTTCAATAATCCACGCATCCACATATAATGGCATAATTGATTTAGTGAACTGGGTTACACAACATAAAAAGCTTAACTGGATATTAACAATGGCAATAATGCAGCCAAATAACACCATATTTGAACCCGGGTGGTATGAAAAAAAAGATTTTGAAGATCTTTGGCCGAAAAATACTAATGAAGTTATCAAAGTGATTGATGAACTAATTAAAATAAAGAAACATCAAATTAAGTTAACCAAATCTGGGTTAAGAAAAAATGAAAAACTAGTGAACACACTGCCTCAACTTTATGCGTTTAAGAGTTATTTCAAATTCCCTGAAAGGTTTGTTAAGAATGAAAAACCATGTAACTTTGATACTGCTATCCAAGTAAGTGCTGTTGGCGACGTGTATATGTGTTATCATTATAATAAGATTGGTAATATCCATAAAGACGATTTCAGAAAGATCTGGAGTTCAAAAAAAGCCAACAATATCCGGAAAAATATTAAAGTTTGTAAGACGAATTGTCACGAATTAATTAATTGTTATTATAAAGATGAATATCCGTTCGAATTAACTGAAAAATGATTAATAAACTATTAACTGGAAAAATAAGAACCTTTAATAGAAACATGACAGGTAATGAACAATTTTTTGTAAAAACAAATGTTCCCGCGCCACAGTTTACAGTTATAAATATTAATGAGGAATGCTTTTTCAAATGCCAGATGTGTTTCAAATGGAAACCTGATATTAATATTTCACCAGAATCAAAAAGAATCACAACTGATGAAACCAAAGAGTTTATCTCTGACTTAAGAAAATTAGTCCCAAAAGGTTATGTCCTTAATTTTGCGGGGGGAGAACCTTTCCTGAGAAAAGATTTGCTTGAAATAATTAGATATGCGTCCAAACTAGGATTTTACACTACAGTTGCAACCAATGGCTGGTTGATAAATAGCGATAAAAAAGCAAAAGAGATTATTAAATCTGGCCTTGGTGGAATTGTATTTTCTATAGATGGTGCAACTCCTGAAACACATGATAAAATAAGGGGTATGCCTGGCTCATTCAAAAAAGCTATGAAAGCTATTGAATATCTTAGAAAGTATAGGGATTTACTTCAAGGTAATAGAAAATTTAACGATAGGTTATGCATCTCTATCCAAACTGTATTATGTGAATTAAACTATCATGAAGCTGTTGATATGATTAAATGGGTTGACTCTTCTGACATAAGATCAATACATTTCAACGCTGTTTCTGAACCAAACAACACTCCGCATAACCCAAACTGGTATAAGGAAGAGTTTTCATATTTATGGCCAAAAAATACTGACAAGATTTGTAAAGTTGTTGATAAAATTTATAGGAAAAAAATATTTGGTTCAAAAATTGCGGAAATCCCTGCACAAATCATAGCATATAAAAATTATTTCAGATATCCTGAAAAATTCGTGAAAAACGGAGCGTGCAATTTTGACAAATCTTTAACCTTATCTTCAACCGGTGATATGTTTTTATGTTTTAATTACAACAGCATCGGCAATATCCGCAATATAAAAATAACAGATGCATGGAAATCGTATTCAGCAGAACTTGTTAGAAAAGATATAAGAAAATGTGATAGAAACTGTCATTTCTTAATAAACTGTTATTTTGAGGAGGATTAAATGACTAAAAAAATTATTAAATTTCAAGATAAACCAAAAGAGGATTTCTTAAAAAAAATATTTTCTAAAATAAGAAAAGAGTCTAATGTTGTTGTTAAAGGTGATACATTTTATTTCTTTGGAGATTTTGACGAACTTGACACAAGAATAACAGGAAAAGAATTAAGTAATTTCAAAAAAAAAATAAATTTATTAAAAGATAAAATCCAAAACTTAGAACCTGTAAAGGTTGTAATTGGGATATCAAGGTATAATTTTTTCAAATTAAATAAAATAGCGGGATTCTGTTTAAAGTTTTTTGACGAAAATGCTGATTTAAACTGGATAAAATTTAATTTATTTCCTTTGACAAATTTAATTGAAAGCTTTAATGATTATTTAAAAGAGATTAATTCTCAACTTCCAAAATATATTAAATTAGAACTATATGACAAAGAATTAGAAGAGATATTAAAAAAAATTGAAGAACATGCCTTACATAAAGTAGAAAGTGAAGCTGAACTTGCTAGATTACTTGGCGTTATTAGCGAGCATGCTTTTGTCGGTCCTCGAGTGATGGTTATAGATCCTCATCATAAATGTAATACTAATTGTACACATTGTTGGGTACACACGCCTGGTGTTAAACATAGCAAAGAATTTTACAACACAAAATTTCCTATGAACAGATTCAAAAAAATGATTGATGACGCAGCTGAGCTAAAAGTTGAGACAATAATTTTGCAAGGTGACGGTGAACCTTTACTATACCCAAAGAGCATAGATATGTTAAAGTATGCACGTAAAAAAGGGTTAGATGTCAGGTTTTTCACTAATGGCATTTTGTTGAACGAAAGAATAGCCAAAACAGTGGTAGATATTGGTGTGAAAGAAATTTACTGCAGTTTTCCAGCTGGTACTCCTGAAACTTATAAATTAATTAATCCAATACAAAAACCGAAAACATATCACAAGGTTGTAAAAAACCTAAAAAGGTTGATGGAAATAAAAAGAAGTTCGGGTGCAGAAGATCCAAGGGTAATAGTTACTCATGTTATTCATACTCAGAATTATCATGAACTAATAAAAATGGCAAAAGATGATGTATATGAGAAGGTAGACGCTGCTCGATTTTATTTGATAAGATTGGATGTTATGAACAAATTTTTACAGTTGAAAGATAATGAAGTCGAAGAAATCAAAAAACAAATCCCTATAGTTGAAAAAATTCTAAAGAAGGGAGGAGTTGAGTTTGTTGATAATATAAAATTCCAATTAGATAATTATAATAAAAATGACGGTTCGTGGTCAAAAGACGTTTTCTTAAAGAATGGTTGTACAATTGGTTATTATTTTAATTTGGTGCCTGCCAAAGGAGATATAAGTTTCTGTTGCCATTTACGAACAGTAGGTGACCTTACTAAAAATTCATACAAAGAAATCTGGACCTCTAATAAATATAGGAAGTGGCGTATACAAGGCAAGTTTATGAAAGATAACATGAATGCCAAATTCCTAAACGGGCAAACATTATATGATGAGCATTGCACACATTGCGATAATCATCAGACAATACTTGAATCTTATGATAAATTAAAGAAATACGATTTGTGGCAATATTATAAATGAAAATGGTACTTAATTTATTACATGTTGGAAAAGCACGGTTCAAAGACAAATTAGCACAAGCAAAGATAGCTGCAAGTATTATGGATAAAAAAATCTATAATGGTCCATGGGAAGTCCAAATAGACTTAACAAATATGTGCAATAATGATTGTATAGGGTGTTGGTGTCATTCTCCTTTGCTTAAGGAAAAAGCAATGTCATTATCACAAAAAAAGAAAAAATTACCTTATAATTTAGTTCTGAAGTTGATTGATGACTTGGAAAAAATGGGCACACGTTATATATACTTTACTGGGGGTGGAGATCCATCTATGCATCCAAAGTTAGTTGAGATTATAGAATATGTTAAAAAAAAGGGTTTGACATGCGACATGAGCACTAACTTTACCTTAATAACTAAAGAAAAAGCAGAAAGAATTGTGAAATCAGGCATGGACCATATGAACATTAGTTTATGGGCCGGTAGTGCAAAAAGTTATGATGAAACACATCCAAATAAAACTGGGAAAGATTTTGAGAAATTAGTTGATATGCTCAAATATGTTTATTCTATAAAAAAGAGATATAACAAGAAAAAACCAGTTATCCATATCTATAATGTAATCTCCACCAAAAACTATTGGGATTTTGATAATATGTTGGCAACTGCATATGAAACAAAAGTTAATGGGATAGATTTTACACCAACTGATGTTGTCCCAGGCAAAACAGATTCTTTAATGCTGTCAAGAAAACAAGCAGACTGGTTGATAGAAAAAGTCAAGGGATCTGACAAGTTAATGAAAAGTCTTGAAAAAAAATATAACCACAAGATAGAGTTCAGAGGAAAAGATCATTTTATTAGAAGATTAAGCAATCTTGGAGTAAATCATGGTGAATATGATAGTAACATTATAGGGAAAATGCCGTGTTATGCTGGTTATTCTTTCTTAAGAATATTAGCAGATGGTAATGTTAATTCATGCTTGAAATCTGTCAGAATACCTGTAGGCAATATTTATGAAAATAATATAAAAGATATATGGACAAATAAAAAACAATCTGAGTTTAGAAAACATACTCTTAATTATGATGCTAAGAATCCGTATTTTGAAAATATTGGGAATGAACATCAGAAAGGCAACGGCTGCTACTTATGCTGTGATAATCTAGGTATAAATATGGCAATTCATGGCGAAATGAAAAGGATGAATTTGACAAAAAAGGCATTAGTTAAGTTGTCAAAGTATATTTAGCTAATAAATCTTTCAATTACAAAGAGTATAAAAACAAGACAATTAAGTTATTAAAAAGTGAGAATAGCCCTAGTTTCTATGAGAACTCTTCACATTTAGCTTGGGAAAGCAAGAAGTCATAAAGTGCATCCGCTGTGACTTTATGACCTTGCCTGTTTAAATGTGCAAGGTCTGTATCGCGAATTCTTAAATTTGAAAAATTATGTCCTGAGTAATTGTTTCGTAATTCCAAGTACGTTAAATTCAAATCTTTAAAGATTCTAATATATTCTCTTTCCGTATTCAACATTGTTTCTGTTAAATTATCTTCCAAATAAGGATGAAATACTACAAAAAAAGGAATATTTTTTTCTTTAGAAAACTCCTTCATTTTCATAAGTTTATATTTGTACATCTCAAAATTAGGTGAATAAACAATAAAATTTGTCAAATTAAGCAACAAAGTAGATTTATGACTAAAAAATCTAAACACATATGAATTCCTTAACAAAAACTCTGTAAAGGGAGAGTCATAAAAAAAATAATATTCTTCGAAAAGTTCATATATCTCCTTATTTCTTGTTATAATTTTTCTAGCTGCATCATTTGTGTAAGTATGAATTATAATAATATCTGGCTCAAAATTCAAAGCCCTTTTGAACACTCCAAATTCTTGGTTTATATCGTATCCTCCTACTCCAAAATTCATAACTTCAGTATTCCTTGACACATCATTTAATTTCTTTTCTAAAATCTCAGAAAACCGCTCTTCATCTTTAACATATGGACCAAACAAAACAGAATCTCCAATAAGAATTATTCGAGTAGTATTATTTGGTTTTTCAAAAGGATATTCCTTATCTCTTATTCCAAATGAATTAATGGATTCAACAGATTCGTGAAAATTAGGTTGAAGTTCGTAAATTACTTCAGAATTATTTGAAAGCACATATTTTTTTGAATTTATCAAGTCAAAGGAAAGTCTATTGGAATAAATTATTTCCCTATAATTCGAAACTCTTAAAATTAATTCAAAAGAAATTAATAAGAAAAATAATACAAACAAAAAGAGGAAATAGTTTTTAGAATTTCTCATAAAAAGTGCTGAGTAAAAACAAATATATAAATTTGTTTAAAATAAAATATTAAAAGTAAGAGATATTCTCTGTTGAATATGTTCTTACATAAATTTAGCAATTACAATATACAACCACTTGCTAGAGAGAAAGATTTCTTAGTTGAGAATTCTTCCTTAATAAACATCAATGTACCACCTCCTACAATGATCAACCTTCATATCCAACCAGTTTGTAACATGAAATGCAAGATGTGTTATAATTGGAAACCATCTAAGCAAACACCACCTCTAATTCAAATTAACATATGGAAAAAGATTATAACTGATTTAAGAAAAGAGTTTGATGACCAAAGAATAATTTTAGCTTTGACAGGATCAGAGAGTTTGTTGAATCCTGATATTTTTGAATTAATCAGATATGCAAGGAATCTAAAATTTGATGTTTGGCTCCACACAAATGCTTCTTTGATAACAAAACAAATTGCACTAAAACTTAAAAAAACTGGCTTGAAAAATGTTTCACTCTCTCTGGATAGTTTTCTAGAAGAAGAACACAATAGAATGCGAGGCTCATCTCATTCATATTCAAAAGTCTTAAAAGCAATAGATTTATTATATAACTCTGGAATTGATATGATTAATATCAACTGTGTAATTTGCTCCTATAATATAAAAAACATAGAATTATTAGTTAGATGGGTTGAAACTAATCAGAAGATATCAACCATTACTCTTCAAGCTATTACTCAGCCATTTAATACTTCTCCTAAAATAGATTGGTTTCAATCACCTGAGTTTGCCCATCTGTGGCCACAAAATCAAAAAGTGGTTATTCGTTCTTTAGAAGCCTTAATCAGAAAAAAAGAGAAATATAGCAAACTAGTAAATAAAAAAAGTCAGTTAAAATCCTTTATAACATATTTCAAAAACCCTCTCCTCTTTGAAAGGGAAAGGGGATGTAATGTGAAATCCAAGCACCTTAATATAAGCCCAGGGGGTGAAGTTTCCATTTGCCCCTTTGAAGCTAGTGGAAACCTCCAAATAGCTACCATAAACGAGATATGGAATTCAAAACGACACAAAAAACTTTATAGAGATATGGAATTCTGCTCTAGAAATTGTCACCTTCTTATAAATTGTGCCTATGAAGAAGAAAATTTTGATTAACCTATCATTAGAGGGATTCCTGTTTCTCTTCTTTTGTAAAATCCTATGCAGAAACCTTTTTATAAAGCCCTTAGTTCCCATTATAAAGGGGGTAAAAAATGACTAGAGTCTTGTGCTTTTCCTATGAAAGATTATTTTATCCTAATGGGATATTGTCTGGTCCAGGCTATAGATTATGGGAAATTGCATCAGCATTGCAAAGAAAGGGACACAAAATTACAATTGCAGAACTCGACCATAAAAAAGATTATAAAAAAGACAACATAGAGTTTATTAGCTGGGACACAGAGAGATTACATAATATAGATAAAGAATTTGATGTGGCATTTATTCCTTTATCTGCATATGTTCACTTCTATTTCAACAAAATCAAGAAAATCCCAACAATAGTTGATTTAAGCACACCCATCTCAGTTGAGAGTATGATACATACAATTGGAGATGAAACTGACTTCTTCTTGTATGATGGATTGCTTCCGACTGCAATAGCACTAAGTCAGGGAGACTTTTTTATTTGCTCAAATAATAATCAAAAATATTTTTATTTAGGTATGTTTACTTTTCTTGGTTTAAGAAAATTTGATTCTAGCATCATACAACTCGCGCCTCTGGCACCAGATAAATCTAAGCTAAAAACAAAAAAAGGAAATATATTAACTAAGGTGATAGGGAAAAACAAAAGTGTCCTATTATTTATGGGTGGCTTATACAATTGGTATGATTATCAAACGCCAATTTTGGCAATGAGAGATATCATTAAAAAGCATGAGAATGTAGCTTTAATTTTTATTGGTGGATTTAATCCAAATATTCCAGAGTTAACAAAAGCTAATTATGAAAATGCAATTTCTCTTGCAAAAAAGAACAAACTTTACAACAGATATGTTTATTTTATGGATTGGCTTCCCCCAGAGGATAAATTAAAAGCATATACAGAATCAGATATAGCAGTAGTTACTTCTAATGAAACCATTGAATCAGCACTTTCATATAGAATGAGAATTGTTGATTTTTTGCAAGGATTTGTTCCTGTAATCTGCACAAGAAACGATGAATTATCAAATTTGGTAGAAAAAAAGAGACTGGGTTTAACTATTCAAGTTAGGAATAAAAAACAACTAGCTGAGAGAGTAATATATCTATTAAACAATAGAGAGTTATTAAGAGAATATAAAGACAACATAAAAAAGTTTATAATAAGTGAGTTTAACATTGAAAAAACAATTAAGCCCATTAATGAATTTTGCTCTAAGCCCAAATTTATCAATAGAAGATTAAAGTTAAATTATTTAGATATTATCCAAAACTTAAAACAGAGAATAAAAGATCTTGAATATATGAAAGATGATAAAATCTCAATTAATCAAAATTTAATCAAAGAAATTAATCATTTAGAATTAAGATTTCATGAAGTGAATGAAGAGAAGAATCATTTTATACAACAAACAAAGAATGAGATTGAATCAAAAAATAAAATAATTGAAGAACAAGCGAAAATTATCAAAAAACAAAAGCAAATTATTGGTGAATACAAGTCATCAATTGTTTATCCTCTTTATCACATGACCCATAAAATAGGAGAGACAAAATCCGGAAAATTTCTTCAAAAACTTCTAAAATAACATTAAAGTTTAATTTTGTATATTCTTACTTGTGTAGGATAAATCTCTTCAAGAAAATCACAATCTAACTTATTATGACTTAATATATAATGTGCACCTGACTCACTAATTATTCCTTTCTGTTTCTCACAATCATAATTATAGAAATTAAGGTTATCTTCTCTTAATCCACCTTCAAGTTGAGCAGGGATGATTGAAATAACTTGATTATTTGTAATTGGATATACTGCTGAAGTCATAAAATATGGTGTTATAAAAACATTATTTTCTCCAAGATTATCTTTAATCCAAAGCAATGTTTCATAATCAGATTCAGTCATTACCAAGTTTTGATAATATTTATATTTTAAATCGAGATCATATTTTGAGCTAAGGATTATTAACATAAAAAATAATGTCATAATAAGACTAAATATTGACTTTAGATTTATCTTTTGTTTCAGATTCAAAAAATTATTCAGATATTTTAAGAATGCATAAAATCCAGTTGCTGTTAAAGGTATTAAAGCCAGCATTGTATAATGAACTGCCCTTGAGTACGGCACAAATAAAGTAAATCCAAATAAATTAAAAAAAGCAGTAATTGATAAAGAAATAAAGGAAAAAGTTGTAAAAAACCTAAATTCTGTTTTATATCCTTTAACAAAACCTAAAACTGCAAATAATGTATTAACTAATCCAAATAATAAGGGAATAAAATAAGTTATTTCAAGCTTACCCCAGCCAGGCTCAAAATATATTAAATCCAGAACATAATTTTTAGTTCCTTCAATAGAACCTTTCCAAACTAATAATACAATGGAAACAACAAACAACAGAAAAATTAGATATAAATGCTGCTTGGGGAAATTTGACAATATTTTTTTTACTTTATTTAGGCTAAATAAAATCTCAAATAGAGATGGAAACAATAAAATAATAAAAGATGGTGGATGGATAAAAAACAATAATCCCAATAATATTATTGAAAAAATAAATTTATTACTATTTTTTTCTCTAAATGATTGTAAAAAGAACAAAATATACACAAAGATAAATGGGATAACCATTGTTAATGGCACAAAAAAATCTTTACCTAGGATATTTACATTACTTGGTAAAGAAATAAAAACTATAAGTGATAGTATGCCTATGAGAAAATTTTTTGATAACCTGTAACAACAAAGAAATATTGCCAGTCCACTTATAACAGAAAACACTGCTGCAAAATATTGGTATGTTAATATTGGATCAAGGCCTGTAATTAAAAAAAATGATGATAAAAACAAATGAAATCCTGGTTCAAGGTCTGCATGATAATTTGGAATATCTAAATAAGGGTTGTGCTGTTTATTATAGCCTTCTTCTATTGCTTGCATAGATAATGCAAGATGCTGCCACTCATCATGATGATATGGAAACCTATAATTAAAATGAATACTATATGTTCTAAAGAATGCAAAAGCTAATAATATAATTAAGATAATATAATTAAGATGAGAATCCTTATTTTTCATATAAAAATAAATTAACTCAAACTTAATAAAGTTTTTCTGAAAATAAAAAATTATTTAAATTCATACTAGTAGTAAAAGTAGTAAAAGTATTACTTTATAAATATAAATAATATACTAGTGTGGAAAAAAATACAAAAATTTATAAAGTATAAATAGTAATAAAAGTATTACTTTATGAAAAAAGGCATCACAAAAGTCAAGATTTGTATTTCTCTTGATAAAGAGATTTATGAGGATATTAAAAAAATCTGTGATAAAACAGATGCCAAAATTTCCACTAAAATAAATAGCTTACTAGCTAAATCAATAAAAAAGAGGTGAAGAATGATTTACCTTTACGATAAGGTAATGTTTGTTATAATTATAATAGGATTATCAATAATATCAATAAGAGTTTACATTATAATAAATAAAAAAACAAGGAAAAATAACTTATCAATAAAGGATTTACCAGAACCGCCAAAATATGAAGATTTTCTTTTGGAGAATTACAAGATCAATCCAAAATTAACAATAGATGATTTACCAGAAGTTCCAGAATTCACAAAAGTAATTGACCTTAATTCAGTAACTGATAAACTTGATTCTTTTTCACAAATCATATCAAGTAAAAAAGCAGATATGAAAAGAGTTATGTTTGTATTTATGTTTGTCTTGATGATATATTTCCTTTTCCTTAGTGTGTTGCCTGGTAATGAAAAAATTTTATTATCTGTTTGTGCAGCAGATGACAATGCTACATATATTTGCTCAAATACTCCTTCAGCTTGTAGTAATACAGGTGGTTGTGATCTTACTGCATATGGTAACAGCGGTGACTGTACTGATTGTACTTACTGGAATGTGGGTGGTTCAGGAGATTGTAGTGGTGATGCTAACTGTCTCACCCTTTGTTGTGGTGATGATACAGGTGAAGCACGTATATATAGACAAGGTGGTGATGACGCGCCTTCAAATTTCGCGACAGATTCGGCTGTTGACACTTGCTGTGATAATGCTAATGACTGTGTTGAAAACTATCAATGTACTGCTCGACAGTCAGCTAAAGGCACAATACCACAAAGAGCATACTGCTGGAATAATATCTGGTATGGCGGTGATAATTCACAAACGTCTTGTGATTATATAGTTGGTCCTGGTAATTGGTACGCAAGCGTTAGTTTATGTTGTGGTGATGATGGCATAAATGATGATTGGTGTGACGGTACAAGTTATAATGCGTGTGTAGATGGTACTTACAGAACAGAAGCTGATTCATACCCAGCTGTTTGTGAATGTGGTGTTGCAGGTACCCAGGGAGAATGTGATACTAATGCAGAAAGTGGATGCTGGGATTCAACAACATCAGATTGTTGTGGTGATGACACTGGTGAAGATTTTTGTGCAGGTGCATTTACTGCATGTTATGATGCAACATATAGAGATGATGGTGATTATAACTCCTATGTATGTGGCTGTGGAGGTGGATTTTGGAGCATTGGCGGTGAAGTAGATGGTAGTGCATGTTGTGAAAATGATGCAGGAGAAAATAGAAATACTCGGCAAGTGGATCCTTTAGGTGGTATGGACGCTGGATATAGCGATGATCCAACAGATGATGCATGTTGTTCAGCAAGTACAGACTGTGTAAATGAAAGTGTTTGTTATACTTCGGGAAGTTCCACAAGCGCAAGTATTGATCAAGATAGTGACACAGATTATTGTTTTAATGGAGAATGGTATGATTGTCAATCTGATAGTGACTGTCCTGCAGATAAAGTTTGTTCCTTAACAATAAATGATTGTGTTGACGCAGATGGATACATAAGAATAAGAAACTTTGGAACAACAGGTATTGAACAATCAAACCAAGATTATACTTCTACTAGAAGTGTATTGCTTGAACTTAATTATAGCGATAATGCAGAAAGCTGTAGATATGGGAATGGAAATTTAAGTGATTTGCCAGATATATGGACACCATGGGAACCTTGTATAGGCAACAGAGTATGGCTATTAACAGAAAATGCTGGCCAAAAATATGTCTTTTATGAGATAAATTATAGCCAGCCAGACAGAAAAATAATATTTAATGATTCAATATTTTACAATTTTACAGGCGCAGGTCTTGATGAAACACCGCCTAACCCGCCTATTATTGTATTAGATAGTTATATCAACAGCAACCAAATCATCCTAATATCTTGGTATAATGCCTCTGACCCCGAATCAGAAGTCTTAGATATACCCTTAAGATATGAATATAAAGTATTTAATAATAGCCAAGTATTAGTAAGTGGTATTACAACAAGCACTAGTGTTAATGCTGATATCAGTTCGTATAACTTCCCGAGCAATACTATATTATATGTAAATGTGACTGTTATTAACTCTGCTGGAATGACTGCAACAGATGGACCAGAAACAACTGTTATTGACTTAGAGCCGCCTTATATATGGCCTTTATCTGGAGAATTCCAAAACCTAACTAATGGAAATTACCAATCTTTCACAGGAATTAATGAAAATATGTATGTGGCTGCTTCAACTGTCAACTTCACATGGTCTGGCCAAGACGATATAACCATAACAGTAGATGCCTACTCATATATATTAACTCAGAATCCTAATACTAATCCTGATAATATTCCTGAAGGCTCTATTGGAAGCTTCGATACTGAAACCTATAAAAAATATAATAACCTTGGGTCTGGCAAATATTATTTCAAAGTAAAATCTAGAGATTTGGCAGGTAACTGGGGCACTCTTAACTCCATAAACTTCTCCATAGATAGTACAGCACCATCTAGACCAAACATTAAAGATCAATCCAGAACTGCAGGTAATATAACTATTACATGGTATGCGTCAACTGACCCTGAAACTAATATCGCTAATTATAATGTGAGTCTGTTTGATAGCAATAATAATGAGTATAACTCAACTATTGTCTCAAGCACTACCCTAAATCATACTTTTGTTGATGTGCCCTCTGGCAGCTATACTGGAAAAGTTAAAGCTAAAAATACTGTCGGATTATGGTCTATATGGTCTGATGAAGAAGAAACTGTGTCTGATAATATGCCTCCTATAATTACTGCAACTCCTAATAGCACAACTAATCTGCTTGTTGTTACTAGGTCTCCTATTATAAGAGCATGGACTAATGAACAGGCTGTTTGTTATTATAACAGTTCATCAGGTGATTTAGAATTTCCATACAGCAACACAACTTACCATGAAACTAAAATCCTAAACTTAAATGACCAACTATATTCATATAAAATAACTTGTATTGATCCAGCAGGAAATATAGGAGAAGGTATCATTAACTTTATTATTGACTCTACAAAAACTCCTGAAAAACCAATTATTCCAGGCAATAAAGAGTCATATGAAGATTTGCTGACAACTTTTACTATACAAGTCCAGAATAGTACAGATGACTTGGCTGGTATAACAAGTGACAGGTTTACCTTTACTACTACAAGCCAAGATGAAATTGAATTCTCTGTCTTTGATAGGGGAACTGGCTATTACAATGTGTCTTTTTACGCACCTTCTATTCCTGGAGATTATACAATAACTGTAAGACTGGACTCTGATGCTAATAAAGAAACCTCTATAACCTTAACCGTGAAAGAATTGTATCTGGCTGCTTTATTTGAAGATTCAGGTATTAATCCATCTAATACCCAACATATTACTTTGGATAGTGTAACTGATGGAAAAATCGGGCTTGCGTCAAACACACCTAACCCAAATATTGGTGATGCTGCTAATAAATTAAATATGTCAAATATCAAGTTGGAAGATGAGTTATTCATATTTAATACAAAATCAAATATTAAAACTAATAACATAGAAAATATCTTAGAACAGCAAAACTTCCTATCTTTGATTAATCCTTCGTTTGGATATAAAATAGATGATAAATACATCATCAATTTCATACTTAGATATGATAACTTCGCTATCAGATCAGAGATTGGCTCTATATTAAGAAGAGGACAATACAATACCTTAGTTAGAAATACCCTGACTAGTTCAGGAGATAAAATAATGAAATTTACAAGGTCTGACTCAGATTCAGGAAGAATAGTGTTACAGGATTAAAATGGGAAAAAAAGCACAGTTTTACATGTTTACTGCAGTCATCTTAATTAGCTACGTATTTTTCATTGTGGCAAACAAATCTTCTATTAGCACAAGCGAAGTTGAAAACCTAGAACTTTATTTAGACAATTATATCCATGAAGCCACAATTGTAATAAATAACGCTGTTTACTATAACAATAATATTTCAACTGCACTTAATAATTTCACAGAAAGTTATATAGCCTATACAGAAGACAAGAATTTAGATATTGGCATTGTTTCTTTATATTCATATAATAATCAAATAATAATAGCTAATTATTTAAAGGAATTTATAATAATAGATGGGTTAGCTCAAGCTCTCATTCCAGGAAATGAAAGAGCTGTTAATTATAATAACACAATCACGATTGAATATAAAAATGAAACTTATAATTACTATTTTTCAAATCCTGATATTATAGAATTAAAAACATTATTTGTGAAAGAAAATGGCTAAAAAAAATAAAAAAGGACAATCGCAATACCTTAGCTGGATAATCATAATAGCAATGATAGTTGCTATTAGTTTTTTCCTATACAACTGGTCTTTAGACCAAGCAAGGAGAACAAGTGAAGAATTAACTAAGCAGACTGATCCTTTGGTATGCGCAGAAGTTGGAATATCTATACAAGGTATTTGCCAAACCTTTAGAAGTTTAAAGATTAATATTACAAATACAAATAATTATGAGATTGAAGGGTTCTTATTTAGAACTGTCGGCTTATATCCTGAAGACGACAATTATCTTGATTCAAGCATATTAAATAAAAAAATATCTCCGGGTGATTCTGAAAAAATCATTGTTCTGAAAAAAGGCACGTTGAGTAAAGTTCAAATAATTCCATTCACATTAAAAAATAATAAAGAGATTTATTGTGAAGATCAATCAATTACAAAAGAAAAAAACGAGTTGAAACAATGTTAAAAATGACTATAAGTAAAAAAGGAGTATCACCATTAATTGCTACTGTATTATTGGTAGCGTTTTCAGTTGCTTTAGGCGCTGTAGTAATGGATTTTTCAGACACAACTAAAGTAGAACTTACAGAACAGGCAGACACACATCTAGAAACAAGTTTCAAATGTTCGCTTGACATCTTTTTGAAAGTTGTTGAAGTAAATAATGATAAACAAATCTTTTGCAACCGTACAGGTTTAAACAATATTGAAATCTTTGTTGAAAACCAGGGAAGCGAGGATGCAGACGGTGTCCAGATAATATTGTTTGATAATGCCAGTTCCGCCCATACCTATAATGAAATGATCCCTGTCGAAGCGCATGGTCATACTAAATATAACCTGGCTGTTAATGAAAGCGGTTTTGTTTTTCCTCCTACAAAGATATTAATCTCTCCTATAATAGAAACTACAAGTTCAAAATCAATAACTTGCTATGATGAGCGCATAGACTTAGATGAAGAGGAGATTGGATGTTGAAAAATGCAAGATAAAAAAAGATATTCAAAAACAAAAATTTTCTTATTTTTGATATTTGCATTACTTGGAATTGTACTTATAGCTCAAGTAGTTAGGGTTATTCAAGAAAGTATTACAAGCATTAACAAAAGAAATGCTGAATTAAAATGTATTGATTTAAATTTCCAAATAAAAGATATTAGTTATAAAAATAATAAATTAGTTTTTGAGTTATTAAGTAAGGACTATGATACAAATATTAGCAAAGTAACAGTAGTTAGCGAAAAACAAGATTTTGTCAAGGACATCACTCCCACGTTGAAAGGCGGTGAAAGTTATTTTTTAAGCTTTAATAACATTAGTATTGGAAATGTTATATACATATATATTAATGATTGTAAAGATAATGGCATAGAAAAAGAAATATGAACAAAAAATCGCAAATCTGGATATCTGTAATTATTTATACTTTAGTAGCAGTACTAGCTCTTGTCTTAATTTTGAATACGGGCATTCCTATATTAACAGAAATGAAAGATAGAGCTGTCTTCAGCAAGATAAAAGAAATCATGCTGGATTTAGATGGGCACATCACAGAAATAGCTAACCAAGGGGAAGGTTCACAGGCAACAGTGTCATTTGAAATAAGGGATGGTGAAATATTATTTTCAGACAACCAATTGATATGGGAATTAGAAACAAAAAGTAAAATTGTTTCTCCAAGAACAAAAACTGTGTTTGGAAATTTAATCATATCAAGTAATGCTAATGTAAGAACATATGAACTCAATGATTCATATATAATGAACACTACAATTGAAGATGACAGTTTCTCAGTGAAGATAAATAAAAAAGGCAGTTCATCAAATTGGGATTACTACAATACTTCTGACATCATAAATTATATACAGTATAATGATAATCAGATAGATGGGAGTAAATTTAACTTTAATTTGAATGATAACATTACATCTGCGCGCGGCACAGGCTACATTGAACTGATACCTTCTGGAAATAATACAAATTTAGGGAAAGCAAAAGTGGTTGCGCACATGAACTCAACCTTTGCAACTTATGATTTAGAATTTACTCTGGAAAGTTATTCGGACTTCCTTACTGTAAGAATAAAGAATTTCGAACCAAAATAAGATGGAAAAAACAGAACCAATTTTCAAAATCGAGCCCAATTTAAAGATAGCTGAACTCCCAAATATTAAAGACAGAACTAAGATTGACGTAAGATACCCTCTTATTCCTCCGTACGCCTTTGCCCACATTTTCTGGAGCGAACAAAAAAAAGAGTTAATATATAATGTTGAAGAACCTGCATTATCTGAACCAGAGAAAGAAATACTGAGGTTAATCATGTTAGCGTTAGAAGAGATGATCAATATCAGCCTAGTAAAAGCTGAAAAGGTTAATGTTATAATAAAATATCTTGAACAAAACGTGCAAAGCATTTTAATAGAGCTTGGCACTAAAGTTACTAAAGAAACTTATTTGAAATTAATGTATTATATATTTAGAAATTCTGTAGGTTTAAACAGGATAGAACCATTATTAAAAGATTTTTATATTGAAGATATTGAATGTAACGGCCATAACTTCCCTATCTATGTGGTTCACAGGATATATGAAAACCTGAAAACTAACGTGATTTTTACAGATGTTCAAGAATTAACTGATTTTGTTGAGAAATTAGCCCAGAAATGTGGTAGATACGTTAGTTATGCAAAGCCCTTGCTAGACGGCACTTTACCGGACGGGTCAAGAGTAAATGCAACGTATAGCGAAGATGTAACCACGAGAGGACCTACTTTCACCATAAGGAAATTCACTAAAGATCCTTGGACGCCTATACATATGATAAATTTCGGAACAGCTCCCGCAAAAGTTTTTGCATATATTTGGTTAGGTATAGAACATAAGTTTAATTTTATGGTAATCGGCGAAACTGCTTCAGGAAAAACCACTTTCTTAAACTCCATATTAAGCTTTATTCCGCCGGATGCCCGCGTTGTAAGCATTGAAGATACCCGTGAACTGAACTTGGCGCATACTAACTGGATGCCGACAGTAACAAGAACTGGGTTTGGCATTCCAAATATAGAAGGAAAAGAATATGGCGAGATAACCTTATTTGATTTGTTAAAAGAAAGTTTCAGACAAGCACCAGATTATGTTATTGTTGGTGAAATTCGTGGAAAAGAAGCCTTTGTATTATTTCAAGGAATGGCTTCCGGCCATAGCTCGTTTGGAACGTTTCATGCGGGCAGCGTTGAAACTTTAGTAAGAAGATTAGAAACCCCTCCTATAAATTTATCACCCAGCTTAATAGAATCCCTAGATGTTGTTTGTATAATGACGCATTTGAAAGAAACCAACAAAAATATTCGTAGGTTAAGAGAATTGGTGGAAATAATACAAATGTCAAAAGAAATCGGTAAAGTGGATACAAATACCCCTTTCATATGGGACCCTGTATCTGATAGGATTGTCCAAAAGACAGGTTTTTACCTATTCCAAAAAATTAACAAGCGCACAGGTAAAAATATCAACGAGCTAAATAGAGAACTTCAATTAAGGGCAATGTTGTTGCAGGCAATGGCCAATAAAAAGATCCAAGATTTTAAGCAAGTAAATGAAATCATAAAAGAATATTACCTTGACAAGACAAAAGTATTGAAAAGTTTTGGTATATTATGATGGTAGAAAATAATTTTCACGAACATGTTGACAAACTCGAAGTACTTAGCGAGATATACAACGAGTTAGCTAAAAAAGATTACCCGAGTAAAGAAGAAAAAGAAATTGCAAAATTAAAGATGAAGCTCGTGAAAAAAGAGATGTTGCTGCTAAATTATCTTATTGGCAAAGATCTAGAAAATTCTGGTTGAAATGTTAAAAATAAAACCATACTTGAAAGAAATGCAGGTTATTTTAAAAGAGTTAGACGCAGCTAAAGAAAACTATGAGAAAGTTATAAATGAATTAAATGACCTTGATTTTAAATACCAAACAAAAAAATTTGGTTATAAAAAATATATAAAAATTCAAAACAAAATCCTTTCAAACAGAACACGGAGCCAGATTTTAAACGCGTATAAAAATTATAATATATCATTAAAAAACCAGTTAATCAAATTAAACAATAAAATTTTAAGAATAATTTATAATGACAAAAGTTATAACAAATTATCTATAAATAAAATAAGCAGGAAAGGTCCGTTGCTGCCTTCTTTGGAAGACCTCGAGATTGCCAGATTTGAAGTCCCTGTAAAAAAAGTAATAAAAAGAAAAAAGAAGCTCGTAAAAAAACTCAAGCCAGAAGATATAAAAACGCCCGGCCCTGAACAACTCGAATATTTAAAAGTTCCAAAACCTGTAAAACTTGGTTTTTTGAAAAGGTTAGTGTATGCATTCCAGGCAAAAGAAAAACCGTGGCTTGATATGCACCAAAAAGTATTTTTAGGCGGGTTTTTGTCAACGGATTTCCTTAAATATATTTTATTTGGTAAAGAAAAACAGAAAGACATTTTCGGGTCAACTACTGTATTACCATCTATATTGTCTGTGGAAAATAAGTCGCGGATAGAAAGAGAGCTGAGTGTTAGCAAAACTGATATTTTAGATCCTTACTTGTTAGAAAAACAAATAAAAGAATTGAAGAGTTTAATCTCACGAAAAAAACCAGAAATATATAAAGCAAGCACTCTCGGTTATTTAGCAAATTCCACAGTCAGAAAGATTAGCATCTATTTTATAGAAAAATATCCTGAATTTTTCAAAAAATTATACAGAATAATAAGGTATGCAAACATTAGAATATTGGCAAATACTTACATCAACATAATATTCTTTTTAACTATGTTTTCTGGCATACTTTCATTCCCTTTATTTACAATATTTTTTGCATTGCAAGGCAACCCTATAGGGATTATCTTAGTTAGAACTATTATAGCAGTTGTGATAGTAACAAACTTAACTTTCTGGCTAGGATATTATTATCCGTTCATGAAGATGAAGTCAAGAAGACGCTCAATTAACACAAATCTGCCGTTTGCCATAGATCACATGTCTTCCGTGATAGCGTCTGGAGTTAATCCTAGCACGATGTTTAAATTAATATCAACTTCAAGAGAATACGGCGAGATTTCAATTGAGATTGAGAAAATAACTAATTATGTGGGTTTTTTCGGTTATGATATATTGACAGCTATAAAAGCTGTTTCCCTGACAACGCCCAGCGAGAATTTTAAAGAATTTCTGGATGGGTTTGTAAGCACGATTGAAACAGGCGGCGACCTTAAATCATACCTGTCACAAAAATCATCTGAGGCCCTCCTTAATTATAGGTTGGAAAGACAAAAATACGTTGAATCACTGTCAACATATTCAGATTTGTATACGGGCGTTTTAATCGCGGCGCCGTTATTTTTTGTAACTGCGCTATCTTTAGTATCTGTATTAGGAGGTTCAATAGGAGGCATGAGCGTTAACTCAATAATCACGTTAGGCACTTATTTAATTATTCCTGCCTTAAATTTGGTATTCCTGATATTTTTAGAACTTAACCAGCCGGAAATATAACAACAAGGCTTTAAGAAAGCCTTGAGGTAAACAAGTGGGTTTCCCTTCGGTCAAGCCCATAAATTAGAAAAAAATGAAATTTAAGAAAAAATACCTTATCGGGTTTATTGTAGGGATTTTATTAATTGTATTAGACATAGCAGTTTTTTCTGACACTAATTGGTTCGTACCTTTAATTATTATTGGAATAACAATTGGCTGGCTCCAGATATGGTTAGATTTTTTTATTGAGAATCAAAGGCAAAGAGAAATAGAAACAAGGTTTTTAGATTTTGTAAGAAATTTGGCTGGCGCTATTAAATCTGGCATGCCTGTTTCTAGGGCTATTATCTATATCTCAAAGATTGATTATGGCTCTTTAAACAAATATGTTAGAAAATTAGGGCATCAAGTCGAATGGGCAATACCTGTGCATAGAGCATTATTATTATTTAGTAATGCAACAAAAAATGATGTTATTAAAAGGTCTATAGCAACTGTTATTGAAGCAGAACAATCTGGGGGCAATATGGAAGATGTTCTTGAGTCTATTACTGCTTCATTAATAGAAATTAAAAAAATTAAAGAACAAAGAAGAGCTTCTATTAGTAGCCAAGTTTTACAAAGCTATGTTATTTTCTTTATTTTTATAGGTGTGATGATAGTTATCCAGAATATGTTAGTTCCTTATTTAATAGGTGAAAATGAATCAGGCGGTTTGTTTAATGTGGGAACTCAAGGTTTTGGTGCGATTACCGGGACAACCACGTCAAGAACACCAAACATAGTGATGTCTGTTGAAATAAAATATGATTCACTATCTTCATTTGTTATAAGTTTAACACAATGGTTTTCCAGTCTTAGAGGAGTATTTATGATGCTAACATTAATACAGGGTTTTTTTGCCGGCGTTATAATAGGTAAATTATCAGAAGGAGATATTACTGCCGGTTTAAAGCACTCATTGATATTAATGACTGTAGCGTTCTTTATTATGGCATTGTTCAAGCCTGGGTTGATATAAAGAATTACTCTAAATCTGTTGCTTCTATGTCTTTTGCCCTATAGATTTCTGCAAAACTTGGCGTAACAACTATATAATCATCACCAAAACCGGCAATGTCACCGCCGTTTGCATCGCATGTTTTCTTTAATTTATTTATAGCCCTCTTCAGCTCTACTAGATCCTTGTCTTTTAGTGGTTTTATATTTAACAAGCCAACTGTATATCCGGCCCTTAAAGAATCAACAACAGGCTTTATATCAGAAAAATCTTCTAAAACAAACGGCCTTACAATAATTTTTTGCGAGCCTGCTTTCTTACCTGCAGTATCTAACTCGAGGTATTCCTCTTCAAATTCTTCAGAAGCATCTTCGTCAAAACCCCAATTTTTAATGCTATCTTTGACCTTCATAAAAAATCTTTTCATTTTTAATAACCCTCCACATATAATTATTCTTTTTATATTTAAATATTCTCCTTTTTTATAAAGATATCGTAAGGCTGTTACCAAAATTATGCTTTATATTATTATTTAAGAAATATTTATAAAGTTAATTTTCTATAGGTTTTCCAGACCAAAAACGAATAATAAAAAAATATCAAGATTTGAAAAAGGATTTAGCGTTATTGTCATATTTACAACTTTATTAGTATTATACCTGCTGGCATTTGATTTATTTTATGATTCGTCTGATCTTCAGGACATATTTTTTAACTTGGATCTAATCATCACATTCATATTTTTAATTGACCTAATATTTTTATATAGGCATGCTTCAGGATTAAAGGATTTTATAAAAAGAAACTGGCTCGACATTATATCTGTCATCCCGTTCGGTATGGCGTTCAGACTTACGAAGTTAGTTAGGACTGTTAGATTACTAAAACTGTTTACCAGGACATCAAAATTATCAAAAGTAACAAAAGTATCAAAGTTGAGTAAAACAGCGCAAGTTTCAAAAATAACCAGAGGCTTAAGAGTAAAATCTCAGATTCCCAGAACAGGCAAGATATTGTCAAAGATTCCTAAAGAAAAAAGAAACAAGGGCAGGAAAAAATGAATTTTCTTTTGATATTGTTTATATGTTTATTAACAGCTCATTTAATAGGCAACTTATTTTCCTACTTCAAATTGCCAAAAATCTTGGGTCATATGGTAACAGGCTTTGTATTGGGTATTCCTTTAATTAAAGATATAATTTTTGACCAAACTAGTCTAAATATTTTTTCAAATCTTTCTAATTTAGGAATTATATTTTTACTTTACTATGTTGGATTAGAAATGAACGTTAAAAAATTACTAAAACTGTCAAAGCCAGCCATATCAATCTCTGTTTTGTCGGCTCTTGTTCCTTTTATTTTTGGATATTTGTTTTCATATTTATCAGGTCTTAATGTAACTCAAAGCATTGTTATTGCTGCATCGCTTGCTGTCACTGCCGAAGCTGTTTCAGCGGCTGTATTAAGTGAATTTAAATTAATAAATTCAAGGATAGGAAGATTAATATTGGGGGCAGGTATGTTTGACGATGTTTTTGAAATACTTTTACTTATTTTTGTAAGTGCAGTCGTCAATCCAAGTGTTGAGACTAACGGATTGCTGAGTCTGTATGAGGTTTTATTAGACTTGATTATATTTTCAATGATCATATATTTCATCAGATATTATTTAATGCCTGGTTTAATGAATTTACTGGGAAAAGAAGCAAACGAAGAAAATTTGTTTACCGTCTCCGTTATTATTGCACTGGCCATGGCAGTAGCTTCGGAAATGTTGGAATTTGGTACTGTTGTCGGTGCATTAATTGCTGGCATAATCATGAAAATATCACTCCATAAACGGATTAAAAAAACTGAAGAAGAACAAGCAATTGATTTCGTTAAAGTCCTTACGTTTGGACTGTTAGAACCCATATTTTTTATCTGGATAGGACTTAGCTCTGATATTGGCTCATTAATATTAAACCCGTGGTTTGGCATAATTTTAACAATAGTTGCAACTTTCGGCAAAATTTTAGGGACTATGTTCTCACAATTTATAATGAAACTTTCGTTAAGAGAAGGTTATATTATTGGACTGGGCATGAATCCAAGGGGTGTTGTCGGTATAATAGCAGCTGAGATGGCAAGAGCAAATGGATTAATAAATACTGCTCTTTACTCAGCAATCATTTTCATGTCATTTATGACAACTGTTATATCACCATTATTATTAAAAAAATCTCTTTCAAAACTCAGTAAGAAGGCCTTAAGGTAATGATATTCAGTTTTATAAAAAAGTATTATAAAGAACTAATTTTATTATTTACGATTTTCTTAGACATTATTGGGTTTTTTGGCATAATTACACCTGAACTAGAGATTCTTGACAAGATCATTGCGTGGCTTGTTTTTGCTTATTTTTTTTATCAAATCAGCATCAGCAAATTATTTTTTGGGGTAAGGCACAGATTAGTAGATGTCATGCTGATATTTGCATATTTTAATTTAGTAATCAAAAATTTTATGGCTTTCCTGAGTGAGATAATATCCAGTTTAAGTTCTGAGAAGATAATTGGTTTAGTAAGTTGGGTTCTTAATAAGGACGTCAGTATAGAGATTTTAACATTTTACATAGGCGCCGTTCTAATTATAATTGTGTCTTATATTACTGCCCGTTTCGTAAAATATACTAGGGAAAGTATTTATTATAGAATAATAGGTGATAGATCGCATCTTGATGATGGATATATAGGAGTAAAAGAAAAAACACCTTCCATCACATCAAAAACATTTTATTCTTTTATTTTGTACAATGCATTTTTTCTTGTTATATTTAACTTGTTGGTAGAATGGCTAGGCTTTATTGAAGATGACATGATTACAGTATTCTCAATTGTTATTGTTATTATCTTATTTAGGAGATATAATGAACAGATTAAGAATCTAAAGATTATTAATATAATCACAAATATTGCAGATGATTTTTATGGAAATATAATATCAAACATAAAAAGAAGGAGATATATAATCCTGTTATGTACAGGCTTGCTTTCATTGCAGATATTAACAGATTTTTTTGTTTTTATATTGCCAATGTTTATAGGCCAAAATGAGGTGAGTTATTTTGGGAAGTTAGCTGAGCATGTAAGTTTAGTAACTTCTTTCATAAACGACTTTAATGCAAGTTCAGGTTTTTTAATAAAAATAGGGATTATGACATTATATGTCTTAGATGCTATCTTTATTATTTTTCTTATGCTGATGCCCACATACTTATGGTATTTAACATATACAGAAAAAAAAGAACATATTCCAAAAAAGTTAATTACCTTATTTTTCATATCTCTAAGCTCTTTCATTGTCTTGCCAATATTTAAATTTCAGAGTTTAGACACAATAGGATCTCAATATAACATCTTGGGTGTTGATATAATCCTGCAAGGTTTGACATTTAGAACATCAACATTTTATGTTGTAATAATTTCTCTTCTAATCGGATTCTTTGTATTTGTTCTATTAAAGATTTCTAAAAAATTTGTCTTATTTATGTTTGCTTTAGCAAATTATAGTTTTATTGTAGCATATACTTTTTTTTTCGTGAAAGGCACATTATTGTATTATTTAAACGAGATTAATGTATTAACAGAGTTGCATCATTACTTAATTGTTTTTTATTTTACAGTGTTCATGATGATTACTTTTGCATTTTATTTAACAGCTATAATCGGATTTGCATCAGAAATAAATTCTGAGTTTGAATTTATTAATATTAATAGAAAAATTAATTATAGAGATTAACAAAACAAAAGAAATTTATAATGGCTATGACAATAATTTAAATATGAAACAACATCCAAAGTTAAAACACCTAAACTTATATATTAAACTTATGCTTATCTTGTTTTTTATATTTGTTGTATCTGCGGTTGTTGAAATTGAAGAACTGACTGGTAAAATAAAGATATCTAGTAATTTTGTTATTGAAGATTTGATATTTTTAACTTTATCGGGTATAGCAATTTTTAATGTGTTAATAAAAATAAAATACATGAGAGATACTCATTTTAAAGAACATCACCAAATAAAACAACATATAGACAAGAAAGTTTTTCCCATAGCTTTTACAATTTTATTAATTGTGCTATCTTCAGTTTTTATGGCAGTAAAAGACAAATCAAGAGCATTTAATATACTTGAATTTAGCATTGACAAAGACTGGATACATATCATATTATTTAATATTATTTTATTATTATATCTCTATACCACATTTAGCATTAAAAATAAGTAAATAAAAGATGGAAACAAATCTTTTGATTTTAACAATTGTATTAACTATTTCGTTTGCTCTTAGCTTATTATTTAGAAGGTATAAATACCCTGATGTGATTGCACAGATATGCGCTGGATTATTATTAGGCATCCCAATTTTAAAGAATATTTTTTTTTCAGCAAACAATGTGGTCCAGGTTTTTTCTGAGATAGGAATTATTTTTCTCCTGCTTCTTACAGGTATGGAAGTTAATTATAAAAAACTGCTTAATGAAAAAAAAGAAATAATCATAGTAGCGGTATTTTCTTTTATTATTCCTTTTACTCTCGGCTATATTTGTATGATATTATTGGGTTATTCAAAAACTGTTGCCATAATTGTTGGATTTGCTTTATCTCTTACTGCAGAAGGTACCAAACTAAAGTTACTATTAGATTATAATTTAATAAGAACTAAAATTGGAGAGATTATAATTGGTGCAGGGATTGCAGATGATTTCTTTGAGATTATTGGATTAAGTTTTGTATTATTTAATATAATAGGGACAACTGTTCACTGGTTTAAGTTCCCAATCGAAATTATTGGTTTTTCAATAATAATGTTCATATTGTTAAAATATCTTCCAAGGCTGCTTGAAAATATTAAAAGGACAACAAACGAGATTGAAGATTTTACTTTAGTTATTATCCTTGGCTTAATGACAGCATTTATTGCACAAATACTTGATCTTGGAACTATCATTGGAGCTTTTATGGGCGGAATTGTCGTACATAAGTTGTTTAATACAGAAGAAGAAGAAAAAACAATGCTAAAAGATTTAAAAATGATTACTTTTGGATTTATAGTGCCGTTTTTCTTTGTAAATATTGGTTTGCAATTTAATTATGATAAATTATTCACAGATAATTTACTCTTCATAGTTATATTAGGAGTTGCTATTATAGGAAAATTAATTGGTTCTATCATCGTATCTTTTTTTTCAGATATAACCTTAAAACAATCTATGCTTATAGGTTGGGCAATGAATTCCAGGGGTGCTGTTGAATTAATTATTGTTGGAATAGCAAAAGCCAATAATATTATCCCTGACACTATATTTAATGCTATAGTCTTGATGACGATTATAACAACGATGTTGTTCCCACTGATTCTTAAGAGAACACTTAAGAATAATCCAGATATTATGAATTAAGACTTTATTTCATCAACATACCATATGCCCTAATAACGTCTGTCTTACTTATAACTCCTTTAATATAATAACTTCTGTTTTTTTTCACTAAGACTGGTATTCTTCCATAATTGTGTCTAATCATTATATTTAAAGCGTGATATACAGAATCTTCTGGTGACACATAAGGATATTCTTTATATGCTATTTTCTTGACTAACATTTTGTCTCTTTGTTTTTTTCGAATCCCTTTCAACCTGTAAATTGTGATAAAACCAAGGAATTTTTTAGAATGATAAACAACAGGAAAGCCGGGATGTTTCATTTTCATCATTAAATCAAGTATCTCAGATACTTTGGTGTTAGGATGTACATAGTCAAGATGTTTAGTCATGATTTCTTTAACTTTAATATCTTCTAATACATTTTCCTTATTTTTTATTTTTATACCTTTATTTTCTAATTTTACAAGGTACATTGAATTTTTAGAGAAGATTGATGCAACAAAATAGCTTAATGTTGAAACAATAATCATCGGAATTATTAATTGGTGGTTGCCAGTCATTTCGGGAATCATTACTAAAGCAGTAACAGGAGCCCTGCATGCGCCTGAAAATAATGCTCCCATTCCTATTAAAGCAAATGCATAAGGTTGTTCAACCACACCTGGAAAATAATGTTGAGTTATTAATCCTGAAGCTGCGCCAAACATAGAACCAATATATAAACTTGGTGCAAATATACCTCCCGAAGCTCCCGAACCAATTGTAAAAGACGTTGAAAAAATCTTTAATACACCCAATACAAGTAATAATTGTAATCCAAACTTACCTGTAATTGTAGAAACAATATCTTCATAGCCGACCCCCATAATACCATAATTAAGGAAGAACATACCCATTATTCCTACAATTAGCCCACCTAATACAGGCTTATATTGTTCGGGAAATTTTAAACTATCAAAAAAATATTCAATTTTATAGAATATCTTTGACCAAACATGAGATAATATTCCAAATATAATTCCAACAATGAAAAATATAGGTACTTCTGCAACATTGCTAAAGATATAATTAGGGCTTAAAAATAATGTGTCAAACCCCATTAAACCACCTGTTACAACATCTCCTATTACAGCTGACAACAGTATTGGTATGGCGCTTGTCAAGCCGACATCCGTAGCAATAATTTCCATTGCAAACAATGCGCCGCCTAATGGTGCGTTAAATGTTGCACTGATTCCCGCTGCTACACCGCAAGATACCATTAACCTAACATATTTCTTTGTTTTAAATAATAACTGGCCGAAAATTGAACCAAAAACAGCACCTATCTGTGCAATTGGCCCTTCCCTTCCTGCACTACCTCCAGAACCAATAGTTATAGAAGAAACTATAATTTTTATAAATGCCACTACAGGCCTTATAACACCTCCTTTCATATGAACAGCTTCAATAACTTCTGGAACACCATGACCTTTTGCCTCTCTAGCAAATTTATATATTAAAGGCCCAACAATTAACCCGCCTAATGCTGGTAATAAAATAACTCCAAGATTGTAATCTCCTACATAAAAGGAAATTCTTGGCAGAATTATGTTGAAAAAGAAGTTTTTGTTAAATTTAATCATTATTCTGAATAAGATTGCGCCTAACCCACCTATAATTCCTATTAAAATACTCAATAGAACAAGCGGACCATATTCCTTTATATGTATATGATTTTTAAAAATCCTGTTCAAAAGACGTCTATGAAAAGGAACATTATACATAGCATGTCACCAAGCAAATTTAGTATAGCTTATCTTAATATATTTTTTGATTTTTGATATGATTCAGTTTTTTTAATATAATAAAGCTTAAATATTAAGTAACTATCTAATAATGGTATCAGGAGGCGAGTCATATGCAAGTAAGAATTAGAAAGGAAAACCAAGACGGGATTGTTAGGATAGAAACATCAGGAGATATAAAAGAAATCTTAATTAATGAGGACTTTCTACATCCAGATAATGAATCAATATCTGTCTGTTTCAGAGGAAAGAGCTCATCAGGAATTATTGATTTTTCACCTAGTGAAATAGAAAAATTATACGATGCTGTCAAAAATAGGATTCATTTAATAAAAGGTTTCAAGAGACTTTCAGGCAGCGGAGCTAAGTTATTATGAAGGTTAGGAAAACAATTGTTGTATTGATGTTATATCTAACATTATTTACGATATTTTTTGCTGTTGCTGTATATAATTATTATAAAGACATACCTGTATTCGAGATTGGATTGTCAGGAAAAGTGACAGATATATTTTTAATTGTTCTTTCTGTATTAGGAATTTTAAAGACAGGTTGGCATATTTATTCTTTTTAATTATTCCTTATATATAGAAAAATATATAATCTAAGCCAGATAAACTATTATGATGGGCCAGCAAGAAGTGTTTGATTTCTTAAAAAAAAATCCAAATAAATGGTGGGCGTCTAAAAGGATAGCTCATAAGCTTGATGCGTCTGTAGGCTCTGTCACAACTACGCTAACTAAGCTTAGAAAAAGAAATGAGATCCTGTTTAAAATGTCAAAAGAAAAAACAAATATGTATTTATACAAATTTAAACTCTAACTATACCATAAATTTATAAACAAGCTTATAACTCTAACTTAAAGATAGGCCAAAAAAGGAAAGAGCAGTTGGCATTTGATGATAACGTGACTTTTTCTTTGCAAAATTCAAAAATAAAGATGATTTTTGTTTAAATAGCTTATTAGAGGTAATAGAATGAATAATTTCAAAAAGTTAGGTCTCAACGACCAAATATTAGAAACAATACAAAAACACGGGTTTACAGACCCGACAAAAATACAGGAAAAATCAATCCCCTTCTTATTAAATGGGAGAGACGTCATTGCTGGAAGCAAAACTGGCAGTGGAAAAACATTAGCTTTTACAACAGCCATTGTTCATAAAGTAGAAAAAAGTCAGGGAATACAAGCTTTGGTATTGACGCCTACAAGAGAGTTAGCGGAGCAGGTTTCAAAATCTGTAAAAGATTATTCCAGGCATAAAGGATTAGTAGTAAGTGCTGTATACGGGGGTGTTTCAATAAACCCGCAGATAGAAAAACTTTATTACACGGACGTTGTGGTTGGAACCCCGGGGCGTATTTTAGATCATTTATCAAGGCATACATTAAACCTTGAAAAAATAAAATTAGTTGTTTTGGACGAGGCAGACAGGATGCTAGACATGGGTTTTATTGATGACGTAAATAAAATATTATATCAATGCCCTAAAAACAGGCAGACTTTATTGTATAGTGCAACAATATCATCTGATATTTATAATATTGCAGAACAGCACATGCACAATCCAGTAAAAATCTCAGTAGATGTAAGGGTAGATACAAGCAAACTGTCTCAAATATATTATCAAGTGCCTCAAAACCTTAAATTTTCACTTTTAGTCCATTTATTAAAAATGAACAATTCTGGATTAGTGATGGTATTTTGCAATACACAGAGAGCAACTGATTATGTGGCTAAAAATCTAAACAAACAAGATATAAATGCCATTGCTATCCATGGTGGGTTATCCCAAGCTAAACGAAGCAAGACAATGCAATCATTCCATTCTAGAAGAAAAGATGTTTTGGTATGCACAGACGTTGCAGCCCGTGGCTTGCATATTGAAGATGTTACCCACATATATAATTATGATGTGCCAAAAGAATCTAAACAATATATACACAGGATAGGAAGGACAGCAAGGGCAGGAAAAAATGGAAAAGCAATTACATTATTAACGCAGAGAGATTATGAAAATTTTGATCGTGTCCAAAAAGATAATAATAATGTTGACATACCTAGAAAAGAAACGCCTCACATAGAAAGATTATCCATAGCTCCTATGAAAAAGACTTTCAGAAGAATGAGAAGAAGCAAGAATTTATATAGTCATCATTATTCTTATTAAAAATCAGAACCTGTAAACAAGATAGTTACTATTTCTGAAAAACATGAGGAAACATATGGGAAGAAATAATAGAAGGGAGTCAAACAAACCATCTAGAAGACCCTCTGGTGGATTTAGAAGCAGTTTTGGTTCTAATATAAGGACATTCAGGCCAGACAGGGAAATGCATAAAGCTAAATGCTCTGAATGCGGAAAAGATTGTGAAGTCCCTTTTAAACCAACACAAGGCAAGCCAGTTTATTGCAAGGATTGTTTTAGGCAGAAAAAGAAGTGGTAATTATGTATGTCTGTAAAAAATGCAAAAGCCACAGGATTAAAACAAGGAGCAATAAATCTTACGGCAAATCAACGTCATCAACTGTTAAATGTAAAGATTGCGGCTCTACTGACATTGAAAATATTAATCCAAAAAATAGAAGATTTCAAAGAAGGAGATGAGATTTTACAAAGAAATAAGGTTTTGTAGGATATGCAAAACAAGATTTG
Organism: uncultured Methanosarcinales archaeon; assembly: GCA_964552005.1. Lineage (GTDB taxonomy): Archaea > Nanobdellota > Nanobdellia > Woesearchaeales > GW2011-AR15 > CAZKFC01. Next base: position 38,501 of record CAZKFC010000005.1, read on the forward strand.
TTATTGAGCATGGCAGAACAAAAAAATTTTATTGTGATAATTGTCAAAAAAAATATAATAATTATAAAAAATTAAAGGAGGAAAAAGAAAATGGAAGGAACTGTTAAATTCTTCAACACAATGAAAAGATTTGGTTTCATAGCTGGCGAAGACGGAAAAGAATATTTTGTCCATGAATCTGGATTAAAAGAAGGCGTTTCCATTCAAGAGAATGATAAAGTCACTTTTGATGTAGAAGAAGGCGAGCGCGGACCAAAAGCAGTAAATGTTGGATTAGCTGAATAATTCTCTTAAAAAACTTTAATTACAAGTAATTATTTTTTTTGCTTATATTTTTTTAAAATTTTTACAATAATCTCAATAATCTATACAAGAGACTAAAAACCTTATAAAGAATAGCTACTAGGTGTGATTATCGGCGTTATTACAGGCATACGACAGTCAGATTCGGGGCTAAAAATTCTAATAAATAATTGTGGCCACAAATTGCCTAAAAAAGGATTATGGAGTTTTTTGTTAGTTTTTAGACAATAAATTGTGTGGAAGAGAGTTTATTTGTTTTACTTTTAATACATAAATATTTAAATCCGTAAATATTTGCTCTCATTATGGATAAGTTAAAAATATTAAAGTTAATGGCTGATGAAACTAGGCTAAAAATAATTGAAGTTCTAAGCAAGGGAGATAAATGTGCTTGTGAAATTGTGCCATTTACAGGAAAAAGCCAGCCAAATGTATCGTTGCATCTAAAAAAGATGGAAGAGGCGGGAATACTTAGCTCAAGAAAAGATGCAACAAAAGTAATATTTAAAATCAAAAATAAAAAAGTGTTAAAAATCCTACAAATTCTTAAATAATAAAATATTTAAATAAACAAATATTTATAATCACAAATATTAATATATTTAGAGGTTTGTTCAAAATGTTAAAAAAATTTGAAAACATACTAAAAAAAAACTGGGTATTATTTTTACTAGGTGGAGCATATCTTGTCATATATTTATGGCAAAGTCAAATAAGCGGATTTCTTGGTCAAGAAAGTGTCCAAGCAATAATAGGTGAAAGTATATACGCAGGATGGCTTGGTCTTGTTGATTATCTACAAGCGCATGTTTTAATGTGCCTTATACCTGCATTCTTTATTGCAGGAGCCCTTAACACATTAGTTGGCACAGGAACAATATTAAAATACTTGAGCGGAAAAACCAAGAAATGGCTCTCTTATTTAATAGCTTCAATTGGCGGTTTTTTCATTGAGGTTTGTTCCTGCACTATTCTCCCTTTATTTGCCGGCATTTGGAAAAAAGGCGCTGGCTTAGGAATCGCAACTACTTTCTTGTATGCAGGCCCTGCTGTTAACTTGATAGCAGTAATTTTAACAGCACAGAGGATTGGCTTGCAGTTTGCTATTATTAGATTAGTTTTGTCCATAATATTTGCAATTTTGGTAGGCTTAATAATGGAGTTCATTTTTAGAAAAGAAAAGCACGAGAAAAGCAATTTGATCATACTTGAAAGCAGATTATCATTAAAAGGAAATAAATCAAAGATATTTTGGATAGTGTTAATTAGCATTTTAATAATAGGCACAGCTCCTATTTCAAATAGTATAAGATATCCTGTTATTGGTATAATGATAATTATCCAGATGTTGTTAAGCTTTTTCTGGCTGTCAAAATCAGAAAGGTCTGCGTGGTGGGATGAAACTATAAAATTCACTACGGATATTATTCCCTTGTTATTAGTGGGTGTTTTTTTAGCTGCTGCATTTACCCACTTGATGCCACAGGAAAAATTTCAAGCAATAGCTGGGCAAAACAATATTTTAACAAATCTTATTGCTGTTTTGTTTGGTGCAATTGCATATTTCCCAGCTTTAGTTGAAGTTCCGATAGCAGAGAATTTTATGAAGCTTGGCATGAACCAAGGACCATTAATGTCTTATATGCTTTCTGATCCTGTATTGTCATTGCAAGGTCTACTAATAATATCAAAGATGATTGGATGGAAGAAAACATTGGTGTATGCTGGCTCAATTATTGTGTTAACTACAACAGCCGGATTAATCTATGGTAAGGTATGAGGTGATAAAAATGAACAATGAGTTTTATGAAATATTAAAAAAAAGATAAATTTTCTAAACCCATCCCTTTATTAAGGCAAAGGTCATTATCACTGCTATTCCTAACATTATCAGTCCAGCAATTAGATGCAATAGCTTAATCTTCTCCTGCCTAATTTTTTCAAGATTTTCTGTTGTTGACAATCCTTTATATATTAGCAACGTTAAAATTATCAAAGGTGAAACAAAAATTAAATTATATAGTAAAAGATACATAATGCCCTGCATTCGTGTAACTTCTTTAGCCAATAATCCAAGAATAACAATATAAGGGCCGCCTGTACATGGAAGTTCAAAAGAGGTTACTGCAAAACCAATGAAAAAAGCCCCTAATGGAGAAGTAGCACTTCTAAGAAGTGATTTTAATTTTGGTCTCCAACTTAAAGGTATCTCCATTAAAATGCCTTTCCCATACCAAAAATAATCCTTTATATTAAGCAAGCCAACAATAAAAGCCAAGATTGTTACAAAAAGATAAAAATAATGACTAAAACCAGTAGCCTGAATAAAACTTAAAATGCCTATTCCAAATAAGAAGTAAGCAATATATATAGAAGTTGTAAAAGCTAAGCCAAACCACAATGCTCTTTTTTTATTTGTTATACTTAAAGCAGTAGTCATTAAAATAATCAAAACTGCAAATGCACAGGGATTAATTGCATCTACAAGAGCCCCTCCTATCACAGCAGGCAGAGTTAATTCAATCATTTCTTTCCACCTCTTAATTTTTTTGCAATGAGAACCATAATTAATAAAAATATCACAACAAGGAAAGCCCAGCCAATAAAGTCATATGTATTTTGGTTCATATGAACATGTGATTGAGCATCAATGCCTGTTAAACTTGAGTTACTCTGTACTGAACACTCTATTTTACTTAAATCTTCACAAATTTCAGCAGAACATCTTTGAATTTCATATTCTATTGTTTTACTAATTTCTGTATTAAAACCAACAAATCTTTTCTTATCTATAAAAATAGTTGGAACACCCTCAATTTCAGCATTATATAATGAAGAAAATTTTTCAAATAAGTGCCTATTTTCATCATTAAAGTAAACTTCTTTTTTTATCAAGTTAAGGTTAGGATAATTTTCCTTAAGCTGATCAAAAAAAGCAATAGTTCTGGAACAATGCGGACACCCCCGGCCGTAGAATAGATAAACTGAAACAGTGTTATTTTGTGCAATTACTATACTTAATAATAAAAGTATAAGTATTAATCCAATGATTGTGCCTTTTTTTGACATCATGCCCTATCAATATCTGAAATCATTTATAATTACTTGTATCAAAAAGTGAAATCAACCCTCTAAAAACAATATTTCTAAATCCTTTACCAACCTAATCTCATTGGTCATGCCTTTTTTTACTTTTTCAATAATATTCTTATTTTCCATTTTTTGCAATAACCTGGATATTTTAACTCGGGACATGCCAGTACTTTCAACCAATTTTGCCTGTGTGGTTCTACCCTTTTGTTTGATTAGTATCTTAAGGATTTTTTTTTGTTCATTATCAAGAAACTTATACACTGCTTCTGTTTGTTTATGTATCTCCCCAATTTTTTGTTCATATCTTTCAGAGATAAAATAATAAGTAAAGCTACCAACAAACATCCCAACCAAAGATAAAAATATTAAAGCTATTACAACTTCATTTCTCCCCCTACAATCTAAATCGCACAAAACATTATTGTTAAGATATACTAAAATAAAAAACATTGTTGTCAAGAAACCTATAACTATACTAATTATTAGCCACAAACTAATAAGTTTATTTTTCCTTATCATTTAAAAAAAGTATAAATAACCCCTATTAAAAGATTTCTTTTTTTAGAGTGTCAGCCAATTCCTGAAATACTGGCCAATAATTTTTCTTATAGATTACTAAAGGCGTTAATTTAACGAGAGCATTCAAAAAAGATTTATCATAAGGCATTTTTGCAATAACCTTAATATTTTTTTCATTTCCAAAATCTTCAATTTTTTTTGAATAATTTACATTAAGGTCAAATTTGTTTATAATCAAAGAACATTTAATTTTAAAATGATCTACCATTTGTAAAGCTCTTTTCAAATCCGCAAAAGCGCTTGGAGTTGGTTCTGTGACAGCAATAACATAATCACTCCCTGTTACAGATGCAATAACAGGACATCCTATGCCTGCTGCAGCATCAATAATCATAAAATCTGTATCTTCTTTTTTCATAGCAAGTTCTTTTACTGCAGCAACAATTTTTCCAGAACCAGATTCACCCATTTCAAGTTGGGCAGAAAATATGTTGAAGCCGTATTTTGTTTTTCCATAACCAATTTTTGCATTATATACTTTTTTGTATTCTATTGCATCTGGACATACAAGCTTACAAACACCACACCCCTCACATGCAAATTCTCTTAAAATTGGTTTGTTATTCTCTATTTTTATAGCATTAAAATAACACGCATTTGCACATTTCTTCCAATTAACATCTTTATCTAGTTTGAAAACTGGTTTTTTATTGGTAGATATTTTTTCCCATTTAGCATAATCATTTTCCCTTAAGCCCAGAACAAGTGCCAGATTAGAAGCATCAACGTCACAATCTACACAAACAATTTTATGTTTTTTTGACATTACAACAGCTAATGACGCTGCTACACTACTTTTACCGACCCCGCCTTTCCCTGATAAGATTGTAATTTTTTTCATTTTAAGAAAATCTATTATCCGATATGTGATTTTGTTTAATTTTTCCTTTAACCCATCCTTCTTTTGAATTTGTCTTAATATCAAAGCTTTTGATATAAGGTTTTATATCTAATAAAGGTGTTTTATCAATCATATCTAGTTTATTAACATATAATATGTTCTTCACAACTTTTTCAAGTTCAACAATAGAAATGCCAATATTATTTGGTCTTCTTGGTGCTCTTGTTGCAAAAACACCTCTCTTTTTTTCATCCAAATATGGTCTGACTTCTAAATCATAGCTTTTTGATTCATGAAAATAGTAAATAAGAATTATATGTGAAAAATTTTCCAAGTCTTTTAAACCAACAACAAATTCAGGAAATATTTCAACAGTTCCTTTTGAATTAGAAAAACGTGGTTGAATAGGAACATTAATTTTATTTTTAAATTCTGTATGTATTATACCAATTGGTTTAAAAACAATATTATTTGAGCTCATTTTTAATTCCTTTTACAATTTGTTTAATTGAATCATCTTTTATTGGAATGCCTTTTGAATATGCTTCCATGATCTCTTTTTTATAAGGTATTCTTACATAGATTTCTTTATTATATTTCTTCAGCATGTTTTTAATCATAATATCATTTTTTTCATATCTGTTTAAGATAACTTCAAAAGGTTTTTTCATCCTAATTGCTAATTTTATTATTAATTCTGCATCATGCTCTCCTAATGGTGATGGTTCTGTTACTGCCAATATAAAATCACAGTAATCTAATGAAGAAATTACATCACAATGAGTGCCTGCAGCAGTATCTATAACAACATAATCATAGTTTTCTTTTTTATTTTCTACAATCTCTAAAATCTCTTCTACTATTCTTTCAGACAATGGTTCATTTATTTTAAGTTCCCCAGATAAAAAATCTATTTTATGATTATTACCATAATATATCTTTCCAAGTTCTTTTTTATTCCATTTTTTTACTACATCAGGAAAAGCTATCATACACGCACCACAACCATTACATTGTGTCTGTATAAAGACAGGTTTTTTACCTTTTATAGAAACTATTGCATTATACTCACAAATTTCTGCTAAGTTAGAATAATCTTTGTTTTCTTTAAATTCAAATAAAGGAATTCTCTGCATAACTTTTTTTATTTCTTTTCTTTCAATATTTAAGAGTAAATGATCATTTGGACATTCCACATCTGCATCTACAAGCAACACTTTATTTTGTTTAGCAAGTTCAACAGCTAATGCTGTTGCAAGTGTTGATTTACCTGTACCACCTTTTCCGCCAGTAACTCCTATTACTTTCATATTGAATTTAAAGCATCCTGTGCAGCCACAATCAATGGATATACTGTTGGTGCTGCTGTTAATTTGGGGTGTGTAGCAATTTGCAATGTCTCTAATTCTGTTAATGATGTTGTTTTTTGAATAGCCAATCCAATTATATTGATGATTTCGCCAGCTGAAACACCACCTGCAACTTGTCCGCCTAAAAGAATTCCAGATTGTTTTGAAAAGATTAACTTAACTTTTATGTTAGTTGCGTCTGGTAACTTACCAGGATGTTTATCTATGCCTTCTGCGCGGCCAACAACAATGTCAAATTTTTCTTGCAATGCAGTTTTTTCTGTCAACCCTGCAGAGCCTAAAGTTAAATCACCAATCTTTGTGGAGTAAACTGCTATTGTACCTTTATTTTCCCTAACAACTTTTAATTTATATAAGTTAGCTCCTGCAATTCTGGCTTCTGCTGTTGCAGTGGATGCAAGCATGACATTAATCTTTTTTCTGGTAAAGAAATCTTTTTTTTCTGTGCAGTCCCCAACAGCAAAGATGTCTGGGTCAGACGTTCTCAAATATTCATCTACTAAAATCCCCCTGCTTTTACCTATATCTAAATCCGCTTTCTTAGCTAAATATGAATTAGGAGATGCACCAACTCCTAAAATAACTAAATCAGCAGGAATTTTTTTGTTTCCTGTAAGCAAAACAGATTCAACCTTATTATCACCTATAAATTTCTCAACTTTCTTATTTGTGATTATTTTAACTCCCTTCTCAACAAGCTTTTGTCTTGCCAATTCTGAAAATTCTGGGTCAAATGAATTTGCTAGAATTTTAGGCATTATATCTACGATAGATATCTTTATGTCTTTAATATTAGAAATTTCATCTGCAAATTCAATACCAATGAATCCTCCGCCCACGATAACTATGTTTTTAGCTTTTAGGATATCTTGTTTAAGAGTTTTCAAATAATTCATTTCCTTGTAAATTGCATATATGCCTTTTTTTTCATTCCCTTTTATATTTGGAATTATAGGATTTGAACCTGTAGCCAGAACGAGTTTATCATATTCTAATAATTCTTTGGTTTTTGTTCGTATTTGTTTGTCCTTTCTATTAATTCTAACAACTTCATCTACTTTTACTGTTATATTATTTTTCTTTAAAGGCGCATTTCCCAAGGCATTATCTTCAGGATTTTTAAGTGTTGTAAACATATAGGGTATACCACACGGGATTACGCCTGTACCTATACTCTTTATCAACAAAATCTTTTTTTTAGGATAATATTTCCTTGCAGTAATTGCACTTATTATCCCTGCAGGACCGCCACCTATAACAATTACATCATATTTCACATATTTCACCTCAAATTTCAACAACTTCTTGATATATCCAGAAGTTAACAAGATATACTATCATTATCTCTTTAAAAAATTAGTGGATACACGCCATCTCTATTTTTTTAATTCTTCAATCCGTTTTTTTATATTTTCTCGTTCTTGTTCAAGACCTTTCAGTTCGTTTTCTAGATAGGATATTTCATGGTCCTTCTGTCTTGGTTCTTGAATTTGATTGGGAAATCCCTGATTAAATCCTCTAAATCCAAATCCTCTAGCAAAACCACGTCCGAACCATCTACCTGGACCACGACCAAAACCAAGCCGTTGACCTATACCTAATCTAGGTGTTCTATTGCCCATGCAATAGCCCATTCCTCTTCCAGTCATTGAACCTTGTCCCCTTGGACCTGTTTTATCGCCTGCTGGCATTTTTATCAATCCTCCATTTTAATGTTCATGCTCATCTTCTTTTTCTATACCATAACCTTTTCCAGAGCTAGGAGAGCAAAGATTTTTACCAGTTGACAAATTACCATTAATATAATCTTCAATTACTTTGTTCACACTTCCTGAAATTCCTACTATAAACTCAATGTCATACTGAGAAAAAAATTCTTGAGCGCGCCATCCTGCACCACCCGTAATGATAATATTAACACCTAGCTCATGAAAAAATTTCGGTAAAAACCCAGTCCTATGACCTGGATTTTCTATCACTTCCTTCTTCGTTATTTTTTTATGTTTCACTGTAAATATTGTAAATTCTGGGCTTCTACCAAAATGTTCACAAACTTTCCCGTCTTCGGTTGGAATTGCAACTTTCATGTTTCACAACCTCACAACCTAGTTAATTTTTGTTCAATTAAATCATTAATTGCATTTTTTATATTGCCTGAAGCTGAGTAACATGGTATAGCTACCTGATTCAATACTCTGTACGCATTTGGACCGAGACTACCTGTTATAATTGCATCTGGTTTTAAATTAGCAACTTGCTCCGCAGCAGATATACCTGCACCTTGTTGTTGTTCCTGTCCTTGATTTTTAACTGCAGTTACATTTTTTATTTCCTTATTTTCTATTTCAACCACAATAAAATAGGGACATCTTCCAAACCGAGAATCTATCTCAGAGTCTATTGTTTCATCTGTTGCACTTACAACAACTTTCATTTTATCTTTTAAGGATATGTTAGCGGGTTTCACATTTGTCTGTGGCGTTTCTCTGTAAACCCTCCTTCCCATTCCTCTACCTCTACCTAATCCTTGTCCCATTCCCCTACCAGTTCTTGGGCCTTTTCCAAGAGGCCCTGTTCCATCTCTATTTGGCATTTTATTTACCTCCTAACAAGTTTAAGCCCCTTGTCATTGGGCTTCCGCATTTTAAGCATTTGATTGTTGAACAAGGAATCCCTCTTTGATGTTCTGCTTCATATCCACATTTAGTACATACACATTTTCCTCCAGGTCCTTGCCCTTTTGCCTCTGGTATTTTTTCTTTAAACTTGCCTTTTCTTTGCCATCCGAATCCTTGACCTATCTTAACGCCTGGAATTATATTTGTTGGTCGATAATAATTATTTTCAACATTATGAGACTTTATTTGAATTGTAACATATTTAAGGTTTGAAATTTCCTTTGTTAATCTTTTTTGCAAATCAGATGAAATTTTATTTGCTTCTGCTACATTCAATGATTTTTTCAAGTTGATTATAATACTTAGAGTTATTGTTGAACCTTTTCTTTGTGTCTTTAAATCAGATAATTCTATTTTTTGTTTATGAATGATGTTTCTTATCTTTTGCTCTATTTCTTCTCCTGCAGATACATCCAGCAAAGAGTCAACAGCTTCTTTTCCTAAATCAAATGATTCTTTAATTATATATATTCCCACAAGTAAGGTAAGCAAAGAATCAGAATAACGAAATATTGGTGTTAAAAATAATCCAGCAAAAATTGCCAATGAAGATATTACATCAACACGAGAATGAATCCCATCAGAGATAAGGGACAACGAATGTTCTTTTCTGCCATAATATAATTTTATCCTTGCCATAATTTCATTAATAATCGCAGAAAAAGCCATTACACCTATGCCAAGATAACTAATTTCTGTTAATTTAGGATTTAGAAAAACTTGATATGATTCATATAAGATCCATATCCCTGTCAAAAACAGGATAATGGTTATTATTAATCCAGATAACGCATCAAACTTATAATGACCATAGGGGTACTCTTTATCTGCCGACTTTTTTGCCGCCCTAATTCCTATAAAACTCAATGTTGAAGAAATTATATCTACTCCTGAATGTAGTCCTTCAGCAAAAACTGCAGAACTCTTGCTAATCAAACCTATGGTTATCTTGGATATGGCTAAAATAAGGTTAGCTCCAACTGCAACTATAGATACCTTTTCTTTATTCATATTAACCTCTAATCATTAAATTGCCGCATTTAGGACATTTTATTTGATTACATGGCTGTCCCCTTACATGTTGTTTTTCATATCCGCAATTACTACATTTACATATCCCACCAATTCCAGCTCCAAATCCCCCAATTCTACCACCACTACCCTTTCTTAACTCTGCTCCACCTCTATCCAACATTTTATAATTACCTCCTTGAATCTTTATGGCTTTACCATTTATTAATGCTTGAGCAAGTTTTTTTCTTGCACTTTTTAGTATTCTGTGGTAAGTTGGTTGAGATATGTTCATTTTTTCTGCAGCTTCTGTTTGTTCCATCTCTTCAATTTCTGTAAATCTTAATGCTTCTAATTCTTCAGTATCAAGATTTATCTCTTCTAATTGTGTTAAAGGCATACCAAGTGGTTTGAAATAATTAAATTCTACCTTATTATAGACATGTCTCCATCTTCTAGGTCTAACCATGTTATGAATAAGTATTCATAATTTATATTTAAATTTTTCTATTATTTTCGATAAAAATGCTACAACTTTTATAAAGTAGTTGAGGTTAACACTTTATTGATGTTCATAGAAATATTACTTGTATTGCTGCTTGGTATAATTATCGGTATAGTTACAGGCATACGACAGTCATATTCAGAGCAAAAATCTTAAAAAAATGATTGTGGCCACAAATTGCCTACAAAAGGACCATGAGGATTTTGGATAGGTTGTGGACTGAGCCGAACAAA
>CAZKFC010000006.1:0-48338 GCA_964552005.1 uncultured Methanosarcinales archaeon
TTGCATTGGATACATTTTAAATAATTTGTTATATTTAATTTTTCGCATATTCATTTTAAACTAAATATATATAAACCAAATTTAATTCTCTTTCTTAAATGAACCTAAAAAAAATATCTGATGCTGTGTATGAAATACCTAAAGAAGGCTCTATGAACGTTCCTGGCAGAATCTTTGTTTCTGACAAGCTTTTGAAATTAATTAAAGAAGACAAAAGCATACAACAGGTTAAGAATGTGGCTAGCATGCCCGGCATATTAAAGTACAGCTATGCAATGCCTGACATGCACATGGGTTATGGTTTTTCTATAGGCGGCGTGGCTGCTTTTGACGCTGAAACTGGTGTTATAACTCCAGGCGGGATAGGTTTTGATATTAATTGCTTAATAAGAGATTCAAAAATATTATCAGAACATGGATATTTTAAATCAATACAAGATTTTGAAGAAGATTTTATTGAAATTAATACTTCAAATTCAGAATACACGTTAAAATCAAAAATAATCAAAAATAAACTTGTTTCATTTGATATTGGTCAGAAGTCTTTTTCTTCCAAAGAAGCAGTTTATTTTATGAAGAGAAAACATTCAGATTTAATATATGAAATTAAAACAAAGTTTGGTTATAAAATTCAGGTTACTGGAGATCACCCTATCCTAAGTAAACAAGGAATGATTAAAGCAAAAAATCTTGTTAAAGATCAAAAAGTTGCAATACTACCTTTTAAGGGAGTTAAATATGAAGAATTGCATAATCAAGTTCTTGTAGATGAAGATATATTTACAACTCAGCAAAAATCTGAACTTAAAAAGAGAAACTTATTACCTTTTTCATTAAATAATCCTAAACTACCCATCATTACGAAATTGTTTGGTTATCTTCTTGGAGATGGTCTGGTTTATTTTTTAGGTAAAAAAGGGTTTGTTAATGCATATGGATATGAAGAAGATCTTAAAGAAATTCAGAAAGATTTCAAGAAACTTGGATTTAGTGCAAGAATATACTCAAGAAAAAGAAAACATAGTATTCCTACTAAATACGGGTTAGTTGAATTTGAATCAGAAAATTACGAACTTCATGTATCTTCTAAATCATTAGCTAAATTATTTGTTGAGCTAGGTTTTCCACCAGGTAATAAAACAGCGAATTCTTTCTTAATTCCTGATTGGATAATGAATTCTCCATTATGGATAAAGCGATTGTTTTTATCAGGATTCTTTGGAGCTGAATTATCAAAACCAAGAACTCATACAAAAACCGGATTTGATTGTCCTACTATTTCAATAAACAAAAATACAAAACATCTGGAAAATGCAAGAGAGTTTTCAATTCAGATAATAAAATTATTAGAAGAATTTGGTGTTAACACACATAAATTACAGCAAAGAAAAGATTATTTTAACAAATATGGTCCAACACACAGAATCAAGATCCAAATTTCTTCTAGAGAAGATAATCTTCTTAATCTATATGAAAAAATAGGTTTTAGCTATAATAAGAAAAGGGAATTCTTATCTCATTTTGCTATTCTATATATTAAAGAAAAAAAACTCTTAACAAAAAAAAGATCAGAAATAGCTCAGAAAATAAAAGAATACAAGAAAAAAGGATTAACACTTAGAGAAGTCCAAAAAATATTAACTTCAGATATAACAAACGCAAGATTCATTGAAAGGCATTATTATGAAAATGCTGGACAGAGAATAACTTTAAGTTTTCCCTCCTTTAAGAAATTTGTTGAAGAGAAAAATAAGGAAATACAAAAATATGGTTGCTTATTTGATACAATACAATCAATATCTAAAAAACCATATGATGACTTTGTTTATGACTTTAATGTAAAAGGCACACATAATTTTATTGCAGACAATATTGTTGTATCAAACTGCGGCGTCAGATTACTAGCAACAAATCTAAAAGAAAGTGATGTAAGACCTAAAATAAAAGAATTATTAGAAGAAATGTTTAGAAGAATACCGTGTGGAGTAGGTAGAGGTAGTGATATTCATCTGGATGATAAAGAATTAGAAAAAGTCATGACAATGGGAGCTAAATGGGCCGTTAACAATGGTTATGGTAATGAAGATGATTTAATACACTGTGAAAGTAATGGATGCTTGCCGTGGCCTAAACCTAGTAAAGTGAGTCATAAAGCACGCGCTAGAGGAAGAAAACAATTAGGTACATTAGGTGCAGGTAATCATTTTTTAGAAATCCAATTTGTTGATGAAATTTACATGCCAGATGTTGCTGAAAAATTTGGTATAAGAGAAAAAGGTCAGGTCGTTGTCATGATACATTGCGGCAGCCGAGGGTTTGGTCATCAAATTTGCAGTGATTATTTAAGAAGAATGGAAGATGAATACTCACAATTAATTTCAAAACTGCCTGAAAAAGACCTAGCTTATGCACCTTTTAACTCTAAACTGGGCCAGGACTATTTTGGCGCGATGGCCTGCGCTGCTAATTTTGCTTGGGCCAACAGGCATATTATAGGACATAATGTTCGTGAGTCATTTAGGAAAATCTTTCCAAAATCAGAACTAAAAACAATATACGATGTCTGTCATAACATTGCCAAGATAGAACAGCATAACATTAACGGGAAACAACAGAAGGTTATTGTCCACAGGAAAGGCGCTACTAGATGTTTCCCAGCGGGACACCCTGACGTGCCAGAAGCGTATAGAGACGTCGGCCACCCTGTTTTAATTCCAGGCAGCATGGGCACTGCATCTTACGTACTTGTGGGCATGCCAGGAACCTTGGACATTGCTTTTGGCAGCACTGCGCATGGAGCTGGCAGAGTAATGTCAAGAAAACAAGCTAATAAAACATTTAAGGGGGATCAAGTTAAAAAAGATCTTGAAAAAAAGAAAATATTTGTAAAAAGTGCTTCTTGGCGCGGTGTATCAGAAGAAGCGCCTGGCGTCTATAAAGATATTGACGAAGTTATTAAAGTAACAGAGAAAGCTGGCATAAGCAAAGCAGTTTCTAGGTTAAGGCCAATTGGAGTTATAAAAGGATAGAAACATTTATATTTCTATACTAAACTTAGATAAATAATGGTAAAAGAAGACATTATGGAAGCTCTGAAAAATAGAAAGGATGAGTTAACCGAAATGTTGAATGATGATTCTCTGCAGCTGGAAAAACAGCATCAGATTTACGGTGCTATTAACGAAATTGATATGTTTTTGAAAACATTAGATTATTATGATAAAAGCAGTCAAGAAAACAGTTTCGGAAAAATTACCTTAGTTAAGCCACCTAAACCCAAAAAAGATTTGTTCAGTAAAATACTTGATGATGTAAAGAGTAAAGTTAAAATAAAGAAAAAATAAAAACATTTATATTCTATGCTTAATCCTTTTGTATGAAGTGGGGTCTATGGAATTTTATAAAAGCAGCATAAAGGATATTTATAAAGAACTTAATACATCTGAACAAGGATTATCAAGTTCAGATGCAAAATCTAGATTAGAAAAGTATGGTTATAATAAGATAGAAAGCAAAAAAAAAATCTCTCCTATTGTCCTATTTCTGCAACAGTTTAATGATCCTGTCATCTGGGTCCTTATTGGCGCTCTTGTAATCTCTTCAATTATTGGCTATATAGAATACAGTAAAGGACACGGAACTTTAATGGAACACGCGACCGACCCAATAGTAATAGGAGCTATTGTTATCATTAATTCTATAATTGGATTTATACAAGAATATAACGCGGAAAAGGCTATTGAAGCCTTAAAAAAGATGGCCTCGCTAAAAGCTGTCGTTGTTAGAGATGGTGAAGAGCATAATATAAATGCGGAAGAATTAGTACCTGGAGATATCATAATTTTAAGCCCAGGAGAAAAAATACCGGCTGATGCAAGATTAATATCATTAGTAAATTTACAAACACAAGAAGCAGCTCTTACAGGAGAATCATTGCCTGTGCAAAAAGAAATTATTGATTATAAAGAGGATAAGGAAATAGGCGATAGAAAAAATATGGTTTTTTCTGGCACTGTAATTACTGGCGGAAAAGGAAAAGCAGTTGTGGTTAAGACAGGTATGCAAACAGAAATAGGTAAAATTGCAAAACTAATAGAAAGTGCCGAAGAAACAATGACACCTTTACAAAAAAGGTTAGAGAAACTTGGCAAGGTTCTTACTTATTTAATTTTAGGGATTTGTACTTTTATATTCATTGTTTTGTTTATTAGAGGCCAAACATTATTAAACGCCTTGATAACCGCGGTTTCATTGGCAGTGGCTGCTATCCCCGAGGGATTGCCAGCTGTCGTTACCATATCATTAGCTTTAGGAGTGAAAAGGATGATTAAACGTAACGCCTTAATAAGAAGACTGCCCAGTGTTGAGACTTTAGGCAGTACAACAGTTATATGTACAGATAAAACCGGCACATTAACAAAAAATGAGATGACTGTTAAAAAGATTTATGTAAGTAATAAAATAATTACTGTATCAGGCACGGGGTATGAACCTAAAGGGGACTTTTCTGAACATACTGAAGACCTAAACTTGTTGCTTAAAATAGGTGTTTTGAACAATGACGCGAAGCTAGAAAAAACAAACGAGGGTTACAAGATTATTGGAGACCCGACAGAGGGCGCGTTAATTGTTTCTGCTGAGAAAGCTGGCTTTAACCATACTTCCTTAAATGAAAAATACCCTAGAAAGGATGAGATATTATTTGATTCTGTCAGAAAAAGAATGACCACCATCCATAACATTGACGGAAAAAATTACGTGTATGTCAAGGGTGCTCCAGATATAATCTTAAATTTATGCAAATATATTATTGTTAACGGAAAAAAGAAAAAATTAACTAGTGAATTAAAAAAGAAAATCTTGAAAGTGAACGAAGAGTTCTCAAGTGAGGCTTTACGTGTTCTTGGATTCGCGTATAAAGAACTGCATAAAAAAGAAGATTATGAGAAAGGGCTTGTGTTTGTTGGATTGCAGGGCATGATAGATCCCCCTAGAGAAGAAGTAAAAGACGCTATTCTAAAATGTAAAACAGCAGGGATAAAGGTTATTATGATAACGGGTGATTATAAAGGGACTGCAGTCGCAATCGCAAATGAACTTGGTATTGAGGGTAAGGCAATAACAGGCCATGAGCTAAAAAAAATTGACCTTGACAAAGAAGTTGAAGATATTGGTGTGTGCGCCCGTGTTAATCCTGAAGATAAAATGAAGATTGTAGACGCTTTACAAAGAAAAGGCCATATTGTTGCCATGACAGGTGACGGTGTTAATGACGCACCTGCATTAAAAGCTTCTGATATTGGTATTGCCATGGGAATTACAGGGACGGATGTCAGCAAAGAATCGTCTGACATGATTTTAACAGATGATAATTTCGCTTCAATTGTCAATGCTGTAGAAGAAGGCCGTGCTATTTATGATAATATTAAGAAGTTCATGCAATATTTATTATCAAGTAATTTAGGAGAAGTACTTGTATTATTTTTAGCTACTATATTGGCTGTTCCTTTAGGTTTTATGGTAGATGGGAGTCCGTTGTTGCCTTTACTTGCTACCCAAATTTTATGGATGAACTTAGTTACGGATGGGCTACCGGCTGTTGCCCTCGGCGTAGATCCTGGCTCAAAAAATATCATGGAAAGACAGCCAAGGAGCACAAAAGAGGGCATCCTAACAAAAGCTTTTGGGGCAAAAGTTGTTTATACAGGCATTTTAATTGCCATTGGCACTTTATTCGTGTTTTGGTATGCTTTAAACGTAATGGGATTAAGCGGAGCACATGCACAGACAATGGCATTCACAACATTAGTTATGTTGCAATTTGTCAGAATTTACATAATAAGAAATGAATACAAACTAGGAATATTCTCCAATAAATTCTTAATATTAGCCATTATAATTTCAATATTATTGCAACTGTCTGTTATCTATACAAAAATAGGATCCGCTTTCAAAACAATACCATTAATAATGGCAGATTGGTACTTAATAATTGGTGTTAGCTTTGCTTTATTAATAATTAGTACAATTGTTGATAAGATACTGCCAAAACTAAATCTTGCTGGCGATTAAATGAAACATATCAAAAAAATGAAATTTTTTTGGGGTGTCTCATTTTATAGAAATTAAAAAATGAAACACTTACTAAAAAAAAACGAGGATAAATCTATTAGGTCTATTGCGTATTTCTCAATGGAGATTGGCCTTGATGAGAACATACCTACCTATGCAGGAGGGTTAGGCATTTTAGCCGGAGATACAATAAAAACGTTTGCGGATTTAATAGTGCCTGTTGTTGCTATCACCCTAATAAGCAGAAAAGGATATTTTAGACAAGAACTTATTAATGGACAGCAAATAGAAAAGCCAGTTGAGTGGCAACCTGAATCATTATTAAAATTAATGCCAGAAAAAATTGTTTTAACATTAGAAAATAGAGATGTTGTTGTGCAGGCATGGGAATATAAGGTTAAAGGGGTAAAAGGCTTTGAAATTCCTGTGTACTTTCTTGACACTAATCTGCCAGAGAATAACATTGATGATAAACATATAACAGATTATTTATATGGTGGTGATTCTAAGTATAGAATAAAACAAGAAGCTGTGTTGGGAATAGGCGGCGTAAAAATATTAGAAGCTCTTGGTTATAAAAATATTAATACATACCACATGAATGAGGGACATGCTGCTTTCTTAACTTTAGAATTATTGAAACAGAGTGAAATTCCGGGTGAGAAAGACCCTTATAAGAAATATAATGTGCCAGAAGTTAAAGAAAAATGTGTTTTTACTACGCATACGCCTGTCCCGGCAGGCCATGACCAGTTTTCAAAGGAGGATGTTGAAGCTGTTTTGCATAATTTTATTGATCATGATTTTTTGAAAGATTTTTATTTTAATAATAAACTTAACATGACTTTGTTAGCGTTAAGCAATTCTCAACATATTAATGGTGTAGCACAACGCCACCAGGAAGTTTCAAAAACATTGTTTCCGGGATATGCTATAGATTCAATAACAAATGGTGTGCATTCCTTAACATGGACAAATGACGAATTTAAGAAATTGTATGATAAACACATTAAAGGATGGCGGCTTGACCCTTTTAATTTAAGGTATGCTTTGGGCATATCAAGGAAAGAGATTTGGGATGCTCATTTTAGTGCCAAGAAAAAATTGATTGATTATATTAACCAAGAATTTAATATTAAAATGGAATATGATGTTTTTACAATCGGAATGGCGCGTAGGAACACTCCTTACAAAAGGCTTGACTTATTTTTCAAAGACATTGACAAGTTATTATACATACATAATTCAGTTGGTAAAATTCAAGTTATAATGGGGGGCAAAGCCCATCCTAAAGATACAGGAGGCAAAGAAAAAATAAAGAGAATTCATGATATAATTAACCAGCTTAAGGGAAAGATGAAAATTGTTTATCTGCCAGATTATGACATGAAACTCGCTAAAAAAGTTATAAGCGGGGTTGATTTATGGATAAACACTCCGAGAAGGCCCTGGGAAGCTTCCGGGACGTCTGGCATGAAAGCTGCTCACAACGGGATACCACAATTATCTGTCTTAGATGGGTGGTGGATTGAAGGCCACATTGAAAATATTACTGGCTGGAGCATAGGCCCTAAATGGAAACATTCTGTAAATAAAGAGGATTATACAACAGACGATCAAGATGCAGAAGACCTATATTTAAAATTAAAAGAAGTTATAGTGCCAATGTTCTATACCAACTGGGATAAATGGACAGAGATAATGAGGCATGCAATAGCTTTTAACGCGAGTTTCTTTAACACGCACAGGATGGTGCATCAATATGTGTTAAATAGTTATTTTCATTAAGATTTAGATATAAAGTTATTTCTCTTTGTAGTTAAGTTGCTTAACTCATATTTGGATGTGGAAATAGGCAAGAAATGATAGTTTAAGTGATTATAAAATTAAAGTGATGAACATAAAATTAGATTTGATATTTAATTACTTTTTCCTTTTTTTTGTGGTATCTAATGCTTTTTTAAAAGATTGCGGCAGATCAATAATATACTTGCCTTCATCCAACTTATAGATTAATGGCCGGTCTTTAAACAAATTAACTAAGTCAAGCTCGTATTTACCTGGCTTAAGAACCCTAATTGCCTCAAGATCAAGAACAACAGGCTGGTCTTCATCACCAGTTATACCGATAAGATCAAAAACGTCTTTTTCAATTTGTTTCTTCTCATTCTTTGTTAACTTATACTGTACCTTCCGCATCTCTTCCAATTTAGATTGTTTAACAAAGAAAAATAACCGGCCGCCACACTTGCATCCTTTTAAAATTTCTTTACTACCATCATCATAGAATGTTCCGCATCTTACGCATTGGTGTGGCATTTTGTTCTTCCTTACATTAAGTTATAATCTTTCAATACTTTCTTTATTTTTTCTTTCTTTTTTTTTGCACTTCTTTTGTAAATAATTGTATCTTGTCAGGATCTTTTTTAATCTCTTTTATAATATTAGCAGGTCCTATTATTGTAAAGCCGTCTCTTGTTCCAAGTAATAAACGAACTAGCATCTGTTGAATCCGTTTATATAAATTAGTGTCTTTACCCTTAGGATAAATAACACCGAGCTCTATACCCGTAAATTTTTCTGTGATAGACTCCATTGTCTTTTTTATTAATTCTGTCTCTTCCTCTTCTTTTAATCTGCCTTCCAACAGAATTATTTTTCCTTCTTTTACAATACTAATTAATTTCTTAATGCGTTCTTCAGAACTTAGGTTGGTAATAGTGCTATATGGAATAAATTGTAATGTTAACATTCTCTTTTAACCTCTTTTTTAAGTTGCTAGTTCAAATAACGATTCATAAAACGCGTCCATATTGTTACCGTATTTAGCGCTTATCCCCACAACTTTATATTGAGGAAAGGCTGACTGGACCCGTTTAACATCTGATTTTTTCAAATCAATTTTATTGGCAACTAATAACACAGGAATGTTGCGCGCCTGCAAATTCCCTATTATAGTAATATTAACCTGGCTATAAGGATCCTTTGTACTATCCAAAACAACAATTACTGTGTCCATATCATCCAGCCATTTTATTGCATCTATGACACCTTTTGTAGCCTCTTTGGCTCTTGACTTAGCCTGTTTTTCGCTCATGTACTTCATAAAATCTTCATAATCAATTTTGGTAGCAATACCAGGCGTATCTACCAAGTTAAAAGTTAGCTCCTTACCCTTACTTTTTATAGTAATCTGTTCTTTAATCTGGATTTCCCTTGTTTCATGCGCAATATTAGAAACTTTACCCATATCTTCACCCAGCCAATCCTGGCATATTTTATTTGCTAATGTGGTTTTACCGCCGTTTGGCGGGCCATATAATCCTAGTTTTACCCGTTTTTTCCTCTTAAAAAGATTCAAAAAGAACTTATCTACAAACTTCTTAAAAAAGTTAATCATATCACTTAAATAATTTATAACAGTATATAAAAGCTTTTTGGTTTAATTTAGATTATAATAAACATAATAAATTTATAGAGCAGATTTAAGAATAATGGCAATAAAATAGTATTAGTCATAAAAGCAGCAAATGTATGTGTTAAATTTTCCAAAGGATCTGGATTAAACAATAAAAATACAAAGAATGTTATTACATTTCTAATTGTAACTGCAATTAAATATCCTTTCATAAACTGGCCCGGATATAATAATGAAGCCCAATACCCAAGAAAAGCTGATAATACATAAGTTAATAAGTTAATCATTGTCAATGTGTTAAGGGATGTTTGCGCCCACATAAAAAATCCTAATACAAACCCATAGAACAAAGCCCATTGCCAGCCATAGACATATCCAATAAATATCGTGAAAGGAGTTACAATTTCTGTATTGAGATACTTAATATATTTAGTAGAGCGTATACTTAATAAAGATATTGGATAAAGCACTGCTATTAATATAATTGGCTGTACGTATTGCGGGTAAAAAAGGTATAATACAAATAATAAAAGGAATAATAGAAAATTTCGCATAGTTAGATATTTTTTAATGTCAAACGGATATTGTTTTTTATCTAGTTCAAGTTTAGATTTATTTCTACTGTGTTTCATTTTTTAATAGAAATAATGCCTTCCATAAAGATGAATAATACGTTCCATATTTAAATTTTATTGAAGAAAACATGCCAAGGCTCGGTTTTGTAGTCTCACTAATGTTCGGGACAACTCCGTGCCTGTCAAAAAAACGCCAAGGCTCGGATTTGAACCGAGAATTCCAAAAGGAAGTCGCTTTCGAGGCGACCGCAATAGCCAGATTATGCGACCTTGGCATATAGTAATGAAGAAAGTAATATTTTAAAAATTTAACTTGATAATTTAAATCTTTAATTTTAAAAGAAAACGCCACGACCCGCAAGCCTTTAAAAACCCTTGAGGCAAACAAACTAAGGACTACATTAACTAAGTTAAGTAGTCCGAGAATAGAAAAACGCCACGGCCCGGATTTGAATTTCCCAACCCTTTCCAAAGGCTAAAGGGGACTAAGCTCATGAAATGAGCGCATGTCGCCTGTCTTTCCATAAATGCTTTTGTAAAGGATTTCCGGGAATCCCAAAGGGACCGGCTTCATTGGCTGAAAAGCCAGAGATTTTGAAAATCAGGATTTTCAACACTCAAGGCCGGCGCAATACCGGATTATGCGACCGTGGCAATATCCAAAAAGAATAAAACTTCTTATAAATAATTTACTTTTCTTTGTTATGTTCAATATGGTCAAATATACCTTCTTTCATTTCATATATGTTAAATATCGTTATTAGAAACACCAAAATTAACGGTCCTAATAATATTCCTATAACACCAAACGCAGACAATCCGCCTATCACACCCAATAATACCAAAGCGGGATGTATCCTAACTTTGTCACTTATTACCAAAGGTTTAACAAAATTATCAACTAAACTGATAATACCCACTCCAAATACAAATAACAAAATACCTTTAACAACGCCGAACATGTTGCCAGCACTTAAACTTGTAACAACAATCATTATACTCAAAGGGACATATACAAAAGCCGGACCAATCATTGGTATAAGTGATGCCATTAAAGTAATTATGCCCCAAAACAAAGGCGCATTTAATCCAATAATTGAATACGCCAAAGTTGCCAAGATAGATTGTATAACAGCAGTAATTATCTGACCGTATATGACAGCATCTGCCGTTTTTTTAATCTCCCTAAACAGAATTGTCGTCTCTTTTTTATTGAAAGGCAAATAATAAGCTAGCCTTTTTATAATACCATAACCATCTCGAAAAAAGAAAAACAAGAAAAACGCTGATATTGTTATACTTAATATTTTACTAGGCAGAGATGCTAAAAATCCTTGGATTAATTTGAGCAAGGTTGCGCTTACTGATCCAATTATATCTCCTATATTAAAGTTAACACCAAAATCATTATAGAGTTTTTCATAGACATAACGCTGCCAAATAACTGAATTTTGTAACGTATCTAAAACCCAGTTATAAGCAGATGGTATTTCACGTAGCAGCGAGTTTAATATAAATAAGAAAGGCAGTACAACTAATACTAGAACAAATATACACATAATTAAGGCGGATAAATTCTTTTTTTTAAGACGTCTATTAATAAACACATATAATGGATAAAAGACATATGCAATAAGCGCTGCAGTTATAATTGGCAAGACAAAAGGTTTAATAATTAAATATGCCAAATACAATATAAACAAAACAATAACAAATGAGCCGTATTTCATATACAAGTTCTGCATGTAAAAATTTAGTGTGCAAATAGTATTTATATGTATCGATTTTAAAAGATGTCCAGACCAATTTCAGCGATTTCTTTAATAAAATTCGTCGTAGAATGCAAGTTATATATAACTAAATACAACCTTCTTTTAACATCTTCTTCCAATTTTTCTTTTTTTAATGCGCCTGTAGAAATTTTAATTTCGTCAACTTTTTTAAGAGCTTCATTTGGCAATGCAAAATCCTTAGTAAAAATACTTCGAAACGCCATTTCATAAGCTCTCAATATATTTTTGTAACTGGCATTAAGATAATTCTTTGTATAGGTTGACAGTTTATTTATTTTAACTCCATTTTTCGCAACTTCAACAAAAATATCGCTAATTTTCTCTATGGAGCCTATCAAGATTATATAATCCTGGCATTCTTTTAAGGTAATGTTCAACTGTTTTAATATAACTGAATTATGGATGGCAAAATTGATTTGTCTCCTAACTAACAAATATAATCTATTAATCTCGTCTTCCCATAAATTAATATTTTCTAGATTATATCCTCTCCTTGTAACGTTTTTCCTGCTCTCATCCAAAATTAAATTAGAAAAACAGAAAAGGCAATATTGGAAGAAAAAAGAAAAAAAATTAATACAAGAGACACAACTCTAGGTTTGTAATGGATTTTTATAAAAAGAAAATATGAGATTTGCTATAATTACTTCCAAAAAAGACATTGCCGGTATGACTATCAAAGATTCTTTATTAAAGAGATTTCCCTTTGTAAAAACTAACCAATTATTTTATAATATTCCTATATATAAATTAGAATTAGATAATAGAACAATATTATTATATACCCTTACAGAAGATACCATATACTTTGAAAGTCCTGAAAATCATATTAAAACAGACTATTTTATCTTTGCGACACGTCATTCCAGCAAGAGCGGTAAAAAAACTTTATCTATGCACTTTCCTGGTAATTTTGGTAAGGCAGATTTCGGCGGCCAGGAAAAAGAATTGTGCACAGCACCCCCTAATTTATTAAAACAGGCTTTCATTAACCTGAATAAATATGGCAAGGATTCTGGCTTTAGTATAAGTTTAGAAGCTACGCATCATGGCCCATTAATAAAAAAACCTGTTGTGTTTATAGAGATTGGCTCTACAGAAAATGAATGGAAGAAAAAGAAAGCTGGAGATATAATAGCAAAAACAATAATTGAAACCATAAAAAATTACGAGAAAAAAGATTATGAAACTGTAATTGGATTTGGCGGCATGCATTATTGTGCTGGCTTTAACAAGATTGAATTAGCAACTAATATTGCATTGAGCCATATCTGTCCTAAATATATTATTGAAAATATAGATGAAGAAATTGTAAAAAAGATGATTAATTCCACTTATGAAAGGGTTGATTATGCATTAATAGATTGGAAAGGCACTAATTCTGTACAACGCTATAAAATAGTAAAAATTCTTGAAAATCTTAAACTTAGATGGAAAAAGACCAAAGAAATAAAATAAAAAATTATTTATATCATTCTTATGTAAGGTTATCTTATGTACAAAATTGTTTTAGTGAGGCATGGCGAATCTATCTGGAACAAAAAAAACAAGTTTACAGGATGGACAGATGTTGGCTTGTCAAAAAAAGGCATAGCTGAGTCAAAACAAGCCGGCCAAATTTTAAAAAAAGAAGATTATAAGTTTGACATTGCATTTTGTTCTATGTTAAAAAGGGCAAAACAAACCTTGAAATATTTGTTAAGGGAAATGAACTTAAAGATACCTGTAAAATATTCTTGGAGATTAAACGAGAAACATTACGGCGCGCTGCAGGGCTTAAATAAGGCAGAAAAAGCCAAGGAAGTCGGTGAAGAGCAAGTGTTTAAATGGCGCCGGGTATATGATTGCAGACCACCTCCTTTATCAAAGGACGATCCTAGACATCCAATAAACGATTTGCTGTATAAAGATGTTAATAGAAAAGATTTGCCAGATACTGAATCTTTGAAAGATGTTGTTAAAAGGGTTGTTCCTTATTGGAAAAATGAAATAATACCCTTAATAAAATCCGGTAAGAAAATTATTATTTCCGCGCACGGCAATAGTTTAAGAGCCTTGATAAAATATCTTGACAATATTCCTGATAATGACATTCCTAACCTAAACATACCAACTGGCATCCCTTTGGTCTATGAATTAGATGAAAATTTAAAGCCAATAAAACATTATTATTTAGGAGATAAGGAGCAAATAAAAAAACAAGTGGAAGCTATAAAAAATCAGGGAAAAAGGAAAATGTAAATATTTTTATAAAAAAATCTCCTCAGAAAAAATAACAGACTCTGATCAGGAATTTAAATTTTCTTTAGATGAGCCAGCATTACTTCTGGAAAGATTATCTCCAGTCTTAAAAACGAAAGATTTAAAAAATAATTCTTTAACCCTGATTAAAAAATGGAAGAAGAAGAATATTACGACGATAGCCTTGAAACGACACCAGAGGAAGTCGATGACGACTTAAACCCTGAAGAAGAAGGTTTCTTGAAAGGTTATGACGAAGCGTATGACCACAACTCTGATGAAGATGATATTGACAAGGAGTTTGAATAATTTTACGCCTAGTTTCCTTTTTCTGAATTAAATATATGTATCAAATATTATCGGAAAACGTGCAAGTTTTTCTTATAAAACTATTTAAATAAAATATCTTAATTTTTTATTTATGCTATGTGAAAAAGAATTAATAGTTTTATATCATTTACGTAAAGATTCAAGAAAGTCATATTCTAAAATATCTAGTGAAACAAAAATACCCATATCGACAATTCATGACATTGTAAAAAGATTAAAAAGCAAGGGAATTCTGTACAGAAATACTAGTTTAATCAACTTTGATAAAATGGGTTTCAATGTTAGAATATTTTTATTTTTAAAAAGTGATAATAAATATAATCTGCTTGATTTTCTTTCTAATCATAAGAATCTTAATTCAATAAAAAAAATAAGTCATGGGTTTGACTTTCTAGTTGAAATGGTTTTTAGAAGTTTATGTGACTATATCAATTTCAAAGAAAGTATTTTCGATTTTAATATTACGAAAATCAGAGAGCACCATTTAATTGAAAATATAAAATTAGAAGATGCTCTTTTTAATTAACAGTTTTTCGGGTAATTTCGAAAATCTACCGGGTTTTAATGCATAATTCTTTTTAAAAATTCCACTATATAAAATATAAATTTATCTTGCAAAAGGTGAAATTTATGGGAGACCCAATAAAAGAAAAATTAAAGTCTGAAAAAAAAATCCGCATAAAACAAAAAACAGTTCCAAAAACACCAATTATAAATGACAACTCAAACTTAATTACAGAAGTATATGGTGTAAGTAATCCTAATTTATCAAGTATTGAGCAAAACCCTAGACTTCAACATCTTGAAATTTTAGTGAAGAATATTAATCAAGGACAAAGGAACCTTGAAAAGATAATAAGAATTGAACAAGGATCTGCTCTTTACAAAGGCTTGGTTTCTCTCAAAGATAATTTTCTTGCTTTAGTTGGCAGACAGCCAGTTAGATTATCAAAATATCAGTTGTTTAATTATCAGCAACGAAATGTAGGTGAGTTAAATAGATCATTGGCACATATGACTAATTCATATAGTGCTCGTGTTGATAGTATTGATCGTGCTTTAACAAGTTTATTGAGCAACGCATCTGATGCAAGAGAAAAAAGACAGGAACTTGACAAGAGCATTCCTTATGAAATACAAAGATATAGAGAAGCAAAGAAAAAATTGGAAGAAACCAATAAAGAAGAAAATCCAAAACAATATTACAATGCTTTGCAAGAAGTCGTCATTGCACAAAGCAGTGTTAGGAAGATGGGGTTTGAGTATACATTAACAGGAATAGGAAAAACACATTTTGATAAGGAAATTGAAAATCTTATGTTGCAAAAAACTTTGTTTGAGACTATGTTGTTCAGGTCAATGCAGATGGCATACCAGACAGAATTGTATCAACAAGCTTTATATCATAACGCACCAATATGGTCAACAATTGAAGATATTTCTACAGTTGTAGGCATGGTTGATGGTGCCGTGGCTGTTTTGTCTGATTACAATAAACAATTAAATGAAAGTTATATTGGGGCGGTCCGTGATATAATTGAGATAGTTGACTCGCATCCAAGCATAGATTTAATAACCACAAGCAATAATGAACTAAGACAATTAGTATCTGATGTCAATTCTAGTAGTATGAGGAATTCTCTCACATATGAGGATAATTAAAGTAATGAGATATGAAAAGAAAAACATTGGACACAGTAATAAAAAAGGAATTAAAGAATAAAAGAGATTCAAATAGAAATAATCAAATAATAAGAAGCCTAAAAAAGAGAAAAAATTCAGTTATTTATGATTATAACAATGCAAGAATCATACAAAAATTAAAAAGAGATTATAGAGAAAGACAAGCTCCAGTAATTAATGTAAGTGAAATCCCTTTTATTTATAATGTGCTTGTCAATGATGAGAGTGTCCTTAACCCGTTCATAATAAGTTCTGGACTTGTTAAAATAATCAGGAAACACACACAACCTTATAAAAGAAGAGATAGGAAAGCCCAAGCAATTTATGATTGGATGGAAAATAATATTTCTTATGGTAAAGAAAAGCGCAGAAATGGTTATAAAAATTCAAAAGAGGTTGTCATAGATAAAGAAGGTGTTTGTGGTGAGATGGCTTATTTATATATCACAATGGCAAGATGCTGCGGGCTAAAAAGTGCATTTGTAGAAGTTAATGTTGATGTTTATGGAAATAAAGTTAATCATGCCTGTGCCATAGTTGATATTGGACATAAAGAGATTCTTGTTGATCCTGCTTATCACAGGTTTGACGTCCATCATAAAAAATATACTGTATGGACTGACTCAGAAGTCTTAGAAAAATTTAATAATTGGAGATTAAGTTAACTATGAAATTAAATAATTTATCACAGACTTTTTTGACAAGGTTTTTTTATTCACAAGAACCTTTTGCAATTATAAAAGGTAGATTATATACTTTAGTTCGTGGCTTAGATAGTGAAATTAAACTATATTTCTTAGATGAAATTTTTGGTCTGGAAGAATCTGAGGAGATTTCACAACTAGAAAAACAATTGTTTTTGCAAGAACAGGATGTTCTGGAAAGGAGAATGTCCAAATACATACTTAACATTGTTTCAAAATTTAAAACAAACTTAATTGAACTCAAAGAACTTGGCAATATTTACCAATCATTGAAAGACACATCAATAGAACGGTTTATTATGGTGGATGTGTTCAATGCATATAACCATGAAAATCATGGTGTTGTAAAAGAGGTTTTAACATCCGAGTATGAAAAATTACCTGAAATTCAAAGGATGCCAACCGTGAGAGATTTATTCTCTAGAGATAATTCACTAGATGCCTTAATTGAGTCTTGTGGTATTTTCGTTTTTGAAGGTTTATGTTACAAGTTAGTATATAATGATAACAGCAATGATTGGATTGACTTCAGAGACTTACCCTTATACCTTAAGCCTTGGATAAAACTCGAAGAATTATGTATGCAATATTCAAAAAGCTTAAACAGCAGGATTAAAAAAAAAGCAGAAGAACACGCGCAAGACTTTTCACATATACTCTCTCTCGTGAAAAAAGAAAAAACCAATTTAAGGAAGGCTATTAATCAAAATACTTCATTTAGTGGGAGAACATCAGGTTCAAGAGGGCATATTAGTTTCCGAAAAAAAAGCAGTAATATTTATGAAATAAGAGTAAATGTACCTCCATATATTATTGGGAAGAGCGGATATTTCTACGCATTTTCAGGAACTGTTTTAGGTCTAGATTTAAAAATAAAAGGAAACGAAATAATGCTTAAAGACAAGCCAAAGGTTGTAGCTTTACCTTATAAACATCCTTTTGTATATCTTGATGGTAATATATGTTATGGCAACCTAAATTGGGCGGAACAAAGAAAAATTATATTTGGCCAATATTATGATATGTCAAACAAGACAGCTATAGCAAAAAAGATCGCCCAAGCAATGAGAGAAGGAGAGAGGACTTTACTAAAAGGTTATATTGGAAATAATGTGGATCCTGTCAACAATATTGATTCATGTGATTGTCAAGTTGGTGCCTCTTTAAGTAATGCAAAAACCTATGCTCTAAGACATAATATTCCTTTAGAAAGAATTATTGAAAATCATTAAGCACCGAAAACCTTCCAGTTTTGTTCGAAAAAGTTGCGCTTTTTCATCATGAATTCTTTTAAAAATAATATTATTAATCATTAAGTAAACGTGGAGGTGTAATAAATGGGAAAACCAATGTATGTAACACTTGAGTTAGTAGTTTTCTCTGACCAAGAGGAAGAGAACAATATATTAGTGAAAAGGATGAGTGAGAATTACAAAAGTAGGACCTTTGTTGAAGTATTACAACAAATAGCTAATCCTAATCCTGATGAGTTTAATGAAGAAGGATATAATGCATGGGAATCAGAGTTAGCTAATCATGTTAATAGATTATTAAGTGATGCAAATAAAGAGCCAGGTAGTGTTGATTTATATGCCTATTCAAATGCGACGCCGCCTGAAGTAATTCATCTTGGATTAAATGAAAAAGTTGCAGATTATATGGACAGGATCCTAACATATGAAACTACTATTGGAGAGAGTGGTGAAGAGTTAAAATATCAAAAAATTGATCTTGGCTTTTCATCCAATACGGTTGCTGGCGCTTATAATTTAGAATATTTAGGATTAATATAAACAATATGAATATAAGTCTACTCCAAAATCATTTTTTATCTTTATTTCAACGCACAGAAAAACCCTTTGCTGTTATAGATGGTATTATATACTTAATTAATTCAAGCAACACAGTTAATGAAGAAAATACCCTCTATTTAAAGGATGAATCCTTTTTACTTGAAGAATCTGAAGAGGTATCTGTACTTGAAAAGGCCTTGTTTCATAGCAAAGCTGGTGAATTTGAAGAACTTATATCTAAATATGTAAAACAGACTATTTCTAAGGTAGAAACTGGTTTTGCTGAATTAGAAGAATTGGAAAATTTCTATGAATCAGTTCAAGACATGTCTATTGAAAATTTTATTAAGATAGGTGTGTTTAACGCCTATAACAATGGTAATAAAAAGATAATCAAGAAATCAGAGTTGAGTGTTCCAGAAATCGAGCAAATGCCTGCTATTGAAGATTTAATTCCACAAGAGAGTTTATTAGAAACAATAATTAATTCTCCAGGTATGATTGTCCTAAATAACATGTGTTATAAGATAGGATTAAGCAGTGATAAGAATCTGCCTTATTTAAGATATAATCAACATACTTATAAAATTGAGTCATGGATATCACTTGAAGAATTATGTAAGAAATATACACAAGCCTTAACCAATCATCTAAGAGAAACAATAGAGAAATATAGTAATGGATTTTCTAAAATCCTGTCACAAATAAAGAAAAGTAAAAATTATTTAAAGGCTAGAGCAAAAAAACAAAAAGCTTCATCAAAACAAGGTTATATCAGCTTTCAGAAAACAAAACCTAATCAGTATGAGATTAAAGTTATCGTACCCCCTTATATAATTCAGAAAGATGGAAAATATTATGCATTCGGCACGGCAATTTTAGGTTTAACAATCGTGTCACGTGCTAATTTAATTAGATTAAAAAATCCTCCTCGGGTTTTAAATGGTCCATACCAACATCCTTTTGTCTATGGTCCTAATTTTAATTATGAGATATGTTATGGTAATTTAAATTGGACTAAAGATAGATTTATTTGGTTTAATAGGGATTATGATATTAGAACAAGGGGCCTTGCAAAGAAGATAGCAGAGGTGCTGAGAGAAGGAGAGAGGACTTTACTAAAAGGTTATATTGGAAATAATGTGAATCCTGTAAAAAATATAAACTATTTCAATCCTATTGCCTATTCAAGAGAGGATGCAGAAGAATACGCCAGAACACACAACATCTCATTAGACAGAATAATAGATAATTAACCCTGAAAACTTATATAATAGTATTTTATTTCTAATTGAGCATGAAAAATTTTTTAAAAAAATTAGACATTACAAGAATATTCTTGCTATTATGCTTATTGTTTTTGCTTATATTGATTATTATTACGTCTAAAGGAGCGCAAAAAATTATTTTCATGAGTTCATTTATAATATTGAATTTATTCATTACTTTATATAAAAGATATTTTAGATTACCCATAGAAATTGAAATTTTGTCTTTGGGAATTATTTTGTGCAGTGTAAGTTATGATGTTGCTGCTGGATTGTTTGTTGCTTTGATAGGCGGCATTTTGTATACTGTATTTAATACAAATTTCAGCCCATTTACAATTCCAATGATCCTTGGGTATATGATGATGGCTTTCTTAAGCTCTTTTTTTAGTCATATAAACATAGTTTATCTGGGCATTTTTGTTAATATTATCCATAACATATTTGTATTTACAATATATCATTTTTTGTTTAAATATGATCTAAGTAAGAACTTACTTTTCAGCATCTCAAATGTGTTATTTAACATTTTATTGTTTATTAATCTAGGTGGTATAATGTATGGGGTTATGACATGAATTTTGATAATGAAAAAAAACAAGCCTTGCATAAACTTGACAAATCAAAAAAAGGCCATATTGATGAACAGATACGTTCTTTAATAGAAATAATTAATCAACACCCTGATTATTATTCAACTAGTTCTTGCGCTGGCAGGATTATGTTATTTATACCAGCTAAAAAAAAAATGGACGCTGTATGGCTATTCACCAGCCATAAGCCTATTAAAATCAGTGATATAAAACCATATTTAGATAATCTACCAAAAAAAACTGTTTGGTGTAGAATGGAGCCTCCAATTATCCATATTGTAGCAAGAAATTTAGATTCTGCTGATTCTTTACTTAAAATAGCTAATAATGCTGGTTTCAGAAGAAGCTGTATTTTAAGCATGAAAAACCGGATTATTATAGAGATAAATATACCTGAAAAATTAGATGCACCAATTGCTGAAAATGGTGAATTAATTATTACTAAAAATTATCTAAAAACATTAATAGAACATACTAACTCAAGATTAGAGAAAACAAGAAAAAAATTAAAAAATTTAGAAAGATTATTTCTTCAACAGCACAACTAATAATATAAATATTAGCAATAGTGCTATAAAGAACAATACTGCTAATAACACTAGATAGCCATTGCTATTAAAGAAGCCTTCATCTTTTTCTGAGCTGTAGATAACACCTGCGGTTGGAGGTACTTCAATAACCTTGATATCTGTTTGGTCATCTTCGTCTTCCTCTTCAGGTTGTTCTTCTTCATCTCTGCACTCTCTCACAATTAAAGTTGCAGCATCTCTGTCTGTTTCATCGCTATTATCAACATTTGCTATTATTTGCACGAAATATTGGCCAGGCTCAACATCGTCCGGCAACCTTAGCGCGAAACTTTTTGTAGTTCTATCTCCCTCATCAAGTTCAATATGGTAAATAGAATCTTTAATGTCTAATCTAGAACTTTCCACAAAGATAGAAACTTCGTCTTGGTTGTTTCTACCAGTATTTTCTACTGTCACAGTCAATATTGTTGATTTTTGATCGCAGTCTAAAGAACTCGGATTTAAGTCAAAGTCTGTAATAGAAACTTCATCTCTTGGCACATCTACTTCTAATGTGAAAGTCAAAAATTCTCCGTGTCGAGCGCCGTTTTCGTCTTCTCCTGTGACCCATAACTCAAAGTCATAGTCACCATCATCAATATCGTCTGGCACGTCGAACCTTAATGTAACAGTATCGTCATCTCTTGCTCTTATTGAGTCAATTGAATCAGAATCATCATCGAAATCAGAATCATCTGGTTCTAGTTCAACGTCGATGTCTTCGATGTCACAATCACCGTAATCATCTTCGTCATCACATTCACCATCGTCATCAAAATTATTTTCAACTTTGATTTCTAAAGAAATTTCATCATTTCTCTTCACGTCTTTATACTCTTTATCATCTCTCAATGATTTGGTACTGCCATCGATGGTTATATCGGATGAACCAAATTCTAACTTACTTTCTGCTTCCATAAGCAAATCTACAGATTTTTGGTCTACAGGTGTATCGTCTGAATAATTACCTTCAAACACGATATTACCTATGTCAATATCAATCTTCTTTCCTCTACTGTCAACCGCATCCAAATCTAAAGGTACAAATGCTTCAACAGTCACATCTATAGAACCATTTACAGGAATTGTTGTATCTGAAATTGAAGTTATCTGAGCCTCATACTTTGAGTTTACATCAGATAATTTAACAGTGAACTCATCTATATCAAGCAATCCTGTATTCTTTACTGTAAAAGTGTTTGAAACAACTTCTCCTCTATTTTGGTTATCACTTCCCAATTTAACATTAGAAACTTCGAAAGTTGCCAGCGCACTCGCTATAGTAACAAGTAATACTAGCAAGAAAACCATTATTTGTTTCTTCATTTTATTTTCCCCCGGGTTTTTGTTAGTTCCCTAAAGTGGTATTTATATATAAATATTATGCAGAAAGAACAAATTAATATTTATAAAGTTTACTATTAAAAAGTAACAAAAACAAAATAATTTAAAATTTAAAGTAATCCATCAAATCAACATCATCTATAGGTTTTTTTGGGGGAGTTCCTTCTGGCTTGTTTTCTTTTATCTCCTGGAAGATCTGCTCAGGTTTTTCAGGTTGAACTTGGTCCGGTTCTTTCTCTATAGGCTGAGCAACACTTTCCCCAATGAAATCATCCTCTTTTTCCCTTGGAATATTTGTCACGGCTTCTGGTTCCACAGATTCCAAAATAGGTTCTTGAACTGGTTCTTGAACTGGTTCTGGAGGAGGAGCTGCATTTTTATAGACACTTTTTGCGTCTTCTTCCATAATTTCCTTTAACGAACGATCATCGTCAAACAATTCATTTTTTATTGGAACTGGATCAGGAGCTGATTCTTTAACAGGTTCTGCAACAGGCTCTGGAGCTAATTCTAAATATTCTTCCTCTGGTTCTTCCTCATTAGAAGAATCATCTTCAGACTCTTCTTCTGCTACTTGAGAAACTTCTAATTCTTCTAATTCATTTGCAACAGGTTCTTCAGCAATTTCCTCAACTTCCTTAAATTCTTCTTTTAGAGGTGGTTCCTCTATCTCAACAATTGGTTCTTCTTTGACCACATCTCGTCTGTAGCCTTTAATAGGAATATGAAAATCCTTTTTTTCAGGACTGGTTTTTTCAATCAAGTAATCAACTTCCTCTTGATATGTTCTTTTTCTTGTTAAAGAATCGTCAATTCTTTGATTTTTTTCATCAAAATTTTTAGCAACTTTATTTTCTGTGCCCATTATGTTTTGAGCCATTCTCAAAGCTTCATTTGGGCTGCATGCTAACCCAGATTTTGATAATGTGTCTGCTAAATTTTGCAACTTTTGTTCTTGTATCATTGTCTTACCTCACCACCATATAATAAATATGTATTTTGGTATACTAAATATGTATACTAATATATAAAGTTTGTGTTTTGAAATTTCTAAAAAAATTTAAATAAATAAAGAATTACTTGTAGCTTATGACAAAAACTGTCATTCAAATTTCTATCATTATTAGTTAGATTAGGCTATATTTATTTAGCCGGGCAGGTTAGATGGTAGAGATGCGAAAATATATTAAAGAAAGAGTATATCTAAATTGAATTCGGTGATATAATGCATAAATATAATCCTGTTAAAGACGAATTATCAATATTAAAATTTTGGGAAAAGGAAAAGATTAGGGAAAAGGCTAATAAAAAAAATAAAGGAAAAAAGCCATTTTATTTCTTGGACGGCCCGCCTTACACTTCTGGAAAAATCCATCTTGGTACAGCGTGGAACAAGTCTTTAAAGGACCTTGTTACAAGATATAAAAGGATGCGGGGTTATGATGTATGGGATAGGGCTGGATATGACATGCACGGTCTTCCTACAGAAGGCAAGGTCCAAGCTAAATTAGGCATGAAAACTAAGGAAGAAATCCTGAAATACGGCCTTGCTAAATTCATTAAAGAGTGTAAAGACTGGGCCATTACTAATCTTAAACAGATGAATAAGGATTTTAAAAGACTTGGTGTATGGCTGGATTTTGATAATGCATATCAAACAATTAATAATGAATATATTGAGGGAACGTGGTGGCTTGTTAAGAAAGCACATGAAAAAAAACGGTTATATGAAGGTAAGATGACCATGACCTGGTGCTACAGTTGCCAAACAGCGTTAGCGAAACACGAGCTTGACTATAAAAATGTTGTTGATAAGTCTATTTATGTGAAGTTTAGGTTGAAAAATCAGAAAGATCATTATTTGTTAATCTGGACAACAACGCCCTGGACAATCCCTTATAATTTAGGGGTAATGGTTAATCCTGAGTTGGATTATGTCAAAGCCAAGGTTGATGGTGAAGTTTGGATACTAGCAAAAGATTTAGTTAATACAGTTATTAAAGACAAAACAGGAAAAGATTTCAAAATAATTAAAGAGTTTAAAGGCAGTAAGTTAGAAGGTCTTGAATATATCCATCCTCAATATAAAGTTCTGAAACATCATTTTGATAATATAAGAAAGAAAGCAAAAAAACTGCACGTGGTTGTCATGAGCAAGGAATATGTAACCACTGAATACGGTACTGGCTTGGTTCATATGGCACCTGGTTGCGGACCTGAAGATTATGAAGTCGGCTATAGAGAAGGCATACCTCCTTTTAACCAGTTAGATGAGCAAGGTTATTATGATAACACAATGGGCCCCTTTTCTGGGCTACATGCAAAAAAACAGAACGAGATGTTTGCCGAGGATTTAGATAATAGAGGAGCTATAATTGCAATGGAAGATTATTCTCATGACTATGCGCATTGTGATCGTTGTAAAAATCCTGTTTTGTACAGAACAACCACGCAATGGTTCTTTAAAATTGAAGATTTAATTCCAAAGATGAGGAAATTAAACAAAGAAAAAATATACTGGGTGCCGGACTGGGCCGGGAGTAACCAGTTTGACTCATGGCTGAAAAATTTGCGTGATAACGGCATAACAAGACAACGTTTTTGGGGCTCTCCACTACCAGTATGGAGATGTGATTCTTGTAAAGATTATGTTGTTATTGAGTCAAGAAAAGAACTTAGGAAATTAAACGCATCACATATCCCAGAAGATTTGCACAAACCTTGGATTGATAATGTTACAATTCCTTGTAAATGCGGTCATGTCATGAAAAGGATCCCTGACATTATGGATGTGTGGATAGACGCAGGTGTTGACTCGTGGGCGTCTCTTGGATACCCTCATAAAGACAAGCTGTTCAAAAAATTATATCCTGCTGATTTCATTACTGAAGGCAAAGACCAAATCAGGGGCTGGTTTAACCTGTTGTTTGTTGCGAGCATGCTGGCATTAGAAAATATATCGTTTAAAGCGTGTTATATGGCAGGTTTTGTTAATGATGCAAAAGGCAGAAAAATGTCAAAAAGCCTTGGCAATGTCATAAGTCCTGATGAAGTAACAGAGAAATATGGCGCCGATACGTTTAGATATTATTCAATTGGAGCCTGCAATCCCGGTCTTGACCTTAACTATAACTTTGACGATGTTGAGTTGAAAAGGAGAAATTTAAACATTTTATGGAACTTGCACAATTTCGTTATTGATTTAGCTAAGACACTTAACAAAAATCCTGAAAATATCTCAAAAACAATATTAAAAACCGCGGCTGAAGAAGAACTTTACATATTGTCAAAACTTAACACGACTATAGAAAAAGTTACAGCCTTGTTTGATAAATATTACCTTAATGAAATCCCATGGGTGTTAGAAGAATTATATATGGAATTAAGCAGGACATATATACAAATGACCCGGGAAAAGGTTAATATAGGTAGTGAAAAGGAAAAAGAGCTAGTTTTGTACACGACATATATTGTTATGAAACAGTTATTGATATTAATGTCGCCTGTAGTGCCGATGATAACAGAACTTATGTATTTTAACTTTAAAAAAGAATTTAAATTAAAACAAGACTCAATCCATTTATCAGATTGGCCTAACCCTGATAAAAAACTTATTAACAAAAGCCTTGAAAAAAATGTTGAAAATGTTAAAACCATTATACAGGCAGTTTTAAGTGCTCGTGAGAAAGCCCAAGTCGGAATAAGATGGCCTTTGCAACAAGTTATAGTTGAAACTACTGATCAAAACACAATAAAGGCCGTAAAAAAATTATCTAGGTTATTAAAAACACAGGTTAATGTTAAATCTATTGATGTTGTTGATAAGTTTAACAAAGCAGAGGTTAAGATAAAGCCGAATTTCAAGAATTTAGGACAAGAATTTGGGAAAGATTCAAAAGATATTATTAAAGAACTGGCGAATAATTCAGATTTGCAGATGAAAAATGACAAACTTAAATTAAAAATCGGAAAAAAAACTTTTGTCTTAGAAAAAAAACATTTAATATTAGAAAAAACCTTGCCGAAAGGATATTATAGCTCTGAATTTAGTAAAGGGACAGTATTCTTAAACAAAGAGGTTACAGAAGGATTAGTTGCGGAAGGATACACACGAGAATTGGTTAGAAGAATACAATCATTCAGGAAAGATGCCGGCCTGAAGAAAAAAGACAATATTGAATTATACTTAAAACTAGACAAGGAGTTATACCATCATGTCTTATCATTCAAAAAGGACATTTCTAAGAGAGTGGGTGCTAAGAAACTTATTCTATCAAAAGAAAAACCTTCTAAGAAATATAAATTTAGTAATGAAGAAAATATAAAAGGATTGAAGTTAGAAGCTTTTTTCAAGGTTGTTTAGTTACACTTAATTTAATGCTTGGATAGTTTGAACCGTAATGGTTCAAATAATAGGTTATTGATTCGCCTTCTTGAACATGTAAAAATTTTGGGCTTTCTTTAAAAACTCTTGATAATGATTCAACTCGCTGAATTCTTTCTTCTAAAGGTGTATATATAGCAACACTGCCTTCCCCATTGAAAGGCCAAACAGATAAATATGATGAACTAAAAAGGTTCTGTCCTGTAAGTTCTAAATAATGTGAGTGGTTTTTACGTGAAAATCTTGTTCCTATTACAAGTAAAGAAAGTTCGTCAACCGGAATTTGGAAAGAGCCTTTAACTTTTTTTTCCTTTTGAGGGTCGTTAACTTCTTTATCTCCTTGGCTATGCATTAGTCTTCCTTCAATTCCACTCAAAGAGATATTTAGTGCATATTCGCTCATATCCATAAAGGAGTAAGAATTTGTATATGATTTTAATATTTAATTGTTAAACATTTGTTTTAATAATCATTAAGTCTTTTCTGAGTTTTTTCTTTCTTCATATTTTTCCATGAAGACCATTCTTTTCTGAAAAATAATATTTCTTTATTGTCCCAATTTTTTTCTAAAAACTGAATGGTTTTTTTATCTCCAAGATATCCTGAACCAAAATCTTCGCCAAATTTCTCTCTTAAAAAATCTAAATATCTGTCTCTGGTAACTTTTGCTAAGATTGATGCGGCAGACACAGTTGGATATTTTTGGTCCGCTTTATATTCTGTTATTAATTCAACTTCATGTTTTAGATGTTTCTTAATATTGTTTTGGTAACGCTTTTCATTTCTATCGGGAAGATCAATAAACACTTTGTCTGGTTTTAAATGGTTAAGGATATCAGCTGTTGTCTTTGCCTCAAGAATGTTTAGATTGCTTTTGTTAGACTTTAAATGTTCATCAATAACATCTGGTGTTAAACTTATTATTTTATATTTATTAACTGTATCAAGAATTTTTTTAAATAGTTGCTCACGTTTTTTCCTGCTTAATAATTTAGAATCTTTCACGCCAAGTTTTTTTAGTTTATATTCGTATTTCTCATCTATTACAATACCTGCCATAACCAACGGGCCAATGACGGGACCTTAAGGCGAATCAGCAATTGCTTAATTCTCTACCTGCCTCGTCAATACCACAGATAAAGGTCATATTACTATCACTTGTTTATCATTTTCGATTTTAAACCACCTTTTAGTTTCATCTCTTTGAACAAGGCCTAATTTCTTAAGCTCTTGAAGACGTCTATATGATGATTTATCATCTACCTTAAAATATTTTGCTATTTGATATGTTCGCATTTGTTTATTTGACAAATGTGTTAAATATCTACTTTTTAACTTAGAAATTATTATTTTATTTTGATCTTTTCTTATCCAGAAAGATTGTGAATACACTCTAAAGTTGTCAACCTTATTCTCTTTTTTTAATAATGTCAATACTTCACTAACTCTGTATTGTGATCTATTATATTTGCGAGATAAGTCTTTTGCAGTTAATGGTTTAATTAAATCTTTATACAAAGAATCTTTTAGAAAGTTCTTTTTATAGTAATCTTGTTTAAAAGATTTGTATGCTTGCCAGAATTTTGTTTTCTTTAATGGATGTAAATCAGCAAGGTTGTTTTCAGCAAATTTGTCCCAATTCCATTTTCCAGTTATTACATATGAACAATTAATTTCATTATAAGAATATTCAATATTAAAAAATTGTAATATTTTCTCAATAAAAGTGTCTTTGAGTTGTGAGATCCTTAAAGTTCTATTAGAGTGACTTCCTGTTTTTATATTACCTTCACCAGCAAAAATTCCTTTTAAGATTTCAGAATATAATGAAGCATCTTTTTTATATTCCTCAACTAATTGTTTCCAAAACAAATTATGTTCAACTGAAGCTAAACGCCAAATATAATATGGTTTGTTTGCTCTTTTATCTAAATAATATTTAATAACATTAATTTTTCTTGGAATCTTACTCTTCTTACTAGAATTATTATAGATATATAATCTAATTTTTAATAAAGGGTCTGAGAATAATTTCACAAGAGCATCATTGAAAAAAACAATAAGTTGCATTTCATTGTTAGTAAATGTGATTTCATTATTACATTTAGTATCTCCTTCTGCTAACCATAATCCAATACATTGAGCAATTTTTCTTTTGAATTCTATTGGAAAATCTTTTAATTGAAGTTTCAATCAAATCACCTTTATTCATATTATTTTATTGGGTGATTTAGTTTATATACTTCACGTGAAAATGTCCAGTGCGTCCACTGTTAATTAATAGAAGTTAAAGAAAAAATAGCGCGGGGTAGATTTGAACTACCGACCTACGGGTTTCTTCCTCAAAAATATGAGATATGAGCCCGTCGGGCACTCCTGGCTGCCCTACCGCGCTGTATGAGCTGAGAAAAATCCTGAACTTATAAATCTTATCCTAACTTTTATATATTGGTCATGATTTCATTTAAAGAATGGGTAAAAAGGAGAAAGAAGAGCAAGAAAGGCTGCAAGCACAGCAGGAAGAGCTTCGCCGTATTAAACTACCTAGAGGCATACAAGTTATTGGTGTGTTAGACAGAAGGTTAGGAGGTTCGCGTTCTTTTGTCAGGTGCATGGATGGTAAAACGCGTAATTGCAGAATACCCGGAAGATTAAAAAGAAGGTTATGGGTCCGTCCTGGCAACATTGTTTTAGTAGAGCCGTGGGAATTGGACGCTGACACCAAAGGCGACATTATCTATAAATATACAAAAGCCCAGATAAATTTGTTAAGAAAAAAAGGTTTGCTAAAAAGTTTAGACGAGTTTTCAGATTTCTAGAACAAATCTTCGTTATTTCTTATTAAAATAATTATCAACCATAATACACCTATAAAAACAGAGCTGTCTGCAATATTGAACACAGGCCAGACATGAAAATTAAAAAAATCTGTAACAGAGCCAAATAAAATTCTATCTATTAAATTCCCAATAATACCTGCAAAGATTAAGGCAAATTGAACAGGATATTTCCTTTTTTTAAGATAAATAAAGACAAAAAAACCAAAGATAATTACTGAAATAAAAATAAATAATAAGTTAAACCCTTTGAATAAACTAAAAGAAACGCCTGTATTTCTTAAATAAGTTATAGAAAAAATCCCTTTAATTACAGGGATAGATTCCTTAACCAGTAAATTAGCCCTTATGATGTATTTTGTAAACTGGTCTAAGAATAAAACAAAGAAGAAAATAATTAATAATTTAGTTTGTTTCATAGTTTGAAAGATTCTTTGCCTAGATAAACTTTGTAAGCAAAATCCACATCTTTATTTCCAAGCGTAATTGCAGATATTGCATTGCACATCCTAACAGCATCTTCAAATGATTTCTGGTGTATGTTACGGCCTGTGGCATTGCCGTAACAACCACTGATATGAATCTGGTCATAGGTTTCCTGTAAAAACACTTTAACATCCCTAGAACTGCCACCAGAAGTAATGATTTTTGTTCTGCCAGCAGCTTTTGTTGCTTCTTTAAACGCTTCTGCGCGTTGTCTTTCATTTCCAGAAACTTTAGGATAATTGACCTTGGCAAAATCTGCTCCAAGGCATAACGCAACACCAGCTGCCCCTGCTACCAAATGCGGGTCTTTTTCTTCCAAGACAGCTTTACCACGTGGATACATCCACAATACAGTTATTAAACCGTTTTGATGCGCCCACGTAACTAAACGGCCAGCTTCTGCCAACATCATATATTCAAATTCGCTGCCTAGATAAACAGTATAACCAACACCAACAATATTTAAGTGAGAATTTTCCTTTAAATTAATAACATCATCAAAATCAACTAATGTCTGGCTTATTGGATCTAATTGTTTTGGCTTAACTAAGTTAGTTTTTGAATTCATTTTAATTAAATAAGGTATTTTAGGATAATCTCTGCCATATTGAGAAATCATGCCTAACTGAGATGCAAAAACCCCAATTGTACCTTTAGTTGCAATCTTAAAAAAATGTTCAGGATCTGCATCATCTTCAGATATTTTATAACCTTCTTTTGTCACGCCAAAAAAATCATTGTTCAAATGCTCAATTTTTTGATCGCCGGCAAACAACATTAACCTGCCAGTTCCTTTGGTTGCTGTAGTGTAATTTTTTATATATTCTTTCTTCATTTCAGTTGGCACGTCACCAGGAATTCTTATTTTCATAAAATCACCTCAGTATTTTGGTTCATCTTCAAAAACATGATGCGCCTCTATAAATCTAACAGTTTTTGTTTTACTTCTCATAACAATTGAATGTGTAGAGGCTCCTTCAGCTGTAAATTGAGCTCCTTTTAACAAAGTGCCGTCTGTAACACCAGTAGCAGCAAAGATTGTCTTTTCACAGTCAACCATGTCCTTGACTTTTAAAATTTTATCATAATCTTTAAAGCCCATGTTTTTTGCTCTATTCTTATCTGCTTTATCTCTGAACTTTAATTTGCCTTCCATATAACCACCAATACAAGCCAGAGCTGCACTTGCCAATACACCTTCTGGAGCAGCGCCTATTCCAAGCAACATATCAATCCCAGAATCTGGAATAGAAGGTGCAATTGCGCCTGACACGTCACCATCAGGTATTAAAATGATACGGGAATCGCACTTCCTGATTTCTTTAATTAAATTTTTATGCCTGTCTCTATCCAAGCAAATTACTGTTATATCTTTTGGTTGCTTATCCAAAGCAGAAGCAACAGCTTCAATATTATATTGAACATCTCCTTCCAGGCTTACTTTTCCATATGCCAAAGGACCGACTGCAATTTTATCCATATATGTATCGGGAGCTCTTAACATAGTTCCTTTTGGCGCAGCTGCCATAACACTAATTGCGTTTGGACGTCCATAAGCCACGCTGTTTGTACCTTCTAAAGGATCAACAGCAATATCTATTTTTAAACCAGAACCTGTGCCGACCTTTTCACCTATAAATAGCATGGGCGCTTCATCTCTTTCACCTTCACCAATAACAATTTCACCATTTATATCTAATTTGTTAAAAGACTTTCTCATTAGATTTGTTGCTGCAGCGTCTGCCTTAACTTTATTA
Organism: uncultured Methanosarcinales archaeon; assembly: GCA_964552005.1. Classification (GTDB taxonomy): domain Archaea; phylum Nanobdellota; class Nanobdellia; order Woesearchaeales; family GW2011-AR15; genus CAZKFC01. Next base: position 31,848 of record CAZKFC010000006.1, read on the forward strand.
CCTTTACCAACCCATCTAGCAGCAGCTATAGCGGCAGCTTCTGTCACTCTTACAAAATCCAAAGCTAAATTCCTGTCCACATAATCACCCAAACGAATGAAAAAATGAGTATTACATATATAAAAGTTGTCCTTGATGTCTAATATTTACCACGCCCCATCATTAGGAGTAATTCAATATTATATATAAAAATGTGTTATCATACAACATCATACTTTCATAAATTTTATATACAACACCTGTTTCTTATGAGCTAAAAAAATGAAAGAAAGGTTAACTATAACACTTGACTCAGATACTATTAACTTATTAGACTCAAAAATTGACGGGAAAAAAATAAAAAATAGAAGCCATGCAATTGAATTATTCCTTAACCGGGTTTTGGGCAATAATAGACCTACCAAGGCAGTTTTATTACTTGGTGGAAAAGGTACAAGGTTCAGGCCAATAACTTATGAACTGCCGAAAGCATTATTGCCTGTGCAAGGAAAAACTGTGCCAGAACATTTAATAGATTTGTTCAAAAAATATAATATAACAGATCTAATTTTTTCAGTTGGTTATAAAGCACAGCAGATAAAAGATTACTATGGCAATGGCTCAAAATACGGTGTCAAAATAACTTATGTTGAAGAAAGAGAGCCATTAGGAAGTGCGGGCGCTATAAAACTAGCTGCTAATTTACTAGAAAAAACTTTTATTGTTACGAATGGAGATGAGTTAAAAGACATAGATTTAGAAGAAATGTTTAAATTCCACAGGGAAAATAAGGCTTTGATAACCACAGCATTAACAACTGTCAAAGACCCTTATGTTTACGGTGTTGCAAAGCTAAAAGGTAATAAAATACTTGAATTTGTTGAAAAACCTGCTAAAAATAAAGCTCCCAGCAATTTAATTAATTCAGGATTAAGTATATGGGAGCCTGAAGTGCTCAAGACTATCAAGTCAGGATTTACAATGTATGAAAAAGACATTTTCCCTTCACTTGCAAAGAAAGGTAGATTGTTTGGTTATATTTTTTCGGGTCAGTGGTTTGATACTGGCACCCCTGAAAGATATGAAATAGCTATAAAAAAGTGGAAAGGTATTAAGTGAGAAAATGAATATATTTAAGGCGTATGATGTCAGAGGAATTTATCCAGAAAGTATTGATGAAGATATTGTTTATAAGATTGGAAGAGCCTATGTTATTAAGTTCAAAGCAAAAAAAATCACTATTGGCCGAGACATGAGAATTAGTAGCCCAAAGTTATTTAAAGCATTGGTTAAAGGTGTCACAGACCAAGGTTGTGATGTTGTTGATATTGGGTTGGTAAGTACACCAATGATGTATTTTTCTGTATGGAATTATGGTTATGATGGCGGTTTGATGGTAAGTGCTAGTCATAATCCGCCAAAATATAATGGCGTAAAAATGGTTGGTGAAGGAGGCATGCCAATCAGTGGCGAAACTGGCATTTATGAAATTGGCAAGATGATTAATAACTTAAATAACAACCTGGCTGGAAAAAAGGGTAGCCTTAAAAAGCTTGATATTATGGATGATTATGTCAAACATTCTTTAAACTATTTAACTATGAAATTAAAGAGATTCAAAATAATTATTGATACTGCTAATGGTATGGGCGGCCCTGTTTCTGCTGAGTTTTTCAAGCATTTGGATTGTGAATTAATACATCTGTTTTCGGAACTAGACGGCAGCTTTCCAAATCATGAAGCTAACCCGTTGAAAGAAGAGAATGTTGCTGATTTAAGGAAAGCCGTCAAAGAAAATAATGCAGATATTGGCGTTGGTTTTGATGGGGATGCTGATCGTTGTTCTTTTATTGATGAAAATGCAGAAATTGTGCCTTCAGATCTAATTGTGGCATTAGTTGCAAAAAATTTACTCGAGGAAAAAAAAGGCTTAAAAATATTATATGATGTAAGATGTTCAAGAGTTGTTGGTGAGATTATTAAAGAAAACGGCGGCATTCCTGGTAGATGCAGAGTTGGCCATTCCCTTGTTAAAAAACAGATGAAAAATGAAAATGCTAAATTCGCAGGAGAGTTAAGCAGTCATTTTTATCTTCAGGATGAGCATTACGCAGAAGCTCCTTTTTTTGTAATATTAAAGTTGCTGGAATTAATGACAAAAGAAAATAAAACATTATCTCAATTAATTGAGCCATTGAAGAAATATTATCAATCTGGTGAGATAAATTCTAAAGTTAAGGACAAACAAGGCAAGATGAAAGAATTAGCAGAGAAGTTTAAAGATGGAAAAGTGAATTGGTTAGATGGTGTTACAGTTGAATTTGATGATTGGTGGTTTAATGTACGCCCAAGTAATACAGAGCCTTATCTACGATTAAATGTTGAAGCCAACACAAAAGAATTGATGGAAAAACAACGTGATCTTGTATTAAGTGTAATAAGAAGTTAATTTTTAAATAACCTATTTTTTCCACGTTTTATGGAAACAAGATATTTACGTGTGAATCATTCTGAAAAAAAAGTGAGTGATTTAGTTTTTGCATTGTTCCAGGAATATCGAGGTGTAGTTCCATTAGAAGATTTTCAGAGTAGATTACAAGCTAGGTTTAAATTTGATCCAACGCAAATTTTTGATGTTGGTGAGATTCCAAAATTAGAGTTTTTTGACGGAGAGACAGAACTAGTTTTTTACTATCCATTGCATACAGATGGAAAAAAAACTTATGTAGTTTATGATGAAGATAATATAGTACAAAGAAAAAAATAATTAAGCACTTGCCTCTATTTCTTGAATCATGGTTTTTAAGTGCTCAATAGTTCTAGTATTGTCTTGCGGATTTAATATAGAGCCGCATTCCGGACATTTAAAGCTAAGTTCCATTGCATTTTCAAAGTTCATCCTCGTGCATAAATTAGGGCATATGTAGAGGCCGTCCCTGAATTCTTGCTCTTTCTTTAGCTTTTCCTTAAGATTTTCAAGCCGTTCATCCTGCAATTTTACATAAACTTCCTTGAAATGCTTGTCATTTAATGTCCAATAACTAATGTACCATCCTTTTTGCCTATCCTTTTTTCTTATATAGACAGCCAAGTGCTTATTATTTAACCTATATAATACATTTCTAATTAAATGAATATCAACCTTTAAATCCTGGGCAATTTTAAACTCAGAAATGTCCTTCTTGCCTTTTAGATATTCAACTACTGGAATAGCGTCTTCACCAACTGCGCCTATAGTAGTTTTACGTAACACTTCCTTTGTGAATCTCATTTTTACATACCTCATACTAGAAAGTGTAACCTAAGCGTTACACCCCCGAATTACTACCTTTTATGAAGGTTGCCATTTATAAAGTTTTCGGTTTTTTTAAGGTTTATAGAGGTGAAACACAAATAAAAAAATAAGAAAAAGTCATTACTAATCAATTAGCAAAATCCTATAGTAAAGTATATAAATATTCCTCGAATCTTTTTAGAGGAATGAAACTAAAAAAGCATGATTTTATTGAAATTGAATATACTGGAAGATTAGACTCTGGAGATGTTTTTGATACTACTGATGAAAAAGTTGCCAAAGAAGCTGGGATCCATAGAGAAAACGCCAGCTTTGGAGCCGCTGTTATCTGTTTAGGTGAAAATCATATCCTTAAAGGGATAGAAGACTTCATTATTGGCAAAGAACCTGGAAAATTTGATATTCATTTAACTCCAGAGAATGCTTTTGGCAAGAAGAATCCTAAACTCCTGAAACTATTGCCCATGAAAGTTTTCAAAAAAGAAAATATACAGCCATTTCCTGGTCTAGAAGTTAACGTTGATAATATGTACGGCATTGTCAGAACTGTATCTGGCGGCAGGATTATAGTAGATTTCAATCATCCTCTTGCTGGCAGAAATGTAAATTATGAAGTTAAAGTCAATAAAATCATAAAAGATACATTGAAAAAAGCCAAGTCTATTTTTAAAAACGAGTTAAATATCCTTGACGCGAAATTAGAGCTAAGAGATAAAAAATTAATAATAGATGAAAACATTCCAAAAGATGTATTAAGCGGGATAAAAAAAAGAGTTCTTGAACTAATACCTGAAATAAAAAGTGTAATACTTAAAAAAGAGGAAAAAGCTAAAACTAGTAGTAAAAAGAAAAAATAAGTGCCAGATACTACGTTAACTTTAAATATAAGTACTACAATAGAGTAAATATAAATTTTTATTAGAGAATTGGGTGGAGGTGTTAATATTGGAAGTTAAACCTGTTGATGCTAAAACATTATCTCCGAAAGGCATTTCAATGGCAGAATCCAGGCAACATGCACTGGACGCTGAGCTTGAAGAGATATTGTCAAGACAAAAAGCTACAATAAAAGTTATTGGCACAGGCGGAGCCGGCAATAACACTATCAACAGAATTACTGAAGTTGGTGTTATCGGAGCAGAGACCATTGCTATGAATACAGATGCGCAGGATTTACTTTATACGAGCGCAGATAAAAAAATCCTGATTGGCCGTGACTTAACTAAAGGATTAGGAGCTGGTTCCATTCCAAAGATAGGCGAGGAAGCAGCCAAAGAAAACGAATCAGAAATAAGAAGTGCGTTGCAAGGCGCAGACATGGTTTTTATAACATGCGGCCTGGGCGGCGGTACTGGTACAGGATCAGCCCCGGTTATTGCTGAAGTGGCAAAAAAAGCCGGTGCATTAGTAGTTGGTATAGTTACAATGCCGTTCTCAATGGAAGGCCAACGCAGGTATGAAAATGCTTTGCTTGGTTTGGAAAAATTAGAGGGTAATGTTGACACATTAATTGTTATTCCAAATGATAAATTACTGGAATTAGCTCCAGATCTGCCGTTACATACTGCATTTAAAGTTGCTGACGAAATTTTAACAAATGCAGTGAAAGGCATAGCAGAATTAGTTACAAAAGCAGGTCTTGTTAACTTGGATTTTGCGGATATTAGAGCTATAATGGGTAGTGGTGGAGTAGCTTTAATTGGTGTTGGTGAATCTGACACAGAAAATAGGGCTGTTGAAGCTGTTCAAAAAGCAATTGAAAATCCCTTATTGGATGTAGATATTGCTGGTGCAAGCGGCGCTTTAATTAATGTGGCAGGCGGACCTGACATGACTCTTGATGAAGCTAGAAAAGTTGTTGAGACAGTATCTTCAAAATTAGAGGAAGACGCCCGTGTTATCTGGGGTGCACAAATAAGCGAGGATTTACAAGGTTCTATTAGAACTATTTTGATTATAACAGGAGTCAAATCCACTCAGATATTCGGCACAGGGAAAGGACTTACTGAGAAAAAGAAGAAAGATTTTGAGTCTGAGCTAGGAATAGAATTTGTGGATTAATTTTATATACTTTTTTTCTTTTTTGTAAATTATGAAAATAGTAATGTATGGCGCAGACTGGTGTCCTGACTGCATTAGAAGCAAAAGATTTCTTGACGAACATAAAGTCAAATATGAATATCTTGAGATAGACAAAGACCCTAAACTAGGTGAAAAAGTTGTTGAGCTTAATGAAAGATTAGGCAAGGGACCTTACAGAAGCATTCCCACTATTGTGATTAACGATGAAAAGATTCTTTCTGAGCCGAGCAATGAAGAACTTGGAAAAGCTGTTAGCATATCATAAAATTTATAAACTTCACTTTCTAAAAACTTATGTATGGCAAAAAAGAAGTTTTCTTTTGGATGGCTGACACAATTATTTAATCTGTTCGGCGAGTTATTCGATCTAGTGAAAGTAGAGTCAGAAGAAAAGATTGAAGAAATAAAGCAGAAAGTCAAGTATTATATGATTGTGTATGGCTTATTTATTGTGGCAGTGTTCTTCCTTTTAATAGGTTTAGTTAAATATTTGGCAGAAACTTATATATTGCCGTCAGAAGGAATATCCTTCATTGTAGTTGGTAGTGTCATGATAGTATTGTTAGCCGCATATTCCTTAATCAAAAAGGCCTAATAAAAATAATATCAAGGATTTTTGTGCATGTAATCTATTCTCTGCCTGATCAAAAATTATAGAATTAGGATGATCAATAGCATCCCTAGTTATTTCATAGCCAATATGAGCTGGTAAACAATGCATTATTTTTGCATTGCTGCCTGTTTCTTTTAACAAAGTAGCATTTATTTGATAGGGCATGAATGTTTTAAATCTTCTTTCCTTTTCTTCTTTAAACTTTGGATCATTCATAAACTCTATATTTACCCAGGTGTCTGTATAAAGAATATCAGCATCTTTAATTGCAGTCTTTAAATCAGTTGTCTCCTCATATAAATTAGTTGCTTTAGCAGCTTTCTCTAGTTCTGGATCAATTGCATCAGGATCTTTTTCAGGTATTGCTAAAGTAACTTTCATTCCTAATTTAGTTCCTGCTATAATAAGTGAATTACTTACATTATTAGCGATGCCTGTATAAACTAATTTCTTATTTTTCCAGGTGCCAAGATGTTCTTTAATAGTCATCATATCTCCTAGAGCTTGACATGGATGATATTTCTCGCATAACATGTTTATAACAGGTTTTTTAACGTATTTGACCATTTCCTGCAATGTGCTGTGTTTTTTAACACGGGCAGCTATTATACTACAATATCTTTCAATAGATTTTACTTCATCCTTTAATTCAGCACCAACTGTTAAATTAGAAGACTTCCAATCTAGAAAAATAGCATGGCCTCCTAACTGAGTCATACCTGCTTCAAATGATGTTCTTGTTCTCGTACTAGTTTTCTCAAACAACATCGCTAGTGTTTTATTCTTCAGAATATCAGAATATTTTTTTTGATTATTTTTTATTTCAATAGCTTTATTTATTATATTAGAAATTTCTTCTGTAGAATAATCCTTTAAAGTCAACATATGTCGCATAATACAACTCCCTTAAGAAAATAAAAAATTAGAATATATAAATGTTAATAAAAAAAATTTAAAGTATAGAAATAATATAGAATCTAATACTTAAATGTAAACTATGTAAAAAGAAATTTAAATCCTCAAATGAAGTTTATGTAGGAGGAGCACCACCAGCGTGGCTTTTATTATCAAGATTTTATCATAAAACATGTTATAAAAACCATTATAAAAATACATCTTTCAATAATCCATTTGGAATAGTCTCTTTAAAATTCGGATTAGTATTCAATATAATAAAACCAATCACAATTATTCTGTTATATTACATTATATTCGTTGCTGTCAAGCCGAGTCCTATGTATACGTTAATAGCATCAATTTTATTGATTGTATATATATTAAATACCTTAATCTGGCTCAAGTTTTTATTAGATGCAAAAATATTAACCAATCAAAGAGATAATTATTTTTTCTTTTCTTTCTCTTCGTCAACAACTTCAGCATCCACTACCTTTTCCTTTTTGCCTTTCTTTTCTTCTTTTGGTGTAGCTTGGGCTTGTTGTTGTGCTTGAGCAGCTTTTTGGTACATTTCCGTGCTAAGTTCCTGTACTTTCTTGTTGACTTCATCTAACTTAGATTTAATTTTTTCAACGTCTTTTTTCTCTGGTTTAAGCAGTTCTTTCAATTCGCCAACCTCTTTTTTTATATTCTCAAGTTTCTTGTCATCGACTTTACCTTTAAACTCCTCGAATAATTTTTCAGTGCTATATACCAAAGTATCTGCCTGGTTGATTGTTTCAACTTCTTCTTTTCTTTTCTTATCTTCCTCAGCATGTGCTTCTGCTTCTTTTCTCATTCTTTCAATCTCTTCCTCACTTAATTTCTGGTTAGCTGTTATTCTTATAGACTGTTCTTTTTTAGTTCCAAGATCTTTAGCTGTAACATGCACAATACCATTCGCATCTATATCAAAAGTGACTTCTATTTGTGGTACACCACGAGGTGCAGGCGGTATTCCAACTAAATCAAACTGTCCTAATAACTTATTATCTGGAAACATTGGACGCTCGCCTTGCGCCACTCTTATTGTAACAGCCGGCTGGTTATCAGCAGCTGTACTGAATATCTGAGATTTCTTAGTAGGAATTGTAGTATTTCTTGGTATTAATACCGTAAAAACACTTCCCAATGTTTCAATACCTAAGCTTAAAGGAGTAACATCTAATAATAGAACGTCTTTAACTTCCCCAGCTAGCACACCTCCCTGGATAGCCGCGCCTTGAGCTACACATTCCATTGGGTCAATACCACGCTCTGCTTTTTTGCCGACTGTATCCTCAACAAATTTCTTCACTATGGGCATCCTAGTAGGACCTCCCACCAAGATAATTTTGTCAATATCTTTAAAAGTCAAGCCAGCATCTTTAACAGCCTGGTTCATAGGCTTATCACATTTCTTAACAATAGGCTCAACTAATTTTTCTAACTGACTTCTTTTTAATTTCATGTTGAAATGCAACGGACCTTTATCAGTTGCAGTTATAAAAGGCAAATTAATATCTGTCTCCATCACTGTAGAAAGCTCAATCTTGGCTTTTTCTGCTGCTTCTCTCAACCTTTCAGAAGCAACAGGATCCTCAGATAAATCAACACCTTCTTTATCCTTAAATTCTTTTATTAAGTACTCCATAATAGCTTGGTCCATATCAGTACCGCCTAACTGTGTATCACCGCTAGTTGATTTAACTTCAAAAACACCATCGCCAAATTCCATAATAGTTACATCTAAAGTTCCTCCTCCAAGGTCAAAAACCAAGATTTTTTGTTCTTTATCTGCTTTGTCTAAACCATATGCAAGTGACGCAGCAGTTGGTTCATTAATTATTCTAACCACTTCCAGGCCAGCAATTTCGCCTGCGTCTTTAGTTGCTTGTCTTTGGTTATCATCAAAATATGCTGGGACAGTAATGACGGCTTTTTTAACTTCTTCTCCCAAAAAATCTTCAGCATCTTTCTTAATTTTCTGCAATATAAACGCAGATATCTGCTGAGGCGTGTATTCTTTGCCGTTTATTTTATATTTATGGTTAGTGCCCATTTTACGTTTTGCCTTAGTTATTGTACGCTCAGGATTGCTAACTGCCTGTCGTCTAGCAGGTTCACCAACTAATAACTGGTTATCCTTTGTAAAAGCCACCACGCTCGGAAAAGCCTTTCCATACTGAGAAACACCTTCAGCAGATGGAATTATTTTTGGCCGGCCTGCCTCCAAAACAGCAGCTGCGCTATTTGATGTTCCTAAATCAATACCAATAATTTTTTCTTTTTTCATTATTTATCACCTTTTTCATTATTTATTTTATTTCTTAACTCAGCGACACGCTCAGGTGTCAATATCTTACGGTCTTGTTTCATCATGTCTTTAAATGAATTAACTGTAGTAACTTCAAGCAATTTAACTAATAAATTAATATCAATGTCTTCACGATTCTTTACACTACCTAAGGCTTCGTACAAACTTTGATCAGTAGTAACAAGGTCAACTTCGGTGTTTTTTGTTGTAATTAAAGTATGAAGTTCTTCCTGACCCATTAAATATTTTAAGATGGCTTCTGCCCTAAGATACATTTTTTGTTTATTATCACTCATTTTTTATCCTCCTTAATTCCCAGGACAGAGTCCCAGTCCTTTTCTTTTTTCAAATCTTCATAACTGTCCAACTTTTTTATTGTCTCAGCGTCAAGTTCGGCTCCTGGCAGTGTTTTGCCGCCAGATTCTAAATACAGTTTATATTGTCTTAATGACTCTGGATCTTCTTTGTTAAGAAAATAATTCAAGCTAAACCACGTAATTAACTCAGGGCCGTAATCCTTACATCCCATTGATATCTTACACTCTGTTGGCTTAACCTCATGGACAGTGCATCCTTTTACCTCATCATAAAACACACACTTCCCATACGGTTTATCATCTTTTCTTATTAATCTTGGCCTGAACAGCGTTGTGTTAAATTTAGTAATTTTTTCAAGGTATTTTTCCTTAAGTTCTTCTTCTGTTATTTGTAAAAATTCAGCTAATTTTTTCATATCTTCTCCTACTAAAGCACCACTACCATATTTACATGAATTTTCGCATTTCGGGCAACGGCACGGGTGCGTCAATAAAAGCACTTTTTCCATATTTGTATTTATTGTCAACATTTTAAGCAGCCACCTTGACTTTAGCATGCCTGATTATCTTATCTTTAAACTGGTAACCTTTCTGCAACACTTCCAAGATAGTGCCTTCTGGCTTGTCAGACTTGACCTTTAACAAGACTTCGTGTTTATACGGGTCAAACTGGCCTTCTGAAACAATAGGAGAAAGACCTTTTTGTTTTAATATATCCATTAGCTGCGCATACACTAGCTCAATCCCTTTCTTAAACTTCTCGCTATCCTCAGTGTTTTTCAAGGCATGCTCAAAACTGTCTAACACAGGCAATAGTTCTTTTATAACAGCTGCATCGCTATATTCCATCAACTGTTTAGTCTCTTTTTCAACCCTGTTTTTATAATTAATAAAATCTGCCTGCGTCCTCTTCAATAGTTCTGTTAATTCCTTTACTTTATTTTTATCTTCTGTTTTTGTTTTTTTCTTTGCCATTTTTTTAGTCCTGGTTTTTTTAACCTAAGAGAAGAGGTCTTCCCTCTTCGCACCAACCCCATAAAGACATGGGGTTATAAGTGTGTGAGAACCTTGGGTTCTCACTTAAAAAACAAAAAAAACTTTCTAATTTTCCTACATCATGCCAGGCATTCCGCCGCTCATCCCGCCTGGAGGCATCATTGGCGACATATTATCCTTAGTTTCTGGAATGTCAGTAACAACAGCCTCTGTTATTAATATAAGACTACCTATACTGGCTGCGTTTTGCAATGCTGTCCTTGTAACTTTAGTCGGGTCAATAACACCTGCTTTGAACATATCCTCGAATTTATCTTCTTTAGCATTATACCCAACATTTTCAAGACTTTTCTTAACTTTATCAGCTATAATACTGGGCTCTTTACCAGCATTCTTAGCAATTATCTTTATAGGCTCAGTGATGGCCTTTCTCACAATGTCAACACCCACTTGTTGATCTCCTGGCAACTTGAAATCTTCTAATAGTTTAGCAGTTCTAAGTAAGGCGACACCGCCTCCTGCAATGACACCCTCTTCCACAGCAGCTCTGGTTGCATGCAACGCGTCATCCACTCTGGCTTTCCTCTCTTTCATTTCAGTCTCTGTCGCTGCGCCAACATTAATAACAGCAACGCCTCCTGTTAATTTAGCTAATCTTTTCTGCAAATCTTCTTTATCATATTCAGAATCAGCCACCTGTATCTGTGATTCTAGCAGAGATATTCTTGCTCTGATCTTTTTAGGGTCGCCTTGGCCGCTCACAATAACGGTTTTTTCTTTATCCACTTTAACTTTTTTAGCTCTGCCTAAATCAGCCAATGTTGCATTTTCCAATTTCATACCTTTATCCTCGGAAATAACCTTACCACCTGTCAGTATGGCAATATCTTCTAACATCTCTTTTTGATCATCACCAAACCCTGGCGCTTTAACTGCCACTGCTTTTAAGGAACCCCTAATCATGTTCAACACTAAAGTTGCTAAAGCTTCTCCTTCAACGTCCTCCGCTATTATTACAAATGGCTTGTTGTTTTGAGCAACCTGCTCTAATAACGGCAGTAACTCTTTCATTGAACTTATCTTTTTATCATACAATAATATGACAGGGTCCTCAAACTCTGTTATCATTTTATCTGGATTTGTTACCATATAAGGACTTACAAACCCTTTGTCAAACTGCATTCCTTCAACAACTTCCAAGGTAGTTTCAAGTGACTTAGCTTCTTCAACAGTAATAACACCGTTACTACCGACTTTTTCCATAGCATCCGCTATTAACCTACCAATTTTCTCATCATTATTCGCAGAAATTGTAGCAACCTGTGCAATCTTTTCCTTGTTTTTAACAGGAACACTCTTTTCTTTCAAATATCCAACAACTTTCTCAGTTGCTTTTTCAATACCCACTTTTAACTCAGTTGGACTTGCCCCTGCTGTAATGTTTTTTACACCTTCCCTAACAATAGTACTTGCCAATAAGATAGCTGTAGTTGTACCATCGCCTGCATTATCTTGTGTTTTCTCAGCAACTTCTTTCATTAACTGTGCGCCAATATTTTCAAACTTATCTTGCAGCTCAATCTCTTTTGCAATGGTAACACCGTCATTAATTATAGTAGGACTGCCGAAACTTTGTTCTAATGCTACACATCTTCCTTTTGGTCCTAAGGTAACAGAAACAGTATTGTTTATCTTTGTAACTCCTGCTAAGAGCTTTTTCAAAGCTTTTTCATTAAACTTAATTTGTTTTGCACTCATTTTTTATACCTCCTGTTTTATTCAACGATTGCTAAAATATCTTTCACATCCATAATAAGATGTTTTTCGTTATTGATTTTTATTTCCGAACCACCGAAACTTTCGTAGATCACTCTGTCTCCCACTTTTACTTTGAGATCTTTACCGTCACCTACAGCAATCACTTTTGCTTGCAACGGTTTTTCCTTTGCAGAGTCTGGTATGTATAAGCCAGACTTAGTCTTTTCCTCGGCCTCAATCGGTTTTAACAACACTCTATTTCCTAACGGCTTTATTTTCATTTCACATCACCTATATTTTCATTTTGTTTAATTTTTCCACCCGTAGCTTAATAGGCGGGTGTGTCGAGAATAAATTCAGTAATGAGCTTCCTTTAAAAGGGTTTGCTATAAATAACGAACTTGTAGCAGTATTACCTATGTTCATAGGATGTGCCTTAACACCCTGCTCAATTTTTAACAAAGCATTTGCCAATGCACGGGGATTTCTAGTTATTTTTGCGCTTTGTTCATCAGCCATATATTCCCTTTGTCTTGAAATAGCTAATTGTATTATGGTGGCAATCAACGGCGTTAATATTGCTAATGCTAATAATTCAAACAAGTTATTATCTCTATCACGTCCGCCGAATCCGCCGAATATAGCTGCCCATCTAGCCATGGCAGCCAAATAAGCAATAACACCTGCAATTGTAGCTGCAATTGTTGTAATTAAAGTGTCTCTGTTTTTTATATGACCAAGCTCATGGGCAATTACTGCTTTTAATTCTTTTTCAGACAATAAATCTAAAATACCTTGAGTACATGCAATTGACGCATTTTTAGGGTTACGACCTGTTGCAAATGCATTTGGGTTTTTAGATGGTATAATATACACTTTTGGCATGGGCAACCCCGCATCATATGCTGTTTCCTTAACTATTGTATATAATTTAGAATTTTTCCAGACTTGTCTCGCCCTATACATTGCCAAGACAATCTTATCAGAAAACCAATACATGCCGAAATTCAGAACAGATACAAAGATAAAAGCAACCGTCAGCCCTGTCATGCCTCCAAAATATTGGCCAACCCATAATAATAGAGCTGTCAGTACTCCAAGAAATACAAGAGTTTTTATTTGATTTTTTATCATTTTTTATATAATCAAAAAGGAGTTAAACAACCCCTTTTTATTTAACATTAATTTTCCTTTTTTTCTTTTTGTCCTTGTATTTTTTTGGGATTTCAACCCTTAAAATACCATTTTTATATTCTGCCTCAGCCTTATCAGACTCAACTATTTTCGGCAAAGGTACCTTCCTATAAAAACTTTGTCTGTGTGCAGTATAATGATAACCTTGTTTCTGCTTTTCTTTTTTCTCTACTTTTGACTCAACGCTTAATTCAAGATGATCATCGTCTACTACCAAATCTATATCAGCCTTATCAACACCAGGTAATTCAAAGGTTGCTATTATTTTGCTTTCTGTTTCTTGCATATTGCATAATGGTGTCCTAAAACCTTTGTAAGGTGTAATTTCGTGTTTATGTCCAATATGCCCAATCATAGGCTTATCATATCTGCCCAAAAATCTCCCAAACATCCTATCCATCTCTTTATGCATCCTGTCCAATTCATCAAACGGATCCCAATACATATCAACCACCTCCATTAGATGTAAAAATATTCTTTCTATTTAAATTTTTCGTTGATTTTAAATCAACGTAGTTGATGTAAAATTGATTTCATTTATAAATGTTTCGCATAAAATTTAAATACTGGTTTAAACAAACTATATATATATGATAGTTAGAAAAACTAAAATTACAATACATCGATCTAGAAAACCTTCTGGTAAAAATATAAACCAGGATTTGCAATGGTTTTGCGATTCTCTGGGGTTATTTGGCAAGAGAGATAAAGATAAAAGTTGCTATCGTATGTTTATTGTGTTGTTAAAATCTTTGCATAATACAGAGGGTTTAAGTAGTGATGAAATTTCTGAAAAAGTTGGTTTGTCCAGAGGCACTGTTGTACATCATTTACACTACTTAATTGGCTCTGGTTTAGTTATTAGACGCAACAAAAAATATATGTTAAAAGTTGATAATTTAAGTTCTTTGGTAGAAGAAGTTGAGCGTGACTTAATAAGCACAATGAATAATTTAAAAGAAGTTGCTAAAAAGTTAGATAAACGTTTAGAGTTATAATAAAATTTTTAAAGCTATAATCCCATATATATATTAATGAACAAAGCTGGAAAGGAATTTAATTTCTGGTTCAATGTTGTTTTTACCCTTACTATGTATTATGTTGTAATTAATAGCACATCATTAAAATTGAGCAAGTATTATCTTGCTTTACTAATATTGCCTGTAATTGTAGTTGCGTTAATTATATTAAAAATACAGGCAAACAAAAAAAAAGTATTGCAAAGTGAACATAAACTTGATAAAGAAGTTCAAAAGTTAAAAAAACAGGATCAAAAAGTCATTAAAATATGAAACAAACAGATTTAAATGAGGATATTATCAGGCATAATATTCTAAAAGAAGAGGATATTATCAGGCATGGCCATGAAGTTATAAATGATAATTTACCAGAAGCAAATAAAGAAAAAACCCTACAAGAATGGAATGATAAAATCCAAAAGTTGTGGGAAGAATATTCTTAAAACCAGCTTAAGAAAGTACTAGAATTTTGACAAGATCTGCTGCCCTATTTTTATAATATACCCTTTGGCTTCCTCGCTTCGTCCACTAGAAGTGATGTGGATCAGGTATAAATATTTGGTAATCCATAGATGATAATAGTAAATATTTGGATCATTGAATTCAGCCTCGTAATCATCCTTACTATTAACGCGAAATCTGCTCTGCTCCCCAAAAGTATTCTCGCTTATAAGACCTTTTGCGCCGAACAGGTGAGAGGAGTCATATAGGTATGAGTCATTTAGAGATTCGTAATTTGAAAATTTCTTTAATTCAATTATTACTTTTGTATCAATAAGGCTGTCAATGGTATAGCTACAGAAAGTATATTCCACATCTGATAAGTCATAACTAGTTTGTTCCTCTGTTTGACACTCACTTTCAGCTGTCATTCCAAGTTCTTGTAGATCTTGTTCAGTAAGCACTAAATCCTGGGTTCCTGATATTTTGGACTCTGGTAACTCTTGTTGTACATAACATCCTCCGATAATTATCAGGAGAATTCCAAAAATTATAGCCAGTTTCATTATACCACCTTCATTTTATAGCATGAGAATTAAATATTTTTCTTTTATAGACAACAGAAGCCTCAGAAGGGACTTGAACCCTCGACCTTATGCTTACCAAGCATACGCTCTACCGGCTGAGCTACTGAGGCATTTGTGTGGATTGAAATATTTAATTCTTTTTAATGATTTTGAAAAGTGGACAAGGGGGGATTTGAACCCCCAGCCTCCCCGTTTTTGGTATGAGAGTATAGCCAACGGGGTATTCTAGCCAGATTGAACTACTTGCCCATAGATTTTGCTTTGAAAGGTTTAACTGTATTTAAATATTTGTCTATATATTTCGACCAGAGGTTTACATAATAAACGGTTTTTTCATTTCTATAGGGATTTGCCAGAGCCAATTTCAAATTTTTTTAATATTTCTTGCACTTGTTTAGCTACTTTGTAAGAAATAGTAGTATATGTTATTTTTATTCTACTTTCTGATTTAATTTTAAAAATCGAGCCATCTGTATCTAATAATCCCCTTAAGAAACCAATAAAAACTTTTTAGGAAATTCCAAGCTTCTTAATTCCACAGTATTATGTTTGCTCGATTTTTTATAAGTTAGATAATTATCAAAATAATAAAAAATTGCTTTAGAATTTATTCTTATCCTGCGTGGAATTTTATGCTCTTTAACTATAAAGAATTTCTTGTTAAAGAATGATTCATATAACTTCTTCACATATAACAAATAATCATAATTATGTTGACCAAAATGAACATTAACCTCATACTTGTAATTTTTTTTATTAAAATATTGACTTCCATCACCAGCAAATATACCGACTATTTCTCCTTCTTTTTCAGAAAGACCAATTTCAAACTTAGGTAATGGAATTTTCCTTCCTTTAATTTTCTTATAATAGTAATAGATAGTAGATTTTGCTAGATTAAGCTTTTTGGATATTTTATTTATGATTAAGCTTTTTGGATATTTTATTTATAGAAACATTTCGATTAATTAATAGTAC
>CAZKFC010000007.1:0-38618 GCA_964552005.1 uncultured Methanosarcinales archaeon
ATAACTTTATTGTTATTCGGATTATTTGTTCTTGCTAAATTAAGTTAATTCTTAGAAAAGTTTATATATCTCATACCTTATGGAAACTCTGGGTATTTATAGTCGGGGTGATTAATTTTTATGTATGTTAAGTTAAATAATGATAATTTTTATTCATTAAATCTTTTTTATTATATTATTTTTAGTATAATAATGTTTTTAGTTATTTTTTTGGTTTATTTTCGACAAAAATAGAAAGATTTATATAAAGTATTATACAAAAAAACGTATAATATTATCAAAAAATTAGTATAATAAGGAACTGGGGCCAAGTTAACAGTGATTGGCAATAAACTGGAACTTAGGATAATTGAGCTTTATAATAGAGACATCACTCTGCTTCTGAGCATAAACCAGATTGCAAAAAAACTTAACAAAGCATACCCTCATATTAATACTAAAGTCAATGAATTCATAAAAGAAGGCATATTCAATAAAGTACAAGTTGGCCGTAGCTATTTATGTTCTATTAATCTTGAAAATCCTAAAGCTGTTGCCTTATTAATGTTGAATGACGCTATAAACAAAGAATCTTTCCTGAAAAAACAGTCTACAAAATTCAGCGAGGAACTAAACAAAATTTCTAAAGAATTTAAAATATATACTATATTTATCTCTAATTCTAAAATTTATATTATTTTGGATCATATCCATGATAAAGAAGCTATTAAAATTATTTCTCATGAATTAAAAAAATTTGATCTAATATTTTTGTCAAAGCACGAGTTCCAGACCCACATAATACATGATAAATCATTGCTAGATAAGACTATACTGTATTCCTCCCAGAAATATTATGAGTTGTTGAACGAGATAAAAACACAATTATCTTATTTGAAAAATGAATAAACTATCCAGTACAAAATTGAGTATGATTATAATATTTGTATTTCTATTTTCTATGCTAGCTGTAATTGCGGCCCCTGTCATTACACTAGAAAAATCAGAGTATGAGCTAAATGAAAATATTGAGATAACTCTTAATACAAGTGATACAAGCAACCTAACTATTGACTTGATAACGCCAAGTTCTGTATACAAATATCTTAACCCCAGCTTTAAGATACAATATAAACCAACTGAATTAGGAAAGCACACCATAAATATTTATCAAGACACAATATTACTTGACACTAGCTCATTTAATGTGGTTGATTCTTCTAATGATAAACCAGATTATTTTTGGCTGGAAAAAAATAATTTCACAGCAAATGAAATAGTTATAATATATTTTAATGTGTCTTTGCTTAAAAAGGGTTTTAATCTGAGAATTTTGTCTAAGTCACAAACATTTAACTATGTAAACGGGTTAGCACCTTCTTTAAAATTTTATCCAAAGGAAACCGGTATCTATGAAGTTCAATTGTACGATGATAATAGTGTAAGGGAAACAGAGATTTTCAAAGTTATAGATGAAGAATTTGTTGAAGAAGAAACAAAAAATGAGACTTCTGCAAATGATATTGTGGATGAAGTAAACGAAACAATAGATTTATTTGTGAACGAAACTGAACAAGAATCAGAGGTAAACGAATCTAGTGAAGGTTTAGTTAGTATCAGCCAAGATGTAAAATTACAGGTTAAGACTAGTAATGGGTATCTGCATTTTATAGATGTTAAATTAATTGATAAATCTAATAATAAAAAGTTTGATGCAACAACTTTCTCAAATATACCCAATAACACAGAAAAATATGATGTGGAACTATACCCAGAGATTAGCGGCATACAAAAAGTAGTTTTTAATGATGTTAATCTTTCAAAAGGATTTGAACTTGGACTAGAGCCTGTGCCATTGGAAAAAATTAATATCCCTAAAAAACAAAAAGCTTTTGCAATAGATCCTTCTAATATTGATTTTTATCAGGGAAATATAACAATAACAGCGCAAGGAAACAGAGTTATGAAATGTAAAGAATGGAATTTCTCTACACAAGAATGTTATGGTGACTGGGTCCTTGTAGAGACTGTAAAGCCAGGAGAAAATTATACAATTATTTTAACACAAGATGATCCTGCTTTTGTTGAAATATTCATTAAAACAGCTATACACCTAGATGAGAATAGAACTTTTGTTGAAGATATTTATGATTTTGTGAAAGCACGGGATCAAAACTGGACCACCATACCTGAATCTCATTATATAAGAATAAGTTTTGAGAAGAATCTGACATCTGATAAAGATATTACAATCTACGCAAGAAGCAATAATTCTGGCTCTGTTGAAGTTTATGAAAAAAATGGGACTGAAAAGATTGCTGATTTTGGAACAATAAATGGAGATCAAAAATATCAAATTTTCTTAACAAATCTTACTGGAAGTCAAGATGTGTTTGATTTAAAGGTAGTTGGGGGGAGTGTGGAGTTTGATTATATTGTTGATCCTACTATATCAAAGTTCTTTGATGATTTTGAATTAAATAATCTGAATTTATGGACTGAAAGCGGAGATGGACAGTGGGATACAACAGGAGCTCCTGGAACAGGACATGGTTCTTATTCTGCACATGTCGATGGTACAGGAGGCGGTGCCTATGAAGATTCTTTTATTACAATAGCTATTCCTATTGATCTTTCTGGACAAATAGACTGTACACTTACTTTTGATTGGTATAAAAGCGCAGGAGCAGAAGCTGCTGATGAACTATCTTTAGATATTTATGATGGTTCTTGGAATACAGATGTCTGGACAGATGATGACACAGAAGGATCATGGCAATCTGTCTATATAGATTTGGATGCTAGTTTTAACATGGTCAGTGGATTTTTGATAAGGTTTGAAGGTTATGCAAATGGTGCTAATGATGAGATGTATATTGATGACGTAAATATAAGTTGTGTGGATAACCCGCCAGTTGTTTCTTTAATTAATCCAAATCCAAATTATATTGCTTACGTGTATAGTCCAAACGCAACAAAAAACATCAATTTTAACTGTAGTGTTACTGATGATATCAATGCTACTAATATTTCACTTTATATGACAAATAACCAGAATACTAGTTTTGCATATAATGATTCTTGTACATTGGGATTAACCTCAGGAAACTGTAACTGGAGCAAGTCTTTAGAAGTGGGAAATTATACATGGAATTGTCTTGCATATGATTCTTATAATTCATCTGACTGGGACAGTAATAGAAGCATTCAGATAATATATACACAGATGCCGCCAACAATTTATGATGTTGAATGTTACAGAGTTGGTATAGGCTGGGGAGATTGTACTGCAACAAGTTTTGGAGATACATTAGATAGTGTTAGATCAAATTGTTATTCTAATATTGGAGGCAGCGTTACAAATGTTTCTTACTCTTTAAGAAATATTGAAGATGACAACACATTTTTTAATGTGACGGCAACAACAAATGCTACTGGTTATTGGGAATACAATATCTCAGATTTAGATATTGATGATTCCGGCTCATATAATTTGAAAGTTATCTGTAGAGATAACCCTGAAAATGAAACAGATGTTAACTGGACAATACCTTGGGGAGAGTTACAAGGTATTTTAATAAATCCTACAACAGAAAAACAAGTTATTCAAAATACAACCTTTAACTTTACAACCAGATTAACATGTTCAGGCGGTGAATGTGATGATGTCAATGTAACATTAGACCCGGCAACTGATTGGTGGAACGATACTTTCTCATATAGAAAATTAATAACTATAACAAACAACCAGGCTAGTGAAACAATGTATAAAGGATATACTTTCAATTTTACAGTAGACACTACAGGAAACAAGTTTATGGATAACGGAGATGATTTAAGGATAGTATGGTGGAATTCTTCATTACAAAACTTTAAAGAGCTTGATAGGATAAATACAACTGGTTTTAATTCGACAAATACAGTTATTAAGTTTAAAATTCAGGAGAATATTGCAGCTAGTAGTTCTGATACAAATTATTACATGTATTATGGTAACCCAGGTGCATCAAATCCGCCGGATAACGAAAGTAAAGTGTACTGGTTTGTGGAGAGGTTTAATAGGGCAGATAGCAGTAATTTAGGCAATGGCTGGGAGGAATGGAATTTAGGCGGGGGCAGTGATCAAGTAGCTATATCAAGCAATATGTTAAGGGTGGGCGGCAATAATGTTGGACCGCCTGATATTGGAGCTCGTTACAACTTTTCAGAGCCGATTCCTGGTGATTTCGTATTAGAGTTTACCTGGGACATTATTTCAAACAGTGAGAGTATATGGTTACATCATCTGGGCATTGGCGATAAAACTTTAATGAGCCCCAGTGATAAAACAGCAGGCGTTGGGCCTGGTTTATTTACGGGCGAGTCAAACGGTATGGATGTGGGAGGAACAGAAGAAGTTGCAAATACAGTAACTACAACTGAGCTAGAAGCAGGTATTACAGGCACCTATGATTTCAGATTGACAGTGGATGTCAGCGCAGAAACGTATACGTATGAACGTGTTGGTTTTACAAACATAGGTAGCGTAGCTTACGCTAATTCAGGAATAACAACTTTAGATCAATTAAGAATATACACAGACCAGTATATAGATACTCAACCGGATTTTGGATATGATGACATTTTAATATATCTATATTTATCTCCTGGCCCAAGCGCAACTTTAAGCCGTGAGCAAGAGCCGCCTAAAGGATGGCTTAATACTACACCAGGAGCAAAACCGTTCTGGACATCTTCATATAACCCATATAGTACAACTAATAAAGCTTGTTTGAGGAATATGATTGATGCAGACACCTGTGATACAACCTGGGTTGTAAATGCTACTGGCGACATCAATACAGTATGGCAGTTCTTTGCTATGTATGAAGCAACTACTTATGCTAGTTACATTCCAGATAATTATACGCAAAGTGTTAATATAACAATAGTGGATGTTATTAGACCAGAAATTTCTAATATTCAATGCCAGGAGAATGGAGTAACATGGGAAGATTGTTCAAACATACAGTTTAATGACAAATTAACAGCAGTAAGAGCACAATGTTCTTATGAGCCGGGAGATCCTATTCAAAATATGACTTTTAGCTTAAAAAATATTGAAGATGATTATACTTATTTTGATTCTGTAACAACAGATAATAGCACAGGTTATTGGCTCTTGAATATTACAGATATTAACATAACAGATTCTGGTTTATTTAATTTACATACAACATGTTCCGTGAATCCAACAGGTACTGAAGATTTTAACTGGAGTATTGCATTTGGTACTTATACAGTTACATTATTACCGTTAACAGACCAAAACAGAAATGTTGTCCAGGACCAGTTTTTCACATATAGAGCAGAAGTAAATTGTACAGGCGGTGAATGTGGCAATACCAATACAAGTCTTTGGTATAAAAATGCAGATTCTAGCTTACAACAGATTGAATTTATTGGTTTTGAAGATGACGCTGTTGAAGAAGCTAAATGGATTGATGATGCTGCCCCCAGTGGTTCTTTAAGCGCGGAAACCGGCACAGATTGGAGCCCGAGAACAGGTAGTTATGCATTGGCAATGACAGCCAACTTTGACCCTGCATTTGATTATTGGTACAGAAATATTAGCTTAGCTGGCTACAGCGGAGTTTCAACAACAATGTACTCAAGCAGCGAAGATACTGAGGCAGAAGATGATTATGTTATGTATTACTGGAACGGCACGGGATATGCTTTTATGTGGAATGAAACCAATAGAGCAAGCGCATCACAGACACCCTGGGTGTTAAGAAGCAATTCTATACCAGATTATGCTGCCACAAATGATTTTAGGATCAGAGTAGGCTGGAGCACATCATCAGGATCAGAAAATATGTTATTAGATGATGTAAATGTAACTGGCTACAGAATTTATAATTGGAATTTATTAAACACAACTCCTGGTGACAATCCGTTTTACACAACAGATTCAAATCCATATTATCCAATAGACAATAGTTGTTTATATAATATGACAGATGGTGATTCCTGCACATTAGAATGGCAGGTTAATGCTACTGCTGCTATGAATAGCGTGTGGAGCACAATGGTTAGAGCAGAACCAATTAATTATACACAAAATGTATCAATTGTAAACTCAACCATAATTAATTTAACAATAGTAAATAACACATTACCAAATGTTACTTCAATATCTATTGCACCGGATTATCCTGAAGAGTTTAACAACTTATATTGTTATTTTACAGTTACAGATCCTGACGTGTTTGATAATTTATATGTAAATGTTAGTTGGTTTAGAGATAATGTGACTTTTGAATCTAATTTGATTAATGTTACTAGCGGTGTTGAGTACAATGACATTATGGAATCCTCAAACACAAGCATTGATGAGGAGTGGTTCTGTTCTGTAACACCATATGATGCCTCTGGAGTTGGCTATCAGGCAAACTCTTCCAGAATTACAATTTTGTCAGACGCCCCTCCTTTAATAAATTCAATAGAGTGTCAGGAAAATAATTCAACATGGAGTGCCTGTACAATAATTGGATTTAATGATTATTTGACAAGAGTGAGGGCAAATTGTACGGATACGCAAAAAGTTGAAAATGCAACCTTAAGTTTAATTAATATACCAGATAATAAAGAATTTTTCAATGCCACAACCACCTATCAAATAGGAGATTATTTTGTCTTAAATATAACAGACATCTTAATTAGGGATTCCGGCGAATTTAGACTAAATGTGGTTTGTGGAGATAACGCCAGCAATTCAAGATCTGATTATAGCAATTGGACAGTGCCATGGGGTACATTATCTGGCAGCTTAATAAGTCCAGATATTAATGTTAATGTTTCTCAAGGTGCTTTCTTCACCTGGACTTCCAGAGTTACATGCACAGGAGGTGAATGTGGTAGTATAAATGCAACTTTAGATCCTGATGTTACATATGTGAATGCAACTTTTGATACAGATACAGAAGGGTTTGTTTATGTGGATGAGATTTACCAAGGTACTTTTGGTGTTGATTCAGTTGGGAATTATGTTACTGGCAATGCATATTGTTATTCAGCTGGCAATTGTCTTGAGGTTTATCAAAATTCAATTATCAGCCCGGACACATCTGGCGGGTGGAACATAACATTTAATGTTACAGGCAATCCACAATATGTCAATATCAGCTTCTACTGGACCAATTTCCAGGAAACTGGTGCAGATGCTGGGGAATACAGTAGATATTATTTTAGGAATATTTCCAATAACGCTGAAATTTTGCTTGATGAGATAGTGGCAGGCGGACCTCCAGTTTCTAACTCTGGAACATATTCATATATCGCTTATTTGACAAACGGGGAATATTCATTTGATGCTGGCGGTCTTGCAACTACAACTTCTGGTGCTGATGAAGATTCTGCGCATTATCTGGATAATGTTTTGATTGTCGGTATCGGCGCTACTATTCCAAAAGGCGATATTCCCACTACACCCGGAAGCACGCCGTTCTGGACTTCAACAGACAATCCAATGGGTTATGGATATAATGCATGTTTAGCTAATATGTCTGCAGGGGATAGTTGTGATATTAGTTGGGAAGTAAATGCAACAGGCGAACTAAATTCAAGATGGGAGTTTTTTGCATATTACAATGCCTCTACTTATAAAAATTATATATCAAATGAATATACTCCAAGCATAAATATAACAATAGTGGCAAATACATTGCCAAATATTACATATATAGATTTGCTGCCAATTTTCCCGCCGGTTTATTCTGATTTATATTGTAATTTCACAGTATATGATCCTGACTTTGACAATGATTTAATTGTTAATGTAACTTGGTACCGTGATAATATTACTTTTGAATCTAATCTAATCAATATTACCAGCAACCAAATGTATAGTGATGTTATGGAAGCATCAAATACAACATTAAATGAAGAATGGTTCTGCTCAGTAACACCATATGATAATTTTGGCTCCGGCAATAATGTTAATTCAAGCGTCCGTACTATATTAGATAATGCACCACCGCAATTAACAGCTGTAGAATGCCAGGTTGAAGGTTCTTCATGGATAGATTGTACTTCTATTACATATGGCGCTAATCTGACTGCTGTCCGTGGCAACTGTACTGATGATGGTTATGTGGAAAATGTTACCTATAAATTCTATAATGTTGAAGATGATTATACTTATTTTGATAATTTAAGTACATATAATATTTCGCAGCAATACATTTTCAATAACACAGACATTAATATTTTAGACAGTGGCAATTTCTATATGAATGTAACTTGTAATGATAATTCAACTTTGTATGATGTTGAAGTTGAGCAATTTTTCTTACCATGGGGTACTTTAACATCACAATTAATAGATCCTGCTGCTGATACTAACGTTCAATATAATGCATTCTTTAATTTCATAGCATCTGTGACTTGTACAGGTGGTGAATGTGGTAATATAAATGCTACCTTAGATCCTAGATTACAGAATGTGCAGAGCGATGAATTTACTTTCAGCGGAACTTCTGGTAGTGATACAATACCTACCTCAGTCACGACAGCTAACTCAATATTGTTCAATACTATTGAAGAAAACGAGGCTGGTCCCTCTGAGGGAAATGTCAGGTGTAGAATTACCGGATCAACAGGAATAGGTTGTGACAGAGATGCTGCCGGCAACTCAATTACAGTTAGGTGGTATGTTGCACAGTTTGTAGATGAAATCATTGTCCAAAGAAATACAACATCGCAGTCAGCTGCAACTGTAAATGTAGGTATTAATCCTGTTAACATGTCAAAAAGTTTTGTTGTTTTAGGAGGCAGGGAACATGCAGGATCTTCATGGGGAAGCGATGATTTTATCAGAGGAAGATTGACAAGCTCGACAAATCTAGAATTGGCAATTAGTAGTGGAAGCGGTGGTAGTGTTGATTGGCAGGTTGTGGAATATAATAATACTTATGTACAGAGAGACATTGTAACATTAAGTGCAGGCAGTGCTACAGTAACTGATAGTATTCCAAATTCAGTCGATACTAATAAATCGTTCTTGTTAGCAAGTTATTATTCAGGCGGTTCTGGCCCAGATATTGGTGAAAGGATGATTGTTGGTAGAATCACTGATTCAAATAATTTAGAATTTTCTCGTAATATTACAACAGGCGATGTTGAAATTGCGTGGGAAGTAATTGAGATGCAAGATAATAGTAAAGTGCGAAGTGGAATAGCTTCTTTTAGTAGTGGAACTTCAACTGTTTATGTAGATTTTGAACCTGTGGATGAAACTAGAAGTATAGCATTTTCATCTATACAAGGTCCAGCTGGACAATCTTGGGGACGTACAGATTATTCAGGAGATGACTTACCTGGGGTAAGTTCATTTTCATTCAGATTAGTTAATGGATCAAGATTGGAAATTGAAAGAGATAATACAGCAGACGATGCAGAAGTATATTGGCAAGTAGTTGAATTTGACGATGGTCTTAAACATGGTAAAGTAAGTACAACACCTGGCGATGTGCCATTTTATACCACAGATTCAAATCCCTTGACACCAGATGATCTGGCTTGCTTGGGAAATATGACCGGTGGCAAAACATGTCAAGTAACCTGGGCAGTTAATGCTACAGGTGAAGTTGGCACAACACATGAGTTTTTTGTAGATTTTGACCCAATTGCATATATAAGCCAAGTTGTTAGTGATAGAACATCATCAGTTTATTTAACTATAACAGACGCTTCATTAGTACCTCCAACAGTATTTTTAATCTCACCAGATCCAGATTTACAAACTAATAATCCAGATGTACAGTTTACTTGTAGAGCAACAGATAATTTAAATCTCTATAATATGACTTTGTATGCAGACTTTGACGGAACTTTTGGTCCAAATGAAACAGTATCTATAGGCGGAACAGAAGATAATGTTACTTATAACAAAACTTTGCCAGAAGGACTTTATAATTGGAACTGCCGTGCATTTGACACAGATGATAATGATAATTATGCCCCTGCTAATAGAACTTTAATAATAGATATAACAGAACCTGCTATTAATTTAACTTATCCAGATTACAACGATACTTTCCTCATAGATGATATTAACTTTAGCTGGATTGCAATTGATAATTTTGCAAGTTCAATGACATGTAATTTGACAGTTGTGGCAACAGATTACAGCGTTAATTATACAGATATTGGTATTAACGTTGGTAATAACAGTGAAATTACTAGACCTATTATTGATATGGAAGCTGGCCAAGATTATTCATGGAACGTGACATGTATTGATATTGCAGGCAATATTAACACGTCAGAAAACAAGTTGTTTAGCATCTCAGATATTCCACCTGTTGTCCAGTTACTAACTCAAGATAATTACTGGGTTAACCAGCAAAACATTACTTTATACTATAATGTTTCAGATAACAATGGTATTGACCATACTGATTTGTACATTAACGGTGAATATAATGACACAGATTCTTCTGTAACCATGGTTATTCCGCAGACCTTTGACGTCTTTAACTTAACAGAAGGCATCTATAACTGGACTGTTAATGCTACTGATACAGGGAATTTAACAGATCAGGCAGCAGAAAGATGGTTCTATATTGATTATACAGAGCCAGCCATAATAATAAATTATCCAAACCAAAACATAACTATAAACAGCAGTTCTATTACAATTAATTTTACAGTAATTGACAACTTAGATGATCCAATAGACTGTGACATTATGGTTAATAATACAGTTGAAGCCTCTCTGGCTCCAAATAACAACACGCCAACAGCACAGTTATTATCTAACTTAAAAGACGGTCTTAACTACTGGAATATAACATGTACTGATGAAGCTACAAATTATAATACAAGCCAAACCTTGACTATCAATGTTAGTGGCATGCCTTATATTGAACTAAATTCTCCAATAGATAATTATTCCACGAAGAATAATTTTATCTACCTGAACTATACGCCATATGACAATAGTAATTTGTCAAGCTGTGACTTACTTTTAAATGGCGCCTACAATACAACAGAGCCTGCTCCTGTCAATGGTGCCATGAACTCTTTTTATCTGGAAGATTTAACAGAAGGAAAATATGTCTGGGCAATCAACTGTACAGATTTAATAGGTCTACATAATATTTCTGAGAATAGGATTTTCTATATTGACTTTACACAACCAAACACAACACTTCTATTCCCAGGACCCGGTGATCAACTGACTACAACATTAGTACAATTTAATTTTACAGTTATTGATAATTTTGACTTATTTTTGTCATGCAATCTTACTTTGAATGGCCTCATAAATAAAACAGGCATAATAGCACAAAATAATACTATTACAACTACAAACATTTCTATGAACCAGGAAAATACTTATTACTGGAACATAACTTGTGAAGATGATGCCTATAACTTTAATACTAGCGTGACATGGAACTTCACATTGTTTGTACCGCCTACCGTTAATCTGTTGACACCATCTGATAATTATTTGACAAATATTAGTAATGTCAATTTTTCATATTTTGTCTTTGATTCAAGTGGGATTGCTAATGCCACTTTAATTATTAATGGCCAGCCTAACCAGACAAATTACAGCGTTATAAATGATGATATTAATTATTTTAATATTTCAAATATAAAAGACGGGGTTTATACATGGACAATAACAGTATTTGACTTAGACAACTTACCAACAACACCAACCTCAAGAACATTTACAGTTGACACTACACCTCCTAATTTAACTATATTAACACCGCTCAATAATACACTTGTAACCACAAATAATTTCAGTTTAGAGTTTACAGTATGGGACAATCTAGATGATGTGTTAAGATGTCATAGATATTATAATAGCATGTTAGATGAAGACAATATAAGTGTTGTAAACGACACAATAAATACAATAACAAAACTGGAAAATGACGGTTATTATAATTGGTCTGTTGTATGTTATGATGAAGTAAATAATACTGCATATTCAGGTCTAATTAATTTCTCGGTGACAGCGCCCCCAAATGTCACATTAGACGCGCCTCCGAATGCTACAAGGACCAGAAACACATCCTTAACATTTTATTTTACACCGTATGATGATTTTGGGCTGCAAAACTGTACTTTAATATTGGATAATGAATTAAATGATTCAATAAATGATCCAGGCAGCGGAGTTCAGCAGTCTATCCCTGTAAATAATATTTCTGAGGGCTTACACAATTGGACAGTGCAATGTATAGACCAGGCACCTGATTTAAATCCCTTCTCTCCAAATGAAAAATATTTTAGAATAGATTTATCAGGGCCAGCCATTGTATTGAATGATCCAACCCCTAATGAAACCTTTAATTTGAACAATGTAACTTTTAATTACACAGCCTATGAAACGGACAATGTCTTAATAAATTGTAATATAACAGTTACTGATCCGTTCGGTGACAGGTTAAATTATACACAGGAATTAAGTGGCAATGATCATATTATAAGAATAGATAATTTAAGTGATGGAGATCATTATTGGAACGTTACATGTATGGATGATTTAGGCAATCTAAATATTAGCGAAACCAGGCGCTTTATAATAAACCAGCCAGATTTAGAAACAAACAATTCAAGGATTGGTTTAAGCAATTATAATCCAGACTTAAATGAGAATATTACAATATATGTGAATGTGACAAACATAGGCGGTCAGCCTGCTAATAATCTAGTTGTGAGTTTTTATGATGGCAATCCTAATACAGGCGGCATCTGGATAGGTAATGACACAAATAATGTTGGTCTTAACCAAACAATACAATTCAGCACAACATGGCTAATCCCGCCAGGATATCATAATGTGTGGGCAATAGCAGATTATACTAATGTTATTCCTGAATTAGATGAAACCAATAATAATGCCACTATGAACATAT
Organism: uncultured Methanosarcinales archaeon; assembly: GCA_964552005.1. GTDB lineage: Archaea > Nanobdellota > Nanobdellia > Woesearchaeales > GW2011-AR15 > CAZKFC01. The sequence continues at coordinate 12,903 of CAZKFC010000007.1, forward strand.
CAGTGTTATGGGCCAATATAACTTATCCTTTTAATAACACATGGTGGAATAATTTAACAGTTGAATTCAATATTACAGGAAGAGATTATACCGACCAATTAGTTAATTATTCTGTCAGGATAGACGGCGCACCTTCTGGCCAGACAGGTAATGTGACAGACGGCATATCAAAATTAGTTAATATTACTTTTGTAGAAGGGACAAGGCAAGTTGTAATCAGAGTTACAGATGAATTAGGCAGAATAAAAGATTCACTTGGAATAACAGTGTTCATAGACGTTACTCCGCCTTCTGTGAATTTCAATACGCAAAACCAAACATGGTTCAATGATGCAACACCTGAAATTAATTTTACAATAGATGATAATATGGACAATCTGCTTAATTATACTGTTTATGTAAATGGAAATCCAGACAAAACAAGGGTTGCAACTGACAATATACCAGAATTAGTGAATTTATCAGCTTTACCAAATGGTACCCATACTATCTTTGTTGAAGCGTATGATGAAGCAGGCAATTACGTGAACTCAACTCCCTTAACAATATATGTTGACACAGTTGAACCTACTATTGAATTATTATACCCACCAGATGCCACTAATCTATTTACCGATTACACAGATCTTAACTTTACTGTATTTGATAACCTCGATAGTTTATTAGTTTGTAATATTACTTTAGACAACAATATTGTAGAGCAAGACTTTGCTGTAACCAATAATACAGTAAATGGAACTACTGTATTTAATCTGACAGAAGGCGCGCATTACTGGAACGTAAGTTGCTGGGACGGCAATTCTGTTACTCCAATTAATATGTTGAATACAAGCGAGACTGGCTCATTCAATATTTTTAATGTGCCGATTATCCAAATAATTGAGCCGGATGATAATAACTGGACAAATAATGAAAACAATACTTTCTACTTTAATGCAAGTGATGAAACAGGCCTGGAAAACTGTTCCATCATAATTAACGGCGTTATCAATGATACAAAGACACCGCCAGATATAATTAATAATGCAATAAATAACTTTACTATAAGTAATTTAGATGGTATATATGAATGGGCAGTTGAATGTTATGATAACACTTCTTATAATAATTATGCCCTTTCTCAAAACAGGACCTTATACGTTGATTTATATGCTCCCCAGCCGTATATTGAAACTTTAAACAACACATGGTTTAATTATAACACGCCCTTAATTAATTTTAACATCACAGATAACATGGACTCTGTTATTAATTACACATTTTTTGTTAATAATAGTTTAAATGTCCAGGGAGAAGTTAATAATAACACGCCCAGCTCTGATAATTTAAATGTGCTAAGCGATGGCGGTTATTACTTAAAATTAGAAGCTTTAGATAATGCTACCAACAGACAAAATTCAACTTCTATAAAGATATATGTTGATACAACTGAACCAACAATAATATTGCACAGGCCAGAGAATGGTAACACAACCACTAACACTAGTGTCTTATTTAACTTTACAGCATCTGATAACATGGCCAGCAACTTTTTATGTAATTTAACAGTTGACAATATAATTAAGCAAAACTTCAACGTTAGTTCAGGAATATCTAATTCAACTACATTATTAATGACGGCTGGCTTGCATTATTGGAACGTTACTTGTTTGGATATTGCTAATAATGTTAATACAAGTGCAACATGGAACTTTACTATACCTTTGCCAGATTTAACCTTAACTTCTACAGACATTAAGTTTAACACAACACAGCCAAAAGAAGGTAAAAACATAACAATAAACGCCACCATCTATAATGTTGGCGAGACAGACGCCCAAGATATCATCATACAATTCTTTGTTGGCAATTATTCATTAGGAAACCAGATTAATGGTAATATAACTAGAAATCTTACAGCCGGCGAAAACACAACAGTTAATGTGTCATGGCAAGTTTCTGGAGTGGGCCAGTTTGACATTTATGTTGTAATAGATCCTCCGATAGCAACAGGAGGCAATATTATTGAGTCTAATGAAACTAATAACTATGCATTTAACACAATTGAAGTGGGCAGCTACACTATAATATATGGTAATTTGACAGGGCTGTTAAATATCCAGGATATACAAAACAGGACAATTTATGAATGGAACATATCAGATTATAACGGGTCAAAGATTTATGCTGTTGATTTAGACAGCAATGTTGAGTGGGGCAGTTTACAGGCAATATCTCTTAATATAACTAACAACTATATAGCAAACGATTTTCATGATATAGATTTAGCACTTTCAATGGAGAATAACACTGATTCAATTAATGAGACATGGACTTTTAATAATAATCCTAAATTAACCAAAACCTATATTGTTTATCTAAATACAATTAATGATGTGCCTATAGTAAACAGTACAAATACAAGCAATTTCCAGACAGGTATTTTATGGGACACAACAGACGGCGGCACACAATATAATGGTAGCCAGGATATTGTGTTTTTGACAACTGTTAATGCCAATCAGCAAGGCAAATACGGTGTTTATGATTACGAACTAAAGATACCTTCAAACTTAAGATTGTATAAAGGGCCTAACCAAGTTACAGTCGCATTATACACAGAACTGCCGTAATGATGAATCCAAAAATGAAAAAAAAGAGGACACTAATGTTAATGGTAATGATAATGTTAACCTTAAATATTGCACAAGCACAACAATGTAATTATAATAATACCCCTAAATTAGTACTGCCTTCATTTTTCATTTTGAATGAAGACGAGCCTTTCCATTATAACGTCAGATTAAGTAACAACATTACAGGGGTTACTTTCTCATGGGTCCCTATTAATATTTCAATAAAGGGTTTTGACATTGACAAAACATCTGGCTTTATACAATTAACCCCAGCTAAAGAAGATGTTGGCTTTCATAGTATTTTTGTAATTGCAACCACGCCAGAGGCGTGTTTTGACATGAAAAAACTAACAATGATAGTATATGATAAACCAACTATTTTAGATTATTTTCCAATGAATAAGGCTGTTGAAATAGAAGAAACATCTTATGTTAAATTTTTTATAAACGCAACCACAAATTTAGCTGATGACACTTTGTCATATGAATGGTATGTTAATAATAACTTTGTTAGGTCAGGCCCGGATTTCTTTTTTTTAACAAATTATAGTGATGCAGGCGTACATTACATTAAAGCAATAGTTAAAGATGTTCGTAACCTAAACAGCTCAGTGGAATGGCGTGTCAAAGTAAAAAACAAGAACAGAGGCCCTTACCAAAAATACAGTCTGCCAAGCATGGTAATAACAAACAAGACAAAAGGCGAACTTTTTAATCTGCATAGTTATATTTTTGATCCTGACGGGGATTTATTAAATTTTGAGGCGTTTTTTGTTGAGAAGAATAAAGTTGATGTACTGAAAAATGAATCCCAGATATTTGATGTTAATATTGGTGAATGGGGTGAGTTTTCCATATATCCGAAAGCTAATATCTATATAAGCCAATATTTGAGGATAAGAGCAATAGATACAGAAGGATTATCTTATCTAAGCCCAGTTTTTTCCATACGGTTGGCTGTCCAGGAAGATATCGCTGACGTTTTTATACAACAAATTACAAGTGAGAAATGCGAAGTTAAAATTATATGTGGGGAATGGTCAGACTGTCTACCAACCAATGTTAAGGTTAGGGAATGTAAAGATTCTAATAATTGTGACGGTCAAAACAAATCAATATTAGAAAGCCAACCCTGTGATTATAACGCAACATGTTTTGACAATCTAAAGAACCAAGGTGAAGAGCAAGTAGACTGCGGCGGTCCATGCGAGCCGTGTCCAACATGTAATGATGGTATATTAAATCAAAATGAAGAGCAAGTAGATTGCGGCGGTCCATGCAAGCCGTGTCCAACTTGCAACGATGGCATTCTTAACCAGGATGAGACAGATATAGATTGCGGCGGTGTCTGCAATCCATGCAGTCCTGGAAAAATGTGTGAAGGTCATAACGACTGTCAAAGTTTTGTCTGTAATAATAATGTTTGTATGGAACCTAGCTGTAATGATTTCAGGAAGAACCAAAATGAGACAGGAATAGACTGCGGCGGTCCATGCGAGCCGTGTCCAACTTGCAACGATGGCATTCTTAACCAAAATGAGACAGGAATAGACTGCGGCGGTCCTTGTTATGCCTGTGAAACATGTGATGACGGCATAAAAAACCAAGACGAGTTGTTTACAGATTGTGGAGGTTCTTGCGAGCAATGCGCTTTTATAGCATTTTTCTTTTATCCTATTAATTACTTGTATATAGCCTCATCTTTATTTGGAATTATTCTTTTAATAATTATTGTTAGGGCAATTTCATCTGGCGGGAGAAATACTTTCTTAGTAAAAGTGTTTAATTTTTTGCCGAAAAACCTGCCAGAAGGCTCAAGCAGGATTATTATTGATACTATTAATAAACTGAACAGTGTCAAGAAAGAACTTTTTATTTCAGATAAGAAAGCAGAGATAGCTGAACATTATAAAGGTGGTTTAAACGAATTTTTCAGCAAAATGTTTGAGATAGAAGGAATCTTTACAAGAGGTGTTTTAAAAACCAATATTAAATCAAAAGTCTTTAACCCGTTTTTGGCTAATGTGTTCATGGAGCTCTATAACCAGTCTTTGAATGTTTCACCAGATGCGCCTTTATTCAAAATAGAGCTTAACCAGAAGATTGACGAGTCAATTAATATATTAAATGATCTTAAAGAACTATTATGAAACCCACTAAATATTTGATATTAATAATATTATTACCCGTTGTAATAGCTTTAGAAAGCACTTATCTTATTATTGATAAGCCAGTGTATGATGCTAATGAAATCCTGACAATCCAGATAAAAGGGTCAATACAGCCAGAATATTCTGTTGCAATACTCAGTCCTAATAATGTGTATAGGTTTTTAGGGATACCTTCACACACACTTATTTTCAGGCCGCAGGAGCCCGGCCGCCACATAATTGAGTTGTATGATTCAACAAAGTTAATAGATAGCATAAACTTTACAGTTAAAGGAGCTAATCTAATTAAGAAAAAGAGATTTGAGATTTATACCAGTTCTAGGAAGGCTGTTGATGGCAGTTTAAGGTTTTACAAAGATAATAAATTGATAGCACTGAAAAATATAAAAGATTTGCCAAATGAAAATTTCTATGAAAATAAAACATATGATGTTGAACTTATTCCTAATATAAAAAACATCAGGAAAATTAAATTTAAAAACCTTAAAATTGAAAATGATTTTGAGCTGGGCGTAGAAGATGTTTCATTGCAAGGCTTTGTTAAGACATACGCTATTGACCCTGTTAAACTTAATTTTACAGAAGCGGTTGTAACAAGCATAGCTCAAGGCACTTCATTGTATAAATGTAAAGACTGGAATTTCTCACAACAAGGATGTTACGGTAGCTGGAAAAAAATCCAAGATATTGTGCCGGGGCAAGAATATAGTTTTATATTAACGCCGCAAGACCCTGGCTACGGTGAATCTGGTGAATTACCGGAGCCGCATCCAGTTTCAGGGTATGTTTTTCATTCTGATAATATTACTAGAGCAGACAACGGCATGCCGGTTAGAATTATCAATAATGATAACGGTGAATCTGTGTTAACAGAGGTATATGCACCTCCTCTTCCCCAATATAAAGGTGCATATTCAGCAGACATTTATGGGAATGATGGTGATTCTATTACAGTTAGGGTATGGAACAGCACTCATTACGGAGAATCAAATACAAATTTACTGTCAACAACAACCTATGTGAATGTTACTATACAGTATGAACGAGGATCTGAACCAAATGTTACTATAACAAATCCTATTAACAATTCTGTTTTTAATATTTCAAAAACTATAGTTCTGAATGCAACTGTTCAACTTCTGTACATGAACGGCACTAACTGCTATGCAACAGCTACGCCGGCAAATAATGTTGTGGAGCTCGAACAAGGTGAACAAAGCACAGTATATATAGGAAACATATCAGTTAATAGCTCTGTAACACAAACATGGAATTTTTATGGTTTAAGAGAAGGAACAACTAATTTTACTGTATTTGCCACATGTGACTCAGATACAGAGATATTATTAGATTTAAATGAATTTACTACATATAATATTACTATAGTTGATCAGGTAAATCCAGAAATAAATTTATTTAGTCCGGAAGATAACTCTGAAGTTACCAATCCTGTGCAGATAGAGTTTAACGTCTCAGACCACACTGGTGTAGAAAACTGCAGCCTAATCTTAAACAGCCAGATTAACCAAACAATAAATAACCCAGTAATGTATATTAAGCACACTTTTAACTTAACTTTGGATGCTGGCACTTATAACTGGAGCATTGGATGTTATGATAATTCCTCTTACTATAATTATAACCAAACAGAAACTCAAACATTTATATTGCCCTCATGGCATTTCTATTACGGAAATTTATCTACAAAAATTGCGTTGTCAAATGTACAAAACCAATCAGAATATATCTGGCCTGAGGAAGCTGAGGCTAATATCTATGTTGTTGAAACAGGATCTAATATTGACTGGTTGAGTTTACAGGCATTAGGAAGAGATACTTCAAATATATCAGCTTTTGATGATTTTTATGAAGCAGATGTTAATCTGTCATTAACAATATTTTCAGATTCTATTAATAATACTTATACAAAAAACAACCAGCCGAAACAGACAACTTCCTTGCTAGTATATGATAGAACTATATTAAATATCCCGATAGCAAATTCAACCAATAATTCAAATTTTTTTACTGGCATATTATGGGACACAACAGACGGCGGCACACAATATAATGGTAGCCAGGATTTGGTGTTCTTTACAAGGAAAAATTTGACGTTGCAGGGCAAGTTTGGCGTTTACAATTATGAGATAAGAGTGCCTGCAACATTGAAAAATTATAAATTAAATAGCGGCACAGTCAGTTTTTACGTTGAACTAATATAATATATAATTAATAGTTTAGGCAAAAGTTAGAAAAATATTTATACCAGCTCTCAATAAAGAGAAATGGGGTGAGGTAAATAAAATGGCTCTGTTCAAAAACCTGTATTTTGATTTAAGTTTTTTGAATCCTTTTAAGAAAAAAGAAATTCTTACAAACAAACCTTTTGACATATCGAAACCTCCTCTTCCGCAAAAGAAATTTCGCGAACTGCCAAGTGTTTCAAAAAGGTTAATACAGGTAAAGGAAGAGGTTAAGCAAGAAAAACAATTTGAAAAAGATGAAAAAAAACACGAGTTACCAAATTTAGTAAAAAAACCTGTCAAAGAACCTCCCAAGATTAATGGAGAAAACAATGTCAAAGCAGTGCAGCCACTACAGCCAAAGCAACATCTAGAACAGTACCCAGAACAGCATCCAACACAACACTTAGATTCAGTTATGACAAATACAAATGCCCAACAAAACGGCTTTTTCAGTGAGTTATATGGGCATCTTGCAAAGGAAGAATCTTACCTTCATGATAAGATTCCGAAAACCGTAATACAAAGGGACATGTTTAATGAAATGCAGGCCTTCTGGAGAGAGAAAAAAAGCCAGCTTATTAAAAAAAACATGAAAACAGCAATAAAAGCAGCTTTAATGAAAAAGATTGAGCAATTACAAAAATTGGAAGTGGAATGGCAAAGATTGCAGTTGGAGAAAGAAAAATTAGATGATGAGCTTGCACATAAAGAAATCTTGATAGATAATCATGTTCGTGACCTAAAAAAATCGTTTAAAAAACTCCATTTAAGTTTGGATACAAGTCCGGAACATGAATTTGTCTTGTCAAATGGCTTTAGATTGAAAAACCTGCAAGAACTTGCTGATGCTCTTAGAACAATGGATTATTCTGTATTTGAAAACCATGTCACAACCCATAAAAATGATTTTGCTAACTGGGTTAAAGATGTCATGGGCTTAAATGACTTAGCAGACAGCATGACTACTATTAAGAACAGGGAAGTTATGGCAAATTTGATAGAAAATTGGTATAAAACCAATTAGTTTTGATATTATTCTCCTCTACATTTTATTTTTGTAGGCTTATTTACTGTTTTTGTTTAATTTTAATAAGTATTTGACTGTTTCTAATCAAAAGAAGAGTTGTTTGTTATTTTTTAAACAAAAAATTAGCTAATTTTTCTTATTTTTTATGAAAAAAATAGAAACATTTATATAGATAATAGTATACAAATACCTATACCAATACATAAAATGGTAAATTTTGTATGTTAAAATACAAAATTAGCTAGTAAAAAACTGAAATAGGATTTTAAAGACCCAAGCAAGCGTTAGATAAAACCAAGCCAGTTAGGTGTTAGATTTGAGCAAGCCAGCAGAATGGGTTAAACTAGTATATAGTGAGACCCCAACAAAAGTGAATGTTAAGCAAGGATACTTGTTTGACGAAGACGATTTCTATAGAGTTGTTGGTGATGCTTCTGAAACATTGGTTAGGAAAAACAAGGTCATTTCTATAACAAAAAGAAAAAAGAAGGTGATACGACATGACAAACAAATTAGGATCTAGGCTGTTAGCCTATATTACACTGACAGTGATATTTATTGCAGCAATTTATTATGCTTTTGCTGAAGAGCCGGTTGGTGCACAGCAAGTTACAGAAGGCCAAGAATCAAGCTTGAACGTGAGCCAATATCCGCCACAGTCACATGATGCATATGCTGGTAATATTTCAGAGCTGACCCTATTTGGTCGGTCTCAGACCAAGCATTGGCAGGGTTACTGGGGTGAAATCACCGGTATGATAACCTTGGATGATGCTTCTAATTGGACATTATATCAGTGGCCGGATGATGAGCCGCAAGGTGAAATCTACGCAACTGTAAATAGTACTGTAGATTGGGCAAGTGTTGAGTGCTTTAACTACAGCAGTACATTACAGAGCCCAAACATGACAGTCTACTGGGAAAACTATCATAATATTACTTATGACGATGTAGATGGTATTGATGAGACTTTTAACAGGACTGATCATACAACCTTTGATGTTGGTGACGTTACAGTTAATGGATGTCCGACCACATATACTTTTGTTAATGATGCATATCAGACAACTGATTTTGCAGAAGTATTGCTTCAAGACAGTTCTGGATTATTGATATTCAGCACAATAATAGAAGATGACACAGCAGGATCTACAAGTGATATTACAGGTTATGACGGCAATACTCATGACTTCCAGATGTTGGTTGCAGAAGACGGTACAAGTAGAACAGCAGGTGTACGTAACACAGCAACTACAACATATTACTTTTACGTGGACCTACAATAAGCATACAGAAGCACAGGAAAGTACGTCTTTCTCTGTGTTATTATAATTAAATGAACAATGAACAAAGAGGCATGGGATGCAATGAGGACCAAGAAAAAAAGGAGCATTGTAGTAGTATATACCCTTATTGCAATCTACTTTGCCATGTTGATATCGGTGCATGAAATGGTTAAGGCAGATCCAGAAGGTGCAACTATATCTTATATATCAAATACTACAAAGAATGCATCTATTGCAGATTTCAGGAACGATAGCAAAGGAACTATTACAACTGTTCTCCTGACTACAATTCAGCAAGATATTAAATGGAAGGCATATGTCGGAAATGTCTCAGGAACTTTGGTATTGAGAGATGCTGATGATTTCAGTATATATGAATGGGCATCTGGAGGTGCGCCAGACGGCGAAGTCTACATAACAAGGAATAATTCAATTGACTGGGGTTCAATAAAATGCGCTAACCAGACCAGTATAACAAATGAAGAGACTGCATTAGGACATTCAAGCTCTGCTGCAGATAACATTAACTTTACTTTTTCAAGCAATTATCACCAACAATTTGATGTTGGCGAAACTACTATAACAGTGTCATCATGCAAATCATTGGCAACCTGGGTCAATAATACAGCGCAAACATTGCAGCAATCTACAGAAAACTCAACATTGTTTCAGGAAGTGCTGTTGATGGACAATAATCTGCATGTTGTATATGCTTCATTAATAGATCAAGATACTAGTAGTTATAGAGATGATTTGGATAATACGAGCTCACTGGGCTCAAATATCACTTATGATTTTCAGGCAATCGTCCCTGATTATACAGGAGCGCCTATTGCTAGATATTATTTTTACGTGGAGATTTCCGGTTAAATGAAACACACTATAAAAAGATGGATGGAGAACAACTTAAGCTTAGTTTTCATACTATTATTCATAGGATTAGGGTTATGGCTACTTCCTTTTAATTCAATTATGGGCGAGGGCCAGCTTTATAATGAAACTTTCCTAGCCAATACTACAGTGAATATAACAAACGCAGCTCCTTTAATTACAGCAATAAGTTTACAGACACCAATAGACTTGAGATCATATAACACAACTAATATAACATGTAACGTGAGCGTGTTTGACTTTGATAATGATTCTGTATTAGTAAATGCAACTTTCTACTTGGAGGGAACATCAAATCCTCTGAGCCCAGATGATAACAACAGCCATTATACAAATACCAACTGTACATTATTAAGTCCGCAAGATTTAAACATGAACTACAGCTGCGTATTCTCAATAGAATATTATGCAGATAATTCCAGCCAGTGGCTATGCAACGCCACTGTATCTGACCAGGGTTTTGTGCCGACTAGCAACGAATCTAATTATGCAACAGTTAATCCATTAGTAGCTATTAAGATGGATCCTTTGCTAGATTACGGTGATTTAGAAGTTGGCCAAACCTCTCCAGATACGCTTGCTAATATAACAAATGCAGGCAATAGAGATGCTAATATCTCTGTAGATGGTTATGGCAGTGTAGATGGTGACGGGCTTGCCTTTAACTGTTCTTTTGGAAGCATAACCCTTGATTACGAAAGATATGACAGTGTTTCAGGCACACCTTATGGAGGCATGAGCTTGCTTACAGATACTTCAACAATGATACCTAACTTTTATGTTCCCCAAAGAACAAACGATGCAGCAGAATCCATAAACTCTACATACTGGAAAGTCCAAATCCCAGTAGGGGCAGGCGGCGTCTGTAATGGTAAAATCTTGTTCAGTGCGATTGATAGAGGAAACTAAACTCTTTTTCTTATAATTGTTATTTTTTAGTGAAAGGACTACGTCTTTCCATGCCACTTTCTATTTCTACATAATAAGTATTTGTTATTAAATAAACAGTATTTAATACTTAAAATATAATAAAATATATAAATAAGTTATTAAATAATAAGTAACGGGATGGGTATTAGTACTGAATTATTAGAAGATAAATCTGTTGTTGCTATTAAATTACTTCTCGAAACCATCTCAAATAAATACAATATTAGTCAGGAGGAACTGTTTAATTCTATCTATGAAACAAAAGATAATAACATCCCATTAAGTGTCTTCTCGACTGATAAATTAAGTGCTTTAGAAATTATTGTAAAATACTTTAAAGAAAACCTTAACAAAAAATATCACGAAATAGCGCTCCTATTAAACAGGAATGATAGGACCATCTGGTCTACCTACAACAACAGTATAAAAAAATTCAAAGGACCTTTGTTGATAAAGGGACCAGATACTGTTCCTGTTTCTATTTTTTACAGCAGAAAGAGGAGTGTTCTTGAATCTCTTGTTATATATTTGAGACATAAGGAATATTCTTTTTCAGATATAGCCCATCTCTTGAAAAAAGATTACCAAACAATATATACAAGCTATAGGAGGGGCATTTCCAAGGATGAAAAATAATAAAATAATAGCAATAGCTGTATTCCTCATGGTTATGTTTACTCTTAGCTATGTGATTGGCCAACCTTCTGGCGCTCAAATCACTTATAATGTAACAGAGACAAAGACACCAGCACCAGCTGATTATCTAAATACATCAGGAGGCACCTTTACCACATTGTTATTACAATCAGAAACACAGAATTTGAGGTGGAAGGCTTATGCTGGTAATGTTTCTGGAGTTCTTACATTAGATGATTCAGGAGACTATTCAATTTACCAATGGAGCCTAACTGAAATAACAGGCGAGGTGTATGCTAGCCGAAATGATTCAATAACATGGGCATCAGTAGCATGTGCATCTGAAAACCAAATAACTACAGAAGACACTAACATGAACCACACTTCTAGCAATGAGGACAGTATTAACAGCACTTTCTCATACCAAATACATAAAGGATTTACAGTTGGAACCGTACCTATTGCAGAAAACACGTGCAGATCTACATTTACATGGGCGAATGATACTGCCCAGACTCCAAGCGTGGATGCACCGTTTGCCGAAGTTTTATTGCATGACGGTTCTAATTTAATATACACAACATTTATAGATGACAACACTCAAGGCTTTAACTATAATAATTATGACTTCCAGATGATAGTTGCAGAAAAAGGGGTTGGAGGGTATCCAAACACAAGGTATTACTTTTATATGGAGTTGGGAAGTTAGAAAACCTTAAATACTTAAAATATAAAACTAAAACTAAAAAGATGGTGATTTACGACAAGAACCAGTTTGGGTTTAACATTATTTTTACTATTATATTAATATCATCTCTGTTTTTGAACATTTATTATGCTACTAATTTTAATATCCTTGATAAGAGGTTTATTGCCCTGAACAATACATTAGCAAAAGTTGAAGACAACCAGAACTTTAATTTTATACAGGGAGCCCATAATGACATCCAATACCAATTAATGCCCAATGGATTTATTATACTGACAGCAGATGATTACGGCATGTTCAATGGCCCGTCAATGCAGCCTACTATATATGACGGCAATCTCCTTATTGAAAAAAAATATAATAATGAGCAGCTGCAGGAAGGGCAGATAATACGGTTTTTGAGAGATGATGGCACTGCAGTTATCCATAGGGTTAGGGCGGATTATGGAAATAAAGTTTTTGTCCAGGGAGATTCTTTGAAAGACGGTGAAATAATTAACAAAGATCAAATAACACATATTGTAATTGGAATTCTCTTTACTTAGTAACTTATTTAAATATTGGTAGATTATTTTTTTCCATGGTTGAAAATATTACTCTGGCTTTTGATGCTGTAGAATCGTATTTTGACTTTATAACAATACAAAATACTTTTCTAAAAGCTGGTCTGGTGTTTTTAATATTCTTGTTTTCTGCTTTTATTATAAGATTTATTTTTACAAAGTTTCTTCATAGATTAGTAAAAGGAACACAGACAGAGATTGATGATAAAATTATTGCTACTGCAAAAGGTCCAATGTTATTTTTAATAATCACGTTTGGTATTTTTCTTTCTGGAAGAATATTGGGAGCAGAAGCCCAATTTGGTAATTTTTATACTAATTTCTTTGTTACAATAATGGCTTTTCTTGTGTTTTGGATTTTTGCACAAATAATAATGATTTTAGTGCGTGGTGCCCGGGAAACAGTAGGAGAAAATGTTAAATTATTTGAAGACAAGATATATCCTTTTTTTGAAAAAATATTGAAATTTATTCTTGCATTAATTTACTTATTTTTAGTGTTTAAGATATGGAGAATTGATTTAACACCGTTGTTGGCAGGTGCAGGCGTCATGGGTTTGGCAGTTGCATTTGCAGCTCAAGAATCCATAGCCAACATTTTTGGCGGCATTTCATTGTTTGCAGACAAAGCCTATGAAATTGGAGATTATGTTATTGTAGACGATAAATATAGAGGAGAAGTAGTTGATATAGGTATACGATCTACAAAAATTAAAACTAGAGACGATGTTATGATAGTTATTCCTAATTCAGTAATGTCTAACACCACTGTAGTAAATGAATCTGGCATTACGCCAAAGTTAAGGGTTAGAATTGATATGGGTGTTTCATATGATTCTGATTTAGAGAAAGTAGAGAAAGTTCTTTTAGATATAGCTGATAAGACAGATTATGTTGAGAAAAAACCTGCACCCAGAGTAAGATACAGAGATTTTAAAGAGTATTATGTACATGTGCAATTATCTGTCTGGGTGAAAAGACCAGCTCTTAGAGGCCGTATAAAAAGTTTTATGATAAAGGACATTCATAAAAGATTCAAGAAAGAAAAGATTGTGATGCCTTATCCTATTCAAGAAGTTCATATCAGAAAATAATTTATACTATTAATTCTCTTTTAGTTATATGGATGAAGAAGAGCTCGATGAATGGTATGATTCTGAGAAAGAACGTTTAACAGAGGAATACCAGCTTAAATTAAAAAAAGCAGAAGATAAGCAGAGAGAAGAAAATAGAATTAAATTATTAGAAGAAGAAAAAAGAAAAAAACAAGCTGAAGAAGATAAAGCTGGTCTACCAATAAAAGAACAACCTAAAAAAGAAGCTCAAAAAGAAGATTTTCATGAACAGTTAAAAAAAGATTTTCTTAAGAAAATGAAACAACTGCATAAGAATTATGAAACAAAATCTAAAAAATTAATTCAAAAAAATTTGAAAAAACATTTCCATAACCACAAGATGCGGATGTTGAAGAAAAAATTGTTTAAGCCTTTCGAAGAGTATAAAGAAAGGCATTCTAAGAAAAAGGAATCATAATATTTTTATAATGTAGGGTTTTAGCTAATTTTAAATGTCGAAATATACCAAGAAAATCCACAAATTAAAGGTAATCCAGAGCACACTTATAATTGTATGCATGCTTGCTTTAATAATTTATTTTTATTTCATAACAAGACCGGTTATCACTTCATATAATATAACAGATGAGTGCGGTCCTATCGGAGGCACTATATCTCATCCTATCAAGGATGAAGATGCCTGTAAAAATATTTGTAATGCATACTGCACCTCAATAAATAAAGATTTCCAAGATAGTTATTTTGAGTTAAAAGGCCTTGAATGTAATTTGTGCACGTGTTATTGTAAAGAGTAAAATTTATATAAAATTCATGATTTAAAGGATGGGGATGAAGATTGGGCAATAGGAAATTTTTTGCATTAATAATTGCTCTATTTCTAATTTCAGTAGTTCATGCTCAGCAGCCTAATGTTTATATTTCTAATTCTGGAGACTGGGAAGACGTTTATTCTGTGATGCTATATTCTTCCATAACAGGAGGCACGGGGTATTTCTTGGTGTCAACGAGGCACTCAACCCTGCTTATAAACCAGCTCAACAAAAACAATAATTTCCTTATTGTAAGCTCGTCTGACAACCCTTTTGTTGTGGGATATAAAAGTGTTCTTGAGTCAAGGGAGTTTGACAATGTTGAAGAGATTAGGGCTAATAACATTAACATAGAAATGGCAAATAGATTGCCAGATACAGTTAAAGATTTTATTGTAATTGACAATTCTTACGGGTATAATGCAATTTCTGTCGCGCCTTATGCTGCATTATCAAAATCATACGTGTTATTTGCTAATTCGAGAAATATTAACCAGGTATATACTTTTCTAAAATCTAAAAGTGTTAATTCTCTTTTAATTTATGGTCAACTAGATAAAGAAGTTAAAGATAGACTGGCAGAATTTAATCCAGAAACTATAAATGAGCAAGACAGATTCCTGAACAACCAAAAAATTGTGGACAAATACCAAGCATTACATAAAAAATTGTTCGGAGAGCCAAAAAGCCAGGCTATTTTGACGAATGGTGAGTTTATAGAGCAAGAAATAATGTCGGGTGTAGAGCCAGTTGTTTTTATTGGCAGGGCAAACGTCCCTGACCAGGTTAGGGATTATATAAAAGCGAGCGATATTGATATTGGCATCTTGATAGGGAATGAATTGATAGGAAGTGCCACTTTTATCAGGAGAGAACTTGGTATTAGTGTTTTTGTAAAGTTTGCCCAGTCTGCAAGAGCACCAACAACAGCAATTTCGCCTGTGGAAGACCTAGACAGATTCTATTTGCCAAGGTATGTCTTAGATTTAGATATTTTTAGGATAACATACAACCAATTGTCTAACAGGATAGAAGTAACATATCAAAATTTGGTTGATTTGGCCACATATCTTAAGGGGACCATTACGTTGAGGTATCCTGACGGGACACAGATATTAGGTGATGAAGATCCCATCTTTATAGATAAATTACAGTTCAAGACCTTGATTTATACCAATATAACGCCTATTGACATCTCAAAAGGGAATATTACTGCTGAAGTCTTTACAATATTTGGGGAATCAAAAAAATCTCTTGAATACACACTTAGAAAAACTGTGACTGTTGAAACTATCTCAGTCATAGATAATTCTAACATTGAATTTGGTAAAGTATTGTATGATAAGGCTTCTGGCAAGTTTTTGATTGAGATAATCAATATTGGCGATGTTGACGTTTTCGTTGATTTGGAGATACTTGATCTGCTTATAAATGACGAGATTGTGACTTTTGGCAGTGATGAGATTGTCTTTATTAAAAAAGGCGAGTCAAAGTTTGTTGAAGTTACTGTCAACATGGACGAGGAAGACCTGACAAATAATCCCCGGATTAGGGTTAGGGCGTATTATGGCGAGAGAGAACGTAATCTAGTAAAAGTTATAGAAGGAGAATTTGAATATGGATATACAGGCTTTGGATATGTAGCAGGTGAATTCTTAAAGGGAATAGGCAAGAACATCATATTATATATGCCAGCAATTATCATATTGATATTACTGTTCTTAATCTTGGGAATGAAAAAGAAATGCCCGCATTGTAAAGAGATTAATAATTTAAGAGCTAAACATTGCAAGAAGTGCGGTGCAGAAATTTAACTTCTTTTCTTTTATTATTTTCCAAAAATGAAAAGATGTTTTCAAAAATGAAAAAATATTTAAACTCTTTTCTCTAAAAGTAATATTTAATGGGTGTACTCAAAGGACTTATAGATGAAAAATTATTGAAAGTTCTTGAAGTTTTTCTTAATAATAAAGATGAATATTACCATATAAATAAAGTCTCTGAATTATCTAAGGTTAGTTTGGCAACTACTTTTAGGATTATTAATCAGCTTACTGACAATAAAATCATAGAATATAAGCAGATTGGCAAGTTCAAAATTTATAAATTATCTAAGAACAGCAAAACAAAGAAGTTGAGGAGGATAATATGAGCAAGAAATTATCCATAACCTTATCAATATTAACAGTATTAATCATAGCTTCATTTATTTATCTAAACTTTGATGAAATTATCAAAGCACCCTCTATAATAGGCCATCCTTTAATGTCTACTAGGCTTGTTATTGTTACTGCAAACGAGTCTATATGTAATACTACTTTTGAGCAAGGCTGGAATTTAGTATCATTCCCTTGCTTAAAAAATGACATGGACATTGACCTGTTTTTGTCAAACATTACTGTAGGTTATCAATCTGTGAGATATTACACTCCAAGCACTCCAAACGATCCATGGAAAAGTTATAACCCGAATGTGCCCAGCTGGGTTGTCAATGATCTGCAGGATTTTTCTAGAAGGGACGGTTACTGGATTAATTTTTACAATTATACTGGCTTTTATATAAACAACACTTTGGCTACACCTACCTTGATTGATTTGCTGCCTGGCTGGAACTTGATAGGATATCCAAGCAGAATTGTTAGAAAAGTAAATGACACATTTTATCAGATAATACCTAGCTTTGCCTATGTCCATTTATATAATGCTTCCGAGCCCAGTGATTATTGGAAAGAATGGACTTGGAACACCACATTGTATCCAAGCAATCAAGACCTTAATTATACTGTGCTTTACTATGGCTATTGGATATATATGAATAACTCTGATACATTGATAATTGATTCGTAAAATGAAACAGAAATTTGTTATTAGCATAATCATGATTTTTGTATTGATACCTTTATCATTGTCAATACCACCTATCCCGACTGAGTTTTACGGTACAGCCACTATTTATGATACAAGCAGGACACCTATTCCAGCGGGGAGCACAGTGACTGTATATGCAGGTAATGTCAGTTGTGGTGCGTTTACAATTGTTAATTCTGGTTATTATGGTGCATTATCATGTTTAGGTGATGATAATTTCACTGCTTTAGATGAAGGTGCGGAACATGGCCAGAACATTATCTTTAATTTGGATATACCTTCAAGTGGGTTTAATGAAAACGCACAGACGTTTGGTGATACTGTGTGGTATTACGGCGATTACAAGATGGTTAATGTTACGCCTGTGCCAAGATGTAACAATGGCTGGTGTGAGTTAACGGAAAGTTGTGTAACCTGTGCGGAAGATTGTGGCGTGTGCGCGACAAACGGCACTGGCAACGGCACTGGTGGAGGCGGAGGCACTGGCGAAGGCGGTGGTGGTGCTGGCGGTGGCGGCGGAGGCGCAGCAGGCGGAGCTGGCGGAGGCGCAGCAGGCGGTGGCGGCGTTGTAATTGGAGGAGGTGCTGGCTTCGAAGGGCAGTTTATAAACATCTCTTTCATAGTTTGTGATGAGGACTGGTACTGCAGCGAATGGCAGCCAGAGCAATGCCCGCCGTGGCAGGTTCAAAATAGGACGTGTACAGATAGAAATAATTGCGGGACTGAGGTGTATAAGCCAGACACTGAACAGTTTTGTATATACACAGGAACGTGTTTTGACATTATACGTAATCAGGATGAGACAGATGTAGATTGCGGCGGCCAAATATGTGAACCCTGTGATTTAGGTAAACATTGTTTGACTGATTTGGACTGTAAATCCGGGTTTTGTAACCCTCTTAATTTTGTTTGCGCAGAACCAACATGCACAGATAATTTCCAAAACCAAAATGAAGAGGGTATTGACTGTGGCGGTCCCTGCCCTCCTTGTGAACGACCAACATTAGAACGGCCGGGAACTATTGCACGCTTTATGGTAAGGGGGTGCGGCCCTTTCCCGTGGGTGTTTGTTTTAGTATCTTCCATAATTACACTTTTAATATATGTTATAGGGAAGCTTTATATCAAGAAAATAAAGAATAGCAGAGAATTCAAAAAACTGAAGAAATTAGAGCAACTTAACAAGGAATACGATTTAAAACGCAACCTTAATACTTTTGTCTTATTAACAATATTATTGGAAATTGCGATTTCTCTGTACTGGTATTATCTGTGCGAGCTTGGTGTATGGCTTGCTATAATGGTTCTTGGCATTATACCATTGTTAATCTCTGTACTACTAAAACATTATGTCTATGATGAGAAAAGAAAGAAAAAAGAGTTGCGGAAATTAGTCTTGCAACATGAGGATTATCTTAAAAAACTGGTTAAAATAGAAAGACAGGAAATATCCAAAGAAGAGAAAAAAGTGTTTGATAAACTTAATATACTTAACTACAAAAAATATGATAAGAAGTTTGCTGTCCTATTGAAAGATATCAGGTTTTTGCTAGAAGAGCTGCTTAATACAAAAGAAGAAGAGCCGTTTGAAACTGAAAATACATTAGCTGATACTATAAGCCAGATGCAGCAATATCAAAAAACTATTGAGGCTAACGATGAACTCAAATCACTTTATTCCACGCTTAAGATAATTGAAAAGATAAGGCGTGATATAGTTGCCCTGTACAAAGATATTCAGGCAGATGAAACTTTAGTTGAAGAGCTGACAGAGATTGGGGAAGATGAAGAAGTCAAGCAAGAGAAGAAAGAAATTGCCCAAGAAAAAGCTAAAGAAAAACCACTAGTAAAGAAACCTGAAGTAAGTAAACCAATAATAGGAAAACCTCTTGTTCAAAAACTAGATTACAATGCAATTTCTAAAAAATTAACTACATTAAAAGGAGATGAAAAAATCAAATATGTGAAGCAGGAATTGGCTAAACATCCTGCTGACATGAATCTTATGTTTATGTTGGCATCTCAATATCATAAATTAGGTAAATTCAAAGAAGCAGAAGACACATATAAACAGATTTTATTGAAAGAGCCAAAACATAAATCTTCTTTATATTATTTAGCTAGTCTATTAAACCAGCAGAAACGCTTTAAGGAAGCATTCGGTTATTATGAATTGTTAATGACTATTGATCCAAATTTCTTAAGCACTAAACAATATTATGAGAAGCTTAAACCAAAATTTGAGCAAGAGAAAAAAATTATTTTAAAGAAAACATAAATTTTATAATCTTAGTTTTCCTTATTAGCATAATGGTTTGCAAACATATTAAGGACCTGTATAAATATGTCAAGAAACATGATTTGAAAGTTTCTGCCATTGACATCATAACTGTTGAGTGCAAGAAATGCAAAGATAAAGAAAAGTGCAGTTTTATACCTCTATAATAAAATAAGAGAGGAAGTTGCGCCACAGTAAAAGTAGATATTATTGACGTGCAAATGCTTTCTTAATGATTTGGCTTGTTTTCTGGCTTTTACAATCCTAAATGAGCACTTGACTTCATATAAATCTATCTTGTTGTCTTTTTTTGCCAGGACATCAATTTCTCCCAAAAAACGCTTTTTCTTTTTTATTTTTACATTGGTAGAAAGAGAATCATATTCATACTTAATTTTCTGGCATAGTTCTTTAATGTAAAGGTCGTGTTTGCTTACTCTAAATCTAAACACCTCTGTTAGATTTCAATAATATTAATTGTTGAACTCCTATAAATACTTTTTCTATTTATTATTAAGATAAAATGCCGACAAAAATCATAAATATAATATATATTATTAAAACATAGAAAAATATATAAATTAGATATATAATAAAAATCATATTAGTAGACACTTTACCATACTGAGATAAAAGATATGCATGGTTAAAAAACGAGTAAACATAGCATTGGATGAAAACATACATACTAAAGCTAAGGTTATCGCTGTTCTGCAAAATAAAACTTTGAATGATTATTTTGAAGAAGCTATAGCTGAAGCCATAAAAAAAGATAAACATATTTTAGAGAAAATAAAATGAGGAAATTACTAATTACACTATTAATAATTTTATTAGCTCCACTAGTATTGGGTTCAGGTTCTATTCAGACTATTTCAATGAATCCTTCCTCTATTACACTATGCGGTGATTATGCTCAATACACTACAATAACAGCGGTTGACCCTACTAATAAGGAGAATTTAACATTAACATCAGTTACTGCAACTTTATACTTTACAGGAAGTCCAGGACTTAACTTTATAACCTCGCAAAATATTAATTTAGGAGATATACCGGCATTATCTCAAGCTTCTAGTAATCCTTCATGGACAATACAATGCAATAGTCCAAACCAAGGTGTCTACACTGCTTATGTGAATTACAGCTCAACAAATGGATATAAAGGAAGTTCAATAGATGAGGCTGTTACAGTAATGACAGTGCATGAGTCATCGCCGTTCTTGGCTAATATAAGTGTGATTGAAGGCGCGTCATCCACTGAAGAAGAATATCCAGTAATAGCGGACAATACGCCAACTATAGAAGTTACAACTAATAAAAACGCTATCTGTAAAGGTTCTCTTGACACAGATGAATCTTATGAGAACATGGACTTTATTTTTTACGGCACTCAAAAAGAGCATAACTACACCTTTACATATCCGATATCAGAAGGACAACATACAGTGTATGTAAGGTGCAAAGACGAGCTTAATAATATAATGCAAAATTCCTTGTTAGTCACTTTTAAGATTGATACTGCTGCCCCTGTAATAACTGTTGTTGCTCCAGGGAGTAAAGTGGTTGGCGAATTTACTGAATTAAAGATAACTGTCAATGAGAATGCAGAATGTAGATATGAAGATGATGACGATGATTTTGATGACATGGATGACTTTGATACAATCACAGGTGACACCTTTATAACATCATTGAGCGAGCTGGACGATGACACTTATACTTATTATATTAAGTGTAAGGATCAAGTAGGTAATATTGCTGAAAAGAGTATCGAATTTGTAGTTGAGATACCGCCTAAAGCTGAAATTATTCTGGAAAAGGAATCGCCATTGCCAAAAGGGACTTTTGAACTAACCTTAATACCCAGTAAAAAGCTTCGCTCAGTCCCAGAACTTTCATATAAATTTACAGATGATGATACTTTTACAAGGGATATTAATTTGATAAAAGACGGCAATTATTACAAAGGATATATAATTATCGAGGACCAAAAAACTACGAGATCGGGTGTATTCAGCTTCCGTGGATATGACTTGAATGGTAATGAAGGAACAGAAATAACTAAAGGTGCAATTTTTTTGGTTGATACGATTGCACCGCCTGTTCCTGAATCAGTGCAAGCCATTGCTACTGATGACGGGATAAAGCTTGAATGGTATTATGATGATGAGAAACCTTCACACTTCAATATATACAGATCCATGTCGCAAGGCCTTTCTTACATTGATTATTATAAGTCAACTACTAGTAATAGTTACTTAGATGAGGACATAGAAATCAACCAGTTATATTATTACAGGATAGCGGCTGTTGACAAAGCTGGAAATATAGGGAAACTGTCTAAAGAAATCAATGTGTATGCCAAGTCGGGCACTACTGTATCTTCTCCAGTCACAAATAAAAACCCGCCATCTTCACAGACTAGGGACTGGAAAGAAAAAACCGAGCAAGATGTTGATTCATTGTTAATAGATTTGGAATGGGCAGAGAATAATTTGAAAGAGCAGTCTACAAAAGAAAGTATAGTAGACAAGCTTTCCTTGGTAAAACAGGTTCTTGATGCTATATCAGATATTGAAAAGCTTAAATCGCAGTTACAAGCAATTAACATTGTTGAGATTTCTGATACTGATTTGAGGGAGATGTTGTCAAAGGCAGATGCATTGGTTGCCAGGACTAAAAAAACAACACCCCAGAAAGTGGAAATTATAAAGAGTACAGATGTTATACAGGCAACAACAGAGTCTGACGTTGAACTGGCTGTTTCTGAGTATGTAACAGGCAATTTCAGTGAAAAACAGATTAAGGATTATACTAAGAAGATGGTTAAGGTTAACAAAAACGTGCGTGTCGAGACAGTTATAAAGACCTTTAGAATAGAGTATCTGGACAATTCAGATGAAAACAGAGTGTATGTTGAAAAGACTTTTTCATATGAAAACCCTGAACAGCTTAACAATGTTATTGTCATAGAAATAATACCAAAAACTGTTGCGGGCGATGTCTCAAGCATAGATATAAAAAATCCTGATTATACAGTTGTTAACCCTGATCCAGTAATAATGTGGCAATATCCTAAATTATCTTTTGACAAGGAAAGCCATTCATATGTTTTGTTAAGTGATGACAATTCAGAATCTGCAAAGACCACAAAGACCATTGTCTTGATTTATCCAAAGGACATAATAAAAGAATCTTCTGTGATAACAGGCTTCACAACTTTCTTTTCAAAGGTCAAGGAGAAAGGTATTGAAGTACTGGGAGTTATATTGGGGATACTTGTCATACTTGGCTTGGCAATGTATTATTTGGTTGTGATTAATGAAGTTGATTTTGGCGCATACCTTGAGAAAATACCCTTTATAAAGAATATTGAGATGTTTAAAGGTGCAGCACCAACGACTACAAAAACAATTGATACAAAGGTTGTTGAAGAAAAAGAAGAGCAACCTGATTTGTTAAATAACCAAACCACAATAAATGTTGATAAATTCGCTTATTTATTTAAAGAAGATAATCCGGTAAAGACAATCCCTGAACAGTATTTCTTTGTAAAGAACGGTGATGTAATAAGGAGCATTTCTGAGCTTCATGATGTCTTGTCAAATATGGACGATTTTACGTTTTACTATCATGTGCATGACAATACAAATGATTTTGCAGACTGGGTGGAAACCATATATCATACTAAAGAATTAGCGGATCTGATGAGGTCTATGTCTAATAAAGAGGATTTGCTTAATTTAATGAAATACTTTATTCAAAAAAACTAAATCAAAATTAATATATAATAGGGCGAGGGATTATGAAATCTAACAAAGAAAAGTTATTAAGTATGTTTTTAGTTTTGGGTATAGCATTTTTATTATTATGGCTAACACCATTTTTTAGCAAGCTGGGGATGGGACAGTTGTATAATGAAACATATATTGTTAATACCACTGTTAATATCACGAACGCTGCTCCAGATGTACTAAATGTAGTGATACCCTCATCTATTGATCTGCTTGCCTATGATAATATAACAGTTCAATGTAACTTTACAGTGTATGATTTTGATAATAATACTGATAGGGCTAACGCCACTTTCCATTATTATACTGCAAGTGCAGCAGGTCCTCAAGACCAAAATTTCAGGTATAGTAATACATCATGTTCACGAGTTACGCCAATAGATTTTTACACTAATTTTACATGCACTTTCTCTGTAAATTATTTTGCAAATAACGGTACATGGTATTGTAATGCGACAGGCATTGATGCTCTAAATTCAACCGGTACAAATGAATCATCTCCTGGCACAGTTAATCCATTAGTAGCTATTAAAATGGACCCTGTTCTTGATTATGGCGAACTTGGAGTTAACCAGGAATCTAATGATACACTTGCCAATATAACAAATGCGGGTAACAGAGACGCTAACATTAGTGTCCAGGGTGGTGGAAATACATTAGGCGACGGGCTTTCTTTCAACTGCACCTTTGGGACTATTGACGTTGATTTTGAAAGATATGATATTGTAAATGGCACAGCATGGAGCTCTCAAACGCCATTGACTGCGAGCTCAGCAATGATATCTGGTTTTTATGTTCCCCAACGGACTGATGAAGCTACTGATTCAATAAACTCGACATACTGGAAATTGAAAATTCCGGTAGGAGCAGGCGGCGTCTGTAACGGTAAAATTTTATTTTCAGCCACTGACAGGGGCAATTAAAGTTATAGTTAAATTAAAGTAAATTAAAAGGACTTTGAACCTATTTTATTAATTATAGAAGCTCTTTTCCAAATTCGCATTTTACTTTAGTTTTGTTTTTACTTCTAATCTCGCATTTTTTCTCTTCGAGAAACCATTTTTAGGCATCAATATTTTGAGTCTTCAAGCTAAAACACACTTTCGGAGGACATAACAGGTCGTTACATTCAATTGATTTCTAGCACTACAGATTCTTATATACGTTTTTTCTATGGCCAATTAAAGTGACTTCAATTGTTTTAGAATTATCATCAATATCTGCAACAGCTCTATAATCTCCAATCCTAAGCTTATAATCTTTTCTCTTGGTCAATCTTTCCCAAAAATGATGAGGATTTGGCTTAGTGGAGATTATTTTATCATAAATCCTTTTAGCTATTTCTTTCTCTGTTTTCCAAAGAAATTCAATAGCTTTTGGATCAAATATGACTTTAAACATTTAAAATCCTAACCTTTTTTTAGCTTCTTCTTCAGTAATAAAGTTTCCGCTTTTAATTCTTTCTCTTGCTTTTTCAATTGCCTCAACAGCTTCTTTGCTTAATTCAGGTTCGGATTTTGTTTTTTTAGCTATATATATCAATTTTCTTAAAACTTCATCATAACTTTCATTTTTATATTCTCTAAATTGGTCTATTTGTGTTTTTGTATCTTCATGAATTTTTATTGTAGTTGCAGACATTTGTATTCACCTGTATACTGTGGTATACTATAGTATATATAAATCTTACGATTCGTGCCAGAAATCAACTCAAAAATTTTATTATCTCGTGGCGAAGCCGTCGTTTCCTACTCAATATAAATTTTTGTCCTCTAACGAGGATACTTGTAACAGGCGTTGTATTCCATATTACT
>CAZKFC010000008.1:0-12771 GCA_964552005.1 uncultured Methanosarcinales archaeon
AATAGTAATAGATAGTAGATTTTGCTAGATTAAGCTTTTTGGATATTTTATTTATAGAAACATTTCGATTAATTAATAGTACTAATTCATTTCTAACTTGTAAGGACAGGCGAGGCATTTTTAATCACTTTATTTATATATAATTAAGTATTGGTGATTTATAAATGTCACACGAGAATGTCCAGTGCTCATAAGATTTATATATGAAGTATGTTTATTTAGTTAACTATGCCAAACGAAAAAATCTATATTACAAGCGCTCTGCCGTACGCCAATGGACCTTTGCATATAGGCCATATGGTTGAACATATACAGACAGATATCTATGCTAGGTTCTTGAAATTAATAGGAAAAAACGCTGTTTATTGCTGCGCAGAAGATACTCACGGCACACCTATAGAGATAAATGCTAAAAAACAAGGCAAAACACCTGAACAATTTATTAAAGCCTGGTATAAAAGTCATTTAGCAGATTTGAAAGCATATGGTGTTGATTATGACTCATTTTATACGACACATAGTAAGGAATCTAAATATTTCACAGAATTGATATTTAATAGATTAAAGAAGAAAGGGCATATCTATACTAAAGAAATAGAATTAACTTATTGTGAACACGATAAACGATATTTGCCGGATAGATTCGTGAAAGGCATCTGCCCGAAATGCGGCGCTAAAGACCAGTATGGAGATAATTGCGAGAAATGTAATTCAACATATGCAACAGTAGATTTAATTAACCCGTATTGTGCTATTTGCGGAAAAAAACCAATTAGAAAATTCTCCAAACATTATTTTTTCAAATTAAGCAAATTCTCAAAAAAACTAGAAAAATGGCTTAAAACTAATAAAAAATTACAGCCAGAAATTAAAAACCAAATTTTAACTTGGGTTAAAGAAGGTCTGCAAGACTGGAACATATCCAGAGATCCGCCTTATTTTGGATTTAAAATACCTGGTGAAAAAGATAAATATTTCTATGTCTGGTTAGACGCTCCAATAGGTTATATAGCAACTTTAGCTAACTACTTGAAAGGAGACGTAAAGAAAGCAGAAAAATATTGGAATGAATCTAAAATAACTCATATTATAGGTAAAGACATCATTTATTTCCATCTACTATTCTGGCCTGCTGTCCTAATGGGCTCCAACTTTAATATACCGGATAATATTGTAGTGCACGGCTTTCTCAATATTAACAAGGAAAAGATGTCAAAGTCTAGAGGTACATATATTACAGCTGAACAGTTCAGAAAAAAAGTAGATCCTCATTTAGTTAGATATTATTTTGCTTCTAATTTAACTCATACAATGACAGACCTGGATTTAGATATAGAAAATTTTAAAGCAAAAATAAATAATGAGTTAGTTGCCAATATAGCTAATTTTGTTTACAGAACATTATCTTTCACTAATAAAAACTTCAAAGGTAAACTAAGCAAAGTAAGAGATACTAGATTAATTGATGATGTAGTTAGAAAAGCTGATTTAGTAAAAAAAGCATATGAATCCTTTAATTACAGAGATGCAGTTAAATTTATACTAGAAATAAGTGCAGAAGGCAACAAATATTTCCAAGATAACCAGCCATGGGAGCTAGTAAAAACAAATAAAGAAGCCCTAGAAAATCAAGGATTTTCTGGGCCCAAAAAATCTGAAAGATTTTTTAGGGAAACTCAACAAATACTAACAGATTGTGCCAATATTGTAAAAGTTTTAAGTATAGTAATAAAACCAATTTTGCCAGAATTTTCTAAATCTGTTGAAAAACAATTGTCTTTAAAAGACTTAAAATGGTCTGATATTCCAAAAAGATTAGAAAATAAATCAATAGCAAAAGCTTCTATTATATTAAAAAAACTTGAGAAAGTAGACTTAAACTTGCCAAAACCTGAAGTTAAAACTGAAGATGAA
Source organism: uncultured Methanosarcinales archaeon (assembly GCA_964552005.1). Classification (GTDB taxonomy): domain Archaea; phylum Nanobdellota; class Nanobdellia; order Woesearchaeales; family GW2011-AR15; genus CAZKFC01. Next base: position 1,915 of record CAZKFC010000008.1, read on the forward strand.
TTCTCAAAATTAAATTTAAAAGTGGCCAAAGTTAAGTCTGTCAGTGATCATTATAAAGCAGATAAATTAATTTTGTTAAATATTGATTTAGGTAAAGAAACAAGACAGTTAGTAGCTGGATTAAAACCTTATTATCCTGATTCTAAAGTTTTAGTAGGCAAGCATATTGTTGTTGTATCTAATTTAGAACATGCTAATCTAAGAGGAGAAAAGTCAGAAGGAATGTTATTGGCAGCTGAAAATAGTGACATGTCTGTTGTAGAAGTCCTTGAAGCTCCTAATAGCAAGCCAGGTGACCAAGTTTACATAAAAGGAATTAAACCTCAATCTAATACACTAAAATTCCAGGATTTCATGAAAATAAACATTTACGTGAAAAATAATAAAGTTCTCTATAAAAATAAGCAATTACAAACAGATAAAGAAAATATAAAAACAAAAAAAGTAAGAAAAGGTAAGGTCAGGTAGTTGCTAATCTCTTGGTGTGTAATCTTTTGGTTTTAATCTACTAATTAATTGTTTATAGTCTTCCTGGCCTAATAAACTCATTGCAAAAAGCAGTTTATGTCGATCTCCTACAATTTGATTATACAATTGTTTTTGTTTCTTATCATCAAAATCTTTAACATTATCACCGACCTCTTTTGAGATTCGTTCTGCTAATTTTTCATGATATTCATGCTGCTCTTCTGGTAAAAGAAATCTATAAATATGTTCTCCTTCAGTATTTGCTTTGTGATGAGCAAAGACTTCCTTAATCACATCTCGTGCTTTTCTAACTTCACCATGTTTAATAAGGTCATTTATATAAGCTCTTAAGTCTTCACCATTTTTTACTTTCTCAATACCCATTGTCCGAGCAGCAATGTTTGTATATAATTCCCATTGCTGATACAGCATAGAATCTGTGGTATCTTCAACTATTGCATATCCATGTTCCTCTAAAGCAGGTATGACTGTCCTTAAGATATCTATTAAAAATTTTGAGGTTTTTTGTGGGCTATGGCCTTCCTCAGGCACTTCTTCCTTCTCAATTTCTTTAATTTTATCTTCTAATCCCTTTGCTTCATCAAAGGATTTATGTAATTTTGTCCTATGTTCACGCAAATATTCTTCTGACTTTTTTCCATATGCCTTGGCAAGAGCCAACGATTTTTCTATTCTTTCATCTGTAGCTGGTTTTTCTGATAATTCCTTTGCTTCCTTAATTAAATCTTCAACTGATTTTTTCTTATATTTTTCAAAATGATCGGACATTGCCATTTTAATACCTCATAAATTTATAATAAAATCTTTATTTTTCAGTATATATAAAGCTTTCTCTAAAAATTGAAAAACAATAAAAACAAACTGGTTTTTCCATCTGTAAATGAAAATCTTAGTTACTGGAGGAGCAGGTTTTATAGGAGCTAATCTAGTTAATGCTTTAATAGAGCATGGACATGACGTTGTTATTATTGACAATCTTGTTACTGGCAAAAAAAATAACCTTAACCCAAAGGCAAAGTTCTACAACATTGATATCCGAGATAAAGATATTGAAAAAATTTTCAAAGAACATAATTTTGATATTGTCAACCATCACGCTGCCCAGATAGATGTTAGAAAATCTGTTGAAAATCCTGTATATGACAGAGATGTAAATGTAATTGGTTTACTTAATTTATTGCAGAATTCTATTAAATATAAAATCAAAAAATTCATCAACATTAGTTCTGGCGGTGTTATTTATGGCGATGATGCTGAATTACCAATAAAGGAAACTGCCAAAAAAAATCCTTTATCACCATATGGCATTTCAAAACTATCAGGAGAAAATTACATGTATATATATAATAAATTGCATAACCTAAAATATACTACATTAAGATATTCAAATGTGTATGGTAAATATCAAGATCCAAAAGGAGAAGCGGGCGTTATTGCAATATTTTCAAATTTAATGTTGGACAAAAAACAGCCTGTTATGTATGGTGATGGAAAACAAACCCGTGATTATGTGTATGTTAAAGACGTTGTTAATGCTAATTTACTAGCTATGGAAAAGGGTGATTATGAAGCTTTCAATATCGGCACAGGTACTGAAACTAGTGTAATTGAGCTATTTAATATAATGAAAAAAATAACAGATTACCAAGGCGAGCCAAAACACGAACCAGCTCGACCAGGTGAATTGTTAAGAAATTCTTTAGACATTACAAAAGCTAAAAAATTATTAAATTGGCAACCGAAATATACTCTAGAAGAAGGTTTGAAAGAAACTATTGCTTGGGTAAAGTCAGGCTTTCGCTAACTCTTTTTTCAAATCATGAATCTGTTCATGGATAAATTCTATTGTGCGCTTATTATTCATTGGATTCATTAACTGACCACATTCTGGACATTTAAAATCAAAACTAACTGCTTTTTCAAAATCCATCCTCACACAAGCATTGCTACACATGTAAAATTCGTTGTTTTCCTCGCTTTTCAACCTATTATTCAATTTCTCAATCTTCTTTTTCAAAATTTTTTTGTACAGGTGAGGGATATTATCCGGATAAAAATCCCAATACGTTAAATACCATCCTTTCTGCCTGTCTTTCTTTCTTTCAAATACTGCAAGGTTATTCTCGTACAACTTATATAAGATGGAACGGGCAGCGTGCACATCTATATTAAGGTCTTTTGCAACTTTCAACTCTGAAACATGATTCTTGCCCTTTATATAGAAAGCTACATTGACAGCATCTTCTCCAAGTAATTCTCCAACAACTTCTGATATTATTTTACTGGTAACCTTCATTTCCAAACAAAGAAAGTTTAGCCGAAATATGTAGGTGCCTTATTAGATTTTTTTACTTTCTTTTTACCTTTCTTCTCAGACATTTTTAATTGTTCAGGCTTTTTAATTTTACCAAACTGTTTTTCATAATTTGCCAGATTTTTCTTTAATAAATTCAAGAACGTTTTTGCAGTAAAAGGATCCATTATAACTGTGTTATGCCTTAACACAATCGGCTGGAACTCCTGGTTGCGCACATCTATCCTAGGAGTAATACTTCTAAAATCCAGTATAATTTTTAATGGATTATGCATAATACCGACTTCATCTGCAAAAAATTCTCTACCATTGTCAATTTCAAACTTTACTTTTTTATCTTTTTCAGTCATAATAAATACCCCCAAAACAATAATATAATAGAATTTAACATATACTATTTTTTAAATTTATTGCTTAAACATCCTTCATTTTCTTTGTTATGGCAATTTTTTCACTGCAATTCTTGCATTGAAAGACAATAGCTTTTACTCCCTTATAGGACTTTCTAATAAAAGGAACTTGTGTTTCATTAGAATGTTTACAATGAGGACACGTATATATGATATTACAAGTTAATGTGTTTTCATATTCTGATTTGTCTATTTTATGATGGCATTCTGGACATTCATAATATTTTGCTCTTATCTTCACTTTACCTTTATCATCTGTTGGTTTGCCCATTTTAGCTTTTCCACATTCAGGACAATCCTCTCTATAAACCCATGCCTTAACCTTTCCTTCACCTATATTTCTTGAGGTCCAATATACTAGTTCTTCCATTGATTCTGGTAATTGTAATGCCATGTTATCACCTTTTTTCATTAAAATAGAAATGATATTTAAATTTTGTTAACAATATTTTTAAAAATAAATTGACAACACTCCCGTTTATGACACTTGAAAAAACATTAACTGATATAGATGCTTTAATATTAGTTCATCTTGATTTTGCAAAGTCTTATAGTGAAGAATATCAATTTTTGATTGGTTATGCTTCATTTTTTGTTGAAAGTTGGTCAAAACCTGTTATTATTATACCTGAAAATCGTCAAAGCAGATTTCGACATTTTCCATCTAAGCTAAAAAAAGTGTGGGAAATAGCTCCAGAAGATGCTTACCTTGAACCTAATCTTTTGTTACAAATACTTTTACTAACCCAAGATACTCCTTTAACTGACCTTGTACTCGGCTTTGGCGGTATTTATTATGACGCTTGCGTAGCTTCATTAGCAAAAAGAACATGTGAAAGTTATGACGGACCACCGATTTTTGTTGAAGAAGTGTGTGGGTGGGAAGATATTAATTTTGTTAATCCTAAAGCAAAACAAGGATATGTGATAAAAGAACTATCTGTAAAACGCAACATGCCTGGAAAAATTAACAAAGAATCAATTCCGTCTTTTTATCTCGATGCTAACCGCCTCATCTAATACTCTAATGTAACGTGGACATAAGGTGAATTCATAACCATAGGTTTTACAGAAATCAATAACTTCAGCTTTTCTTTCTGGTGAATCTGTTTTTACAATAACATTAATACCCTTACTATCTCTATGTATTACGTCAAAATCTTTCAACTGTTTCTTTACTTTTTTATTTATATTATCAAAGTTCTTTAATCGCTCTGGTAATGATTTTAGCTTATTATGTAAATCTTTGTAGAAATCTTTCAACTGTTTCTTAAAATTATCTTTTAAAAATTTCTCGTATGATTTATTATTAAAAGCAATAAAGCCACCATATTCAATATTAACAGGTTTCCACCTGCCAAAACTGCCAATAACCAAATCACCGTATTTAGCTTCCTTAGTCCCAATACTTCCTGATACATCATTAATCAAGAAAGAGCCTGTTTTTTTACATAATGCAGAAATTTTTTCCATTGGCTGCAATACAACATAGCCAGGCATTGAATTTATCAATAAAACAGAATATTTATCCAGATGTTTGTTTAGAATATCAACTTTCATTAGTCCGTAATCAGTATCTAAATATTCATATTCAAATTTCAGTTTTTTAGCAAACTGTTCATACGTAATCCAACCGCCTTGATCTTGTAAGAATAATTTTGATTTTCCTAGATGGTTAGCTAACTTTAAAGCTAATTTAATACTTGAGTTGCCCCTGTCTGTAAAGAAAATGTATTTTTTGGCTGTCAATTTTTTTAGAATATTCTTACATTCATTTTTCATTTTTTATTTTGATAATATTTTTAATTATTAATAATTATCTTTAAAATATGACATATTATGATGAAATAGCTAATGGATATGACGAACTTCATAAAGAAGAACAGTTAAAGAAATTGAAGATTATTAAAGACAATTTAGAAATTAACAAATTTGACAAGTTATTAGATGTCGGTTGCGGCACAGGTTTCTCACTAGATTATTTTGATTGTAACTGTATTGGAATAGATCCAAGTAAAATGAGTAAAGATTCTAGAATAATAAAAGGGAAAGCTGAATCACTTCCATTTAAAGATAATGAATTTGACATTGTAATTAGTGTTACAGCTATACATAACTTTGATGATATAGAACAAGGTTTAAAAGAAATGAAAAGAGTTGGAAAAGATAAATTTGCATTTTCTGTATTAAAAAAATCCAAGTCTTTCAACAAAATAAAAAAATTAATTTATAATTTATTTAAGATAAAAAAAGAAATAGAAGAAGAAAAAGATGTTATTTTTTTGTAACTTTCTTCTCTTTTAATAACATTTTTGCAATCATAAACACTACAAATGCAATAAGTATAAAGTTGATTAGTTCTCCAAGGAATGCACCCCAACCAAAAACAATATTCCCTAAAGAAAAGGTTGCTTCTCTCCAAGCACCGCCAGGTATTAATGCACCAACAAAAGGCATTATAATATTATCAACTAGTGATTTAACTAATGCAGATGCAGCACCACCAATAATAAATGCTATAGCTAGTCCTAGTACTTTGTACTCGTTCAAAAAATCCATAAATTCTTTACATAGTTTACCCATATAAGGTCACCCCCCCACTTATCAAAATGGATATTAATTATGTTATTTTAAAATTATTGATAAAATATATATATCACAGCAGTTTCAAAAAAGATATGAGAATCACAATTTCCGGCACACCCGGCTCAGGCAAAAGCACAATTGCCAAATTACTAGCTAAAAAACTCGGCTATAAACATTATTCAGTTGGTGATTTCAGAAGAAACCTAGCTAAAAAGCAAAATATGAGTATTAATGATTTAAATAAACTAGGAGAGACAACTGACTTTACTGATAAAGAAGCAGATAACTGGCAAAAACAATTAAGTAAAGAAGATAATTTTGTCATAGACGGTAGATTATCATATTATTTTATTCCTGATTCAGTAAAGATATACTTGGATGCGGATGAAAAAGTGAGAGCTGAAAGGATTTATAACGAGAAGAGAAATCTTGAATTCTTTAAAAATGTCGGGGAAGCATTAAACGGATTAAGGGAAAGGCAGGAATCTGATAAAAAAAGATATAAAAAATATTATAATATAGACCCTTTCCAAAAAAAACACTATGACATTGTTATTGACACAACAAATAAGGAAATTAACCAAGTTCTTGAAAAAATTTATAATAAAATTAAATCTCATCCAAAGTCAACTGCTTCATCTTAATTAACCTATCAACTTCTTCCACTTCTTTTCTTACTTTATCTTTCTCTTTAGTTTTTCTTGTTTCAATGATAATTTTTTCAGAAATCTCGTCTTCCTGCTCTAATTTAAACTGTATCTCTCTGCTCCTATCAATGACAGATTGTGGCATTCCCGCAAGTTTAGCAACATGTATACCATAACTTTTATCCGTGCCTCCCTCCAAAATTTTTCTTAAGAAAATAACTTTATTCTCTTTTTCTTCAACTGCAATGTTATAATTTTTAACGCCACTAACTTCCTTCTCAAGATTATTGAGGACGTGGTAATGAGTGGCAAACATTGTCTTTGCCTTAATATTTTTGGCAATATGTTCAGCAACTGCCCATGCAATCGCAACACCGTCATAAGTACTTGTTCCACGACCTATTTCATCTAATATAATTAATGAGTTGGAAGTTGCATTGTTCAATATCTGGGCTGTCTCGCTCATTTCCACCATAAACGTGCTTTGGCCGTGGCTGATATCGTCAATAGCACCTGTCCTGCAGAAAATCTTGTCTACAACACCAAGCTCTGCTTCATCAGCAGCAACAAAACAACCTATTTGAGCCATTATCACATTCAAAGCAACCTGGCGCATAAAAACAGATTTACCAGCCATGTTCGGCCCAGTAATAATCATTACCCTGTTTTCAGAAGTGATTTCAGCGTTATTTGGGATGAAATCCGTTATCTTCTCAACAACAGGATGCCTACTGTTTTTCAGCCTTAACTTGAAATTATTATTAATCATCGGCTTCACATAATTATTTTTTAATGATACCATGCTAAAAGAACTTAACACATCTAAGTAAGCAATCTTGTCAGCTATGTCTTGTATCTTAACAGTTTCTTTTTTAATAATGTCAACAATTTCGTTAAACAATTGCTGTTCTAAAGCAATTATCTTCTCATCTGCTGTAAGAATCTTTTCTTCTAACTCCTTTAATTCTTCAGTAATGAATCTCTCACTATTAACTAATGTCTGTTTTTTTATATAATGCTCAGGAACTAACTTTAAATTTGGTTTGGTAACATCTATATAATACCCAAAAACCTTGTTATACCTTATTTTCAGGGATTTTATTCCGGTTTCTTTTTTTTCCTTCTCCTCAATCTCTTTTATAACCTTTTTAGCATTGAAAGAAATATTACGTAGATTGTCAAGTTCTTCATTATAACCTTTTTTTATGAAATTTCCCTCTGTTATATTAGCAGGCGGATCGTCAACAATAGAATCATCTATAAGTTTTGATACATGGGCCAGACTATCCATATTTAAAAGTTTATTCAACAGTACTGACTCCACATCATTCAATAAATTCTTAATTTCCGGAATCAACTCAAGAGAACCTTGCAAAAACACCAAATCCCTAGGATTAGAATTACCATAATTTATCCGGCTGACCAACCTCTCTAAATCTGATATGTTCTTGAGCAAATCACGCAGCTCTTCATTTGTAAATGGCTTATTAACGAATTCCTCAACTGCCAGCAACCTTTCGTTAATCTTGGCAACATCTAACAAGGGTTTTAACAAAAAATTAGTTAATAATCTGCTGCCCATCGGAGTTAAAGTTTTGTCCAGTACTTTTAATAGAGTAATTTCATCAGTATCTTCACGCACATTTCTTAGTAATTCAAGATTCTTAATAGTGGTTATGTCCATATCTAAATAGTCTTTTTTTGAATAATATTTTATTGTCTTGATATGGCTAAGGCTATTTTTTTGTGTGTCGTGCAAATAAGATAATAAAGCACCAGATGCACTAACTGCCAGATCTTTTTGTTTTAAGCCGAAACCTTCTAATGAAAAAACATTGAAATGCTTTTTTATAGACTTTTTGGCATTTTCCAGGTAATAATCAACATCACTTACATAAGAGATTAAATTATGCTCGATTTTCTTTGCTAAATCAGAATTTTCAAAGCTTAACGGCAAAATTACTTCTGAAGGGTTGTGTTTTAATATTTCAACAACAACATTATCAAAACCATCCAACTCAGTTGTGAAGAAGTCACCTGTTGATATGTCAATAAAAGATATCCCGTAATTATCTTTACCTATGCTTAATGCTGCAATATAATTATTATTTTTCCCTATTAAATTCTGATCTATCACAGTTCCCGGTGTTACTATCCTAGTAAGGTCTCTTTTAACAACCCCCTTAGCCTCCTTTGGATCTTCCATTTGCTCAACAATAGCTATTTTATAGCCCTGTTTGATCATTTTTCCTAAATAAGAATCTAAAGAATGATAGGGAATACCTGCTAAAGGTATAGACTGCTCAGAATTCTTAATACCTCTTTTTGTCAGGGCAATGTCTAATGCCCTAGAAGTTATTTTTGCATCCTCAAAAAAAGTTTCATAGAAATCACCCATGCGAAAAAAAACTATACAATCCCTATATTTATTTTTAATATTCATGTACTGCTTCATCGCTGGTGTTAGTTTAGTAAGCATCAAAATAAGCAAAACAGTTGTATATTTAAAAATGTTAGTTCTATATACGGCGTTGTCCCAAATCTTTATTTTTATAATTTTTTTATTGTTTTAGTGTAGCCACAGGTGTATTAATTCTGACGAGACTTTTACACCGGCACACACACATCTTTTGCATCAAAGTGACTCTTGGGACAGCGCCTCTATATACGATAACTTTAAATATACTTACAAAGTCCTTTTTTACCTCCAATGATTCACGACAAAATACAGAGAATAAAAATTCTTAATCTGGATTAGATTTATCAATAAAAATGAGGGTAAAAAATGAATAAAGAAGAAACTGAGGTTCTGGACGAGTTCAGTTTACAGGTAAAAAAGATTGAAGACAAAGCTGAAAATATTATAAAAGATGCCTATACAAAAAGGGATGAAATCATTGCAGATGCCAAAACAGAGTCAATGAACATGTTAGTCAAGAAAAGAGACTTTCTTGAAAAGAAAAAAAATGAGAAAATTGCATTGGAAAAAAAGAAGATTGACCATGAAAAAGATTTATCAATAAAGAATATTCAAGAAGAACTCAAAAAAATGAGGAAAAAAGCCGAAAAAAACATTCCTAAAGCGGTTGACTTTGTTTTAGAAAAATTAGAACAAAAGATAAGGAATTTAAAATGATGAAAGCTAAACCTATGCGAAAAATAACTGTGTTTGGTCCTAAAACCCACATGAAAAATGTTATTGAAGAATTATACAACATGAACGTTGTACATATTGAAGATTACACAAAAAAAAGTGATAAGGATGTTTTCGATATTGGAAAACCATTTGAAAAAAATGAAAGATACGCTGAATTACTTGTTAAGGTAAGGACTTTAATCTCAAATCTGGGCATTTCCAACAGCAGACAAACCAATAATAATATATCATTATCAGACATAGAAAAAAACACTGACAAGATATATAATAAAGTTAGTGGATTATTTGAAAAAAAAGAATATTTTGAACAAATAAGAAAGATATATTCAAAAAAAGAAATTGAGAACGCATTAAAAAATTTAAAAATTGAGAAAAAAATTGAGAAAGGCGCTGAGTATAAAAATTTTGTTCATTTCATTGGTTTTGTTAACTGCCTACAAGAAGAATTAGAAAAGAATATTGAAAAGGTATCAAAAAAACACATTCTACACTCAATAAATTATGAAGGACTTTCATTAATAGCCTTGTTTGTTGAAAAAACCAAGAAAGAAAAAGTAAGCCAATTATTAAATAAATATGACTTCTCTCCAATTGACAATCCTATCATAAAAAAGCATTATAAGTTAAAGTCTAAATCTGCCATTAGATTTGTAAAATTAGATAATGAGCTGGATGTTGTCATAAAAAAATTGAAGGAATTGCAGTTAGAAATTGAAAAATTGAAAATTGAACATTCTGATTTTTTGTTGCAAGCTGAAAAAAAGCTGAAAATTGAAACTGATAAAGCTGAAGCTCCATTAAAATTTGCCACTACAAAAAACACTTTTCTTATAAAAGGATGGATTCCTAAACAGAATGTTAGCAAACTTAAAGAAACTTTAAATGAGATTACAAAAGACAAGATTATGATAAATATTGAAAAACCACAAAAAAAAGATAATGTGCCAATCGCATTTAATCATCCAAAGATAGTAGAGCCGTTTGAAGCTTTCATGAACTTATATACACTGCCGAGTTACAAAGAAATTGACCCGACTTTTTTCATGTTTTTAACATTTCCTATATTTTTTGGTTTTATGTTGGGAGATGTTGGTTACGGCCTTGTAACATTGGCTTTGTTTACATTTTTAAAGAAAAAAATGCCGGGTGCAAAAAATTTTCTCAATGCATTCATAATAGCATCTATTGCCTCAATTATTTTTGGCATGGTGTTTGGCGAATATTTTGGTTATGAATCTGTCACAAAAGAATTTG